>JBKPCB010000073.1:0-10249 GCA_046727155.1 Candidatus Methylomirabilota bacterium | reverse complement strand
TCTAGTGTGCGAGCTGTTCCGCCAGGAGCATCGCTCGGTAGCTATGTCCGGCAGGGATAAGCGCTGAAGGCATCTAAGCGCGAAACCCGCCTCAAGATGAGACCTCCCAGGGCGTAAGCCCTCTGAAGGCCCCTGGAAGATCACCAGGTTGATAGGCCGCAGGTGTAAGCGCCGTAAGGCGTTCAGCCGAGCGGTACTAATCGGCCGTGCGGCTTGACCACGTTGCACTCTTACAAACACACACCGCTTGGCTGCACTCGAGAATCAACGTATTCGATTGCCACCCGATTCCCGGTGGCGTTGCCGGAGGGGCCACACCCGTTCCCATCCCGAACACGGAAGTTAAGCCCTCCAGGGCCGATGGTACTGCGCTGGTAACGGCGTGGGAGAGTAGGTCGCCGCCGGGGTAATTCAAGGCGCCCGGGCCGCAAGGTCCGGGCGCTTTCGTTTGTCGCGAATGCGAGCGCAGCGGCTAGATGATGAGGCGGAGCACCCAGAGGAAGAAGGCATTCATCAGCGCCATCAGCGGACCCATGATGTAGCGCGTGGCGCCGCTCACGACCAGCAGGATGAGGATGATCGGCCCCATCTGCTCCACCTGGTGGAGGAGTTCCCACCGGGATCCGCGAGGTAGGAAGTAGGGCAGGAAGTGGCCGCCGTCGAGCGGCGGCAGCGGGATCAGGTTGAAGATCCCGAGTCCAAGATTGAACAGATAGATGTAGAGCAGCATCCCGCGCACAGGCTCGCCGATGAGGGGCGACTGGATGAGCGGCGCGACCAGGCCCAGGGCCAGGAGTCCCAGGAACGCCATCACGAAGTTCGAGAGCGGCCCCGCCGCGGCCACCAAGGCCATGTCACGGACGGGATGCCGGAGATTGAACGCGTTGACCGGCACCGGCTTCGCCCAGCCGAAGCCGGCAATCACGAATGCCAGCGCGCCCAGTGGGTCGATATGGGGCAGCGGGTTCAGCGTGATGCGGCCCTGAAGGCGCGCGGTGTGATCGCCCAAGCGGTCGGCAACGAGGGCGTGGGCGAGCTCGTGCACCGTGACTGCCAGGAGCAGCGCCGGGATTTGAAGGACGAGACGTTGGAGGAAGACGGCCGGGTCGCCGAAGAGATCGCTCATCCGCGCCTGGGGCCGGCGTCGTCGTCCGCGCCCGGCTCGCGGGGGAACTCGGGGCCCGGAATCCGATACCGCTCGTCGAGCCAGACGCCCAGGTCGATGAGCCGGCATGCGAGCGAGCAAAACGGCCGGTTGGGATTCCCGCGCCAGGTGGTGGGATTTCCGCAATGAGGACAGCGCGTTTGTCGGACCGCCGCACGCTCGGCGGATTTCACGAGGCCATCGTATCGGCCGCTTCTCGACGTGTCAACCACCCAGGCGTTGACATCGGCGGCGCGGCGCGAGAGGATACAGGCGTGTTCCGGATCCTTCCGAGGGAAGAGAAGTTCTTCGATCTCTTCGAGCAGCAGTCCTCCCACATCGTCTCGGCTGCGCGCGTTCTCGAGGAGCTGACTGTCAACTACGCCGACGCCAAGGCCGCGGCGCAGAAGATCAAGGACCTGGAGCACGCCGGCGACAGCCTGACCCACGAGATCGTGCGCCGTCTGAACACCACCTTCATTACGCCCATCGACCGCGAGGACATCTATGCGATGGCCGGCCGGCTGGACGACGTGCTCGACCTCATCGATGCCGTCGCCGACCGGCTCGCGCTCTACAAGATCGCAGCCCCCACCGAAGGCTGCGTCGCGATGGCCAAGATCATCGTGAAGACGGCGGAAGAGACGGACCGCGCGGTCCGCTGCCTGCGAACCCTCTCGGCCTATTATCACAAACACGCGGTCGAAGTGAATCGGCTCGAGAATGAGGCGGACCGCCTCCTGCGCGATCAGCTCGCGGGGCTCTTCGAGGGCAGCACGGACGCCATCGAGGTCATCAAGTGGAAGGAGCTGTACGAGACGATGGAGTCCGTGACCGACCGGTGCGAGGACGTGGTCAACGTGATCGAGGGCATCATCCTGAAGATGGCCTGAGGCCGGGCTCGCCTTCCTGCCCATGAGCGGGTCCCTGCTGCTGATCGCGGGCATCATTCTGGTCGCGCTCGCCTTCGACTACATCAACGGCTTCCACGACGCCGCCAACTCCATTGCCACGGTGGTGTCGACGCGCGTCCTCACGCCCATGCAGGCTGTGGTCTGGGCCGCGTTCTTCAACTTCGTCGCCGCCTTCGGCTTCGGCGTCCAGGTCGCCCGGACAGTGGGCAAGGGTGTGGTCGACGCGGCCGTGGTGGACCAATGGGTCATCCTGGGCGGGCTCATCGGCGCCATCACCTGGAACCTGATCACCTGGTACTTCGGGATCCCCACCAGCTCCTCGCATGCGCTCATCGGAGGCTTCGCGGGCGCGGCCGTCGCCAAGGCCGGATTCGGCGCGCTGCTTCTGCCCGGCCTGCTCAAGGTCCTGGTGTTCATCGTGCTGGCGCCGGTCATCGGCCTCTGCCTGGGTTTCTCCCTGATGGTCGCCACTCAGTGGACTTTCCGTCGCTTCCGGCCGAGCCGAGTGGACGGTCTCTTCCGCCGCCTGCAGCTCGTCTCCGCCGCCTTTTACAGTCTCGGCCATGGCACCAATGACGCGCAGAAGACCATGGGGATCATCGCGATCCTGCTGTTCTCGGCCGGTTACCTCGGGCCTGAGTTCTACGTGCCCGTATGGGTCATCCTGGCGGCGCACGCAGCCATCGGGCTCGGCACCTTCGCCGGAGGCTGGCGCATCGTGAAGACCATGGGCATGCGGTTGACCAAACTGCGCCCGGTCGGCGGCTTTTGTGCCGAGACGTCCGGCGCGGTGATGCTGCTCGGCACCGCCATCGGCGGCATCCCCGTCAGCACGACCCATACCATCACGGGCTCCATTCTGGGCGTGGGCGCCACGCAGCGCTTCTCCGCCGTCCGCTGGGGAGTGGCCGGCCAGATCATCTGGGCCTGGATCCTCACGATCCCGCTGTCCGGCTTCATCGCTGCTGCGAGCTGGATCGTGATCACCAGGGTGCTGCTGCCTCACGGATGAGGCGACAGGGCCTCGCCGCGGCCTCGGCTCTCGGGGCGGTAGTGTTGGTGCTATTGGCTCCCCTGGGCGTGCTATTGGCCTGGCTGCCCGCGCGGCTCGGCCTCTGGATAGGGCGGCGGCTCGGAGATCTGGCCTGGGCGGCGCTTCCCGGCCGGCGGACGCTGACCGTCGACAACCTCGAGCGCGCCTTCGGCGGCGCTCGCGGCGCGGCGGAACTGCGCCGGCTCGGCCGACGTTCCTTCGAACACCTGGGCATGAACCTGGTGGAGGGCTGCGTGTTCTTCTTCCGGCCGCCGGCGGTCATGCTCTCGCGGGTAACGCTCGAGGGTGTCGAGCACCTCGAAGCAGCGGCCACGTCGGGCAAGGGCATACTGCTGCTCACCGCGCATCTCGGGAATTGGGAGCTGCTGGCGGCCTCTCACGCCCTGAGCGGCTTCCCGCTCTCCGTCGTGGTGCGCCCGCTTGACAACCCGGTTCTCGACCGTGTGGTCGCCCGGTTTCGCCGGCGCTGCGGGGTGGAGCTCATCGCCAAGCGCCGCGCGCTGCGCGGAGTCCTGGACGCCTTGCGCCGCCGGCGGATGGTCGGGATCCTCCTCGATCAGAACGCCGCGCGTAGCGAAGGCATCTTCGTCCCGTTCTTCGGCGTGCCGGCCTCCACCTCCAAGGCGCTCGCGGTGGTGGCGTTCCGTGCCCGCGCCCCCGTGACGCCCGTCTTCATTCGCCGCGACGCGAAGGGCCGCCACACGGTCCGTGTCGAGCCCGCGCTACCGCCGCCGGCCGACGGCGATGTCACGACCTACACCGCGGCCTTCAACCGCGCGATCGAGACCGCCATCCAGCGGGCGCCCGAGCAATGGTTCTGGATGCACGCGCGATGGAGGACGCGCCCGCGCGCCGACGCGGATGCGGTGGCCGGATGAGCCGCCGGATCCAGGTGATCGGCCTGCTGCTGGCCGCGGCCATCGGACCGGTCGCCGCCCGCGCCGGCGATCTAGGCGAGCTCGTGACGCCGCTTCTGCGCGCCCGCGATGCGGGCGCCCTGGGCGATGTCAGGTGCCAGGCCTGGGCCGAGCCCTCGCGACCGGGCGCTCCTCCGGCGCCGGACCGTTCGGTGTCCGTCATGCTGCTGCCATACTCGGCCGAGCTCGAGGCGCAGCTCGACGCCGTCAAGAGCGGCCAGCGCGACTCGCTCAAGGATTTCGGCGACGCGGCCGGCCGCATCGAAGTGGCACGCACCAACTACGAAAGCGCCCTCCGCTTTGCCGGCGGAGGCGAATTGATCCGTGGCGACGTGACGGACGACCAGGGACGGATCCGGCTCACCAGCCTGCCGGCCGGAGACTGGCTGCTGCTGGCCTGGAAGGACCTAGGCCACTCCACCAAGCGCTACAGGCTGCAGCGGGGGGAAACGCGGAAGTATCCGGACGTGCCGACGAGCGTGGATTACTCGGTGGTGACCTACTGGCGGTTGCGCGTCACGGTCCGAGCCAAGGAGACCACCGAGACCACGCTCACCGATCGCAATGTCTGGATCACGGCGCTGAAGGAAGAGCGGCGGTTCCCGGACCAAACGGCGCCGACCGGCCCGAAACGCCGTTAGGGCGCCACCCTGTAAGAGGTGGCGCCCTCAGCAGTTCGCTGAACGCCGGCGTTCGAACGAAGGGCTACTTCTTCTCCGTCTTGTCGGCCGGCTTCTTCGCGTACTTCTTCTCACATTCCGCCTTCTTGTCCTTGTCGTCCTTGGCCATCTTCAGACAGCTGGCCTTGGTCTCCTTCTTCTCCATCTTGTCCATCTTCTGGTCTTCGGCCTTCGGGGCCGGGGTCTGCGCCACCGCGAAGCCAACAACGCTGAGCGAGAAGATGATGCTAGCCACGAGTGCGATGAGCTTCTTCATGAGGGTTTCACCTCCCTTCGATCTTGGGTAACTACGTACCATTAAAGGTGTTTTCTATCGGCTGCCTAGCATAGGGGCTGCGCCGCGGAGAGTCAAGGATAATCTCCCAATCTGAGTTGACCCGCCACGCCACTTATGATAGAAATTTCGTGAGCTTACGCTCGTCAATGTCCCGCCCAATTCGGGCAATTCAGATCGCGGCCCTGTTCTCGAGCATCGGTCTCCTGGGCTACCCGGGTCAGGCCGGCTCAGAACCATCGTCGATCCCTCTCTCTGCCGAGCATTCCCGGTCGACTGACGACGCTGCGATCGAACCCTCGCGCGATCTCGCCCCCGTCGTCCCATCCGTGAAACAGGCCGACCGCGAAGATAGTTCCAGCACCGCGGCCGCCCGACAGTTCGCCCGCGATCCCTGGCCGGAAACCGTTACTCTGCCGCCGCCGGACGAGGGCACGATCGTGCCGCGGTCCGCCTACCGGATCGAAAACAATGTCCAGGTGCGCCAGTTCCTCGACCTCTTTCAAACTGGCTACCGGCGCGCCGTCGTGGAGCGCTGGCTGGTGCGGTCCGGCCGCTATCTGCCCATGATCTTCACCGTGTTCCGCGAAAAGGGGCTGCCCGAGGAGTTGGTCTTCACGGCCATGATTGAGAGCGGTTTCAATCCGGTGGCCGTGTCGAGGGCCGGCGCCAAGGGACTCTGGCAGTTCATGGCACCTACCGCGCGGCGCTACGGTCTGCGCGTGGACCGGTGGGTGGACGAGCGGCTCGACCCGGAGAAGTCGACAGTGGCCGCGGCCAATTACCTGCGCGATCTTCATGCGCTCTTCGGCTCCTGGGATCTCGCCAAGGCGGCGTACAACGCCGGCGAGATGAAGGTGAGCCGCGCCATTCAGGGCATGGGCACGACGGATTTCTGGGCGCTGACGCGCGGCCGGCTGCTGCGCCAGGAGACCAAGGACTTCGTGCCGGCGATTCACGCCGCCACCCTGATCGGGCGCGAGCCGGAGCGCTACGGCTTCGTGGTCGAGCCCGACGATCCGCTGCGGTACGAGATCGTCACGGTCTCCCGGGCCACGCCGTTGAGCCGCATCGCGGTGCAGGCAGCCGTCTCGGTCGAAGACCTCGAGCGCCTCAATCCCGAGCTGCGTCTCAAGCAGACGCCGCCAGGACCGTACGCGCTCAAGGTGCCGACGGGCGGCGCGGATCGAATCCAGGCCGCGCTCGATCGCCCGCCGGCGCGCCATCTCGCCTCCGCGCAGTCCGCGGACAAGCCACGCGCCGCGCGGGCCAGTGCCCACGACATCCACATCGTCCAGCCGCGCGAAACGCTCTCTGCCATCGCCAAGCGCTACGGCGTCTCGGTGGCGAACCTGCTGCAGTGGAACGACCTCACCGAGACGGCGCGCATTTTTCCCGGCGACCGTCTCCGGGTGGCGTTGATCGCGTCTCGCGCGGGGGAGCCGGGGCAGGGCGGCTTCCGTTGAAAGTGGAGGTGCAGCTGACGGCGACTCTCGCCGTCTACCTGCCCTCCGGCACTCGGGGCGACAGCGCGGTGCTCGATGTGCCCGCGGGCTCCACCGTGGAGCATGTGATCCGCTTGCTCAAGCTCCCGCCCGGCCTCGAGCGCCTCACCGTCGTCAACGGACGTGACGCCTCCCCTGAACACGAGCTCGCCGACGGCGATATCCTGTCCGTGTTCCCGCCCTTGGCGGGCGGGCGCTAGCCTGGCGCGGCTCCGTCGTCATTGCTGCGGCCAAGGAGGACTCGATGCCGACCGTGAGACTTCGCGACGCCTCGGAGTACCCTGAGCCCGCCCGGAAGCTGTTCGAGCTCAGCCGCGGCTGGTTCAATTTCGAATTCGAGCAGCCGCCCGCCATGAGCCGGGTGATGGCCTGGGATCTCGAGTTCGGCGGCCCGCACGGGCGCGCGATGCGTCGGGCCATGGGGCCGGGCGAGTTCGCCCGCGCAGAGAAGGAGATGGTCGCCGCCGCCGTGAGCGGCGTCAACGCCTGCCCGTACTGAGTCCACGCCCATACTGCAGCCGGGAAGCTGCAGGGCATGACGGATGACGCCCTCTGGTACGAGGCCGCCTATGTGGTCGGGATGACCAATGCGCTCAACGTCGCGGCGGACGGCCTCGCCGCGACCCCAGGCGATGAACCGGCGCTGGCGCTGGTGGACGAAGCGACGCCACCAGAAGAGGCGCGTGAATTGTTCGATGAGATCCGGACGTTTTACGCCAGCCCCGAGGTGCCCCTGCCGTTCCGCTTCATGGCGCACGATCCCCGCTACGCGGCCGAGGTCTGGGGCGCGGCCAAGCGCGCCTTCTCGGATCATCGGCTCTCCCGCCGGCTGAAGGAGGCTCTGGCCTTCGCCGTGTCGCTCACCTCCCGCTCACCATGGGGAACGGCCTTCCATCTGCGAGAAATGCGCCGGCTGGGTGTGGGTCCACGCGGCGTCATGGAGATCCTCGGCGTGACCCAGATGTTTTCGAGCTACACCAAGATTGCCGATACGCTCCAGCTCGAGCCTGACATGTCCGACATTGCGCCGGTGGACCGTTCGCCCGCGCCGGGTGGCGTTGCCCGCCCATGAGGGAGACGCCCGACGCCCCGCCGGTCAAGCGCATTGCGTTCCTCATCTTCCCGCGCATGACCTTCCTCGACTTCGTCGGCGGCTACGACGCGCTCCGCCGGATCGCCGGCATGAGCATTGATCCCGAAGTCACCCACCGGGTGATCGGCACGGCGACCCAGATCGAGGATGACAGTGGTCTCGTCGTCCGCCCCGACGGGGTCTACGAGGACCTGGCGCCGTTTGATCTCCTCTACATTCCGGGCGGTTTCGGAACCAGGACCTTGCGGGACGACCCTCGGTGTATCGAGTACCTGAGGACCTGGGGCGGCGAGCGGCCGGTGGCCAGCGTCTGCACGGGAGCGCTGCTCCTGGGCAAGGCGGGGTATCTCGAGGGACTGCGGGCTACCACCCACCACAGCGCCTTCGATCTTCTCCGCCCGCTCTGCCGCGAGGTCGTCACGGCCAGCCGAATCGTGGACGAGGGGCGCGTGGTGACCGCGGGCGGCGTGGCCTCGGCGCTCGATCTCGGCCTGTATCTGGTCGAGAAGTTCTGGGGCAGGCCGGCACGCGAGCGCATCGCCGACCAAATGGAGTACCGCGCCTACTCGGCCGTCTAGTCCACTCAAGTCAGCGGGACTTCCCGCGAGAAGACCGGGAAAGCCGAGCGGCGCGTCTCTTCCAGCGCCTGGCGAAGCTCCGCCTCAGCCTGGCCCGCTCCCGCCGCCAGGAGCGCTTCGAAGAACCCCGTGTAGAAGTGGTCCGGAAATACCGTCACGCTGACGCGCAGCCGCAGGCCGGGCTGGTCGAGCCGGCGCGCGTAGCGCAGCGTGAATCGGCCGCCCGGCGGGATCCGCGTATCGGCGATCTCGCGGGAGAGATCGAGCGGTACCTGGCGTCCGATCACCCTCTCCTCGAGACTCCCCGGGACGACGGCGCCCGCCGCGTCCAGCAGCTCCGCGCGCACGACCGCGCGCGGGGTCACGTAGGTCGGGAAGTAGTGGCCCACCTTGACGCTGGCGACAGTCAGCGTTGCCCGCAGCGTCTCTGCCGGGCGGTAACGCGCCTTATCCATCGCGAGCCTGATCCTGACCCCGCTTTTGACCATGTCGGGGTCGTGGATGCCGCGCCAGCGGTGGCGGCGATCCGGCATGTGACAGTTCTGGCAGTGCAGCCCCTGGCGGGCCGCGGGGCTGCCTCGCCACTCTTCGTACGTGTTCTCGAGCGGCTTGCCATTGAGGCTGAGCCCATTTGGCCTGAACTGATGGCAGCTCGAGCAGAACTCCGACCGCAGGTACGCCGTGGAATAGGTCGCCCCGAGATGGCGCAGGCCCGCGGCACCGGGCGTGGGGGCAATCGATCCCGCGCGCGGAGGCGGGCCGAAGCGCTGGTGACCGCGAACATGGCAGGCCGCGCAGACCACGCCCTGCCGGCGGAGGGAGGCGTCGAATACCGGGTTCTGGGCAAGCCCGTCGGGGCCGAGCACGTCCGGTGACTGTTCCGCCAGCGGCGCATGACAGGCCGAACAGGATCGCGCGCCTGCCGGGTCGCTCCGGAACATCTCGACGAGCTGGCCGCTGACACCCGGGCCCATGCTCTTCGAGTGAATGCTGCTCTGCCAGTCGGCGAACTGGACCGGGTGACAGTTGCCGCAATCGGCTGGAGCCAGCGAGCTCTCGAGCGGCGTGAAGCCTTCGGGGGCTTCGCCCTGAGGCGGGATCGGGCGCCGCCAGTGGCGCTCGAGGAATTCACGCTCGGCCGGGGACAGTCCCGAGGCGCGCTGGCTCTGGCCAGGCGCCACCGCGCTCGTGACGATCAGCAGGCCCAGGCCGACGGGCAGGATCGCGCCCAGGAACTTCATGACTGCGCAGAGTAACACGCGCCGGCGGCCGCGCCCCGACGGTAGAGCGCGAGCGGCGCGGCGCTCAAGCGCCCGAGGATGCGGAGCGAGCCAGATACGCCGTGAGCCAGTAGAGCAAGACGTATACCGTGACCATTATCACGGCGACCGTGAGCAGGAGCCGCCAGTGGACGCGCGCGCCTGCGAGCGTGCACGACCGGCGGCCACGCAGGATGCCGAAGACACCGGCGGCGGCAAGGAGCAGCGCCGCGCCGCGAAAATACCATCCGTAGCCGTAGTAGAGGGTATTGCCGAGGCTAATGGCGGCGCTCACCGAGCTCAGCCCCAGGAGCACCAGCACCACCGGGCTCACGCAGCAGGAAATGCCGACCAGCCCCGCCAGCAGGCCGAGCTTGAGCCCCGCCCTGTCCATCAGCGGGCTTGCTCTTTCTCGGTCCGCGCAGACTCGGGCAGCCGCCAGTCGTATTCCCGCCACGTGATACGCTCGGTCCCTCCGGCGAGAACGGCCCGCCGCACCGGACCGTCCTCGAGGTGAGCGGCCAGGAAGCCGGCGAGCCCGCCGGGCTGCTCGGCGAAATCATCGGCGAACCATTTGAAGATGAGGGATGCCACGAGCGCATCGCCGGCCAGGCACACCTCCCGCGTGACGAAGTTGCGCGCCGCCGCCTCGAGCTGCCCCTCCAGCCCGTGGGCGTCGAAGCGGCGCGTGGGCGGACAGGAGCGTGCCCCGCAGTTGATGGCGAAATGGATGCGCGGGTCCGGCGGGATCAGAGCATGTGCCGCCCGCGGATCGTCGAAGGCGAAGGGGCGGAGGCCGGACAGGGGATTGGGCCGGTTCCCGCGGAGCAC
>JBKPCB010000072.1:0-8456 GCA_046727155.1 Candidatus Methylomirabilota bacterium | reverse complement strand
CCTCTATCTCTTCAGCCAGGCGATGAGCGCTGTGATCTGCCTTGGCTTCGCGCTGCTGGTGCCGGGCTCGGGGTTCGCGACCGCTGCCGTCGTGGCCGGGCTCGCGGGGCTATTGCTGGGCGGCATGATTACCCCGTTCGTGATGGTAACCGAGCTGTTCCCGCCGGAGCTGGTCGGCACGGCCTCGGGCGTGGTGAACACCTTCTGCTTCGTCGGCAGCCTGCTCATCCCGGTGGCGCTCGGCTACGTGCTCGACCTCACGGGGAGCTTCCCCAACGCCTTCATCGCCTGCGCGGCGGTGCAGACGCTGTCCTTCCTCGCCGCCGTCTTTACGCGGGAGACGGGACCCGCCCGACGCGGTATCATGGTCACCTAGCCATGGACATCCTCGATCCTGCCGGTGGCACCTCGACCGCTTCGCGCCAGCTGGCCCCGCGCCCGGAGGCGCTCGGCGGCCTCGTCATCGGCATTCTCGACAACTCCAAGCCCAATGCCGCCGCCCTGCTCGAGGCCGTCGCCGGGGCGCTCCGCGAGCGGTTCGGGGCGGGCCGTGTTCGCGCCTGGCAAAAGCCCGGCGCCTCCACGGGGGCCGCGCCGGCCGTGCTCGACGAGATCGCCGGCGCCTGCCGCGTCACGCTCACGGCATCGGCCGACTGAGGGTCGTGCACGTCGTGGAGTATCCACGACGCGGCGGAGCTGGAAGGGCGAGGGGTGGCCACCGTCGTGCTCGGCACCGATGAGTTCTATCCGCTGGCGCGTGCCCAGGCCCTGGCCAATGGATTGCCAGATCTGCCCGTCGTCACGGTGCCTCATCCCATCGGCGGCATCGCGGAGAAGGCCGTCGCGCTCAAGGCGGCGCCCGTCGTCGAGCAGGTGGCAGCGGCCTTGACGTCAGTGGCCGCCGGCGTCCATCCACTCGCTCCCGGGGCGGCCTCCGCCCGGCACTCTGCGCCCGACGATCTCGACGCCTTCCAGGGCTGGATCATGGAGCAGGGTTGGGGCGACGGGCTTCCGGTAATCCCGCCGACGGCCGAGCGCGTTCGGCGCATGCTTGCGGGAGCGCGCCGCGCGCCGGATGAGCTCGTCGCCGTGCTGCCGCCGCGGCTCGGCCAGGCCACGGTCGAGCGCGTCGCCGTGAACGCCGTGATGGCGGGCGCGCTCCCCGAGCACCTGCCGGTGGTCCTGGCAGCCGTCGAAGCGGTGGCGGATCCCGTTTTCAACCTCCAGGCCGTGCAGACCACGACGCACCCGTGCTCGCCGCTCATCATCGTCAATGGCCCCATCGCGGCGCGGTTGGGGATCAATGCGGCGGGCAATGCGCTCGGGCAGGGGGCGCGCGCCAATGCCGTGATTGGCCGCGCATTGCGTTTGGTGCTCCAAAATATCGGTGGAGCCAGACCGGGCCGCGAGGATCGGGCCACCCACGGCCATCCCGGCAAGTTCGCCTACTGTTTCGCCGAGAACGAGGCGGCCTCGCCCTGGGAACCGCTGTCGATCGACCGGGGTTTCTCCCGCGAGGACAGCACCGTGACCGTTTGCGCCTCGGAAGGGCCGCACAATGTCAATGATCATGGCTCGACCACGGCCGAGGGCATCCTGGCGACCGTGGCGGGCAGCGCGGCCAGCGTCGGCTCGAACAATATCTATCTCGGCGGCGAGCCCCTCGTCGTCCTAGGCCCGGAGCACGCGGCAACCGTCGCCGCGGCGGGCTGGAGCAAGGACGACTTCCGCCGCGCTATGTGGAAGCGCGCGCGCGTTCCGATCGGGCGCTTCGCTCAAGAGAACCTCGAGCGCTTCGCGACGATCTACCCCGAGGGTTTCAAGGACGCGCCCGCGGAGGCGCTGGCGCCGATCGCGCGCGCGTGGCGGGACATCATGGTGATCGTGGCCGGCGGCGCCGGCAAACACTCCGCCGTCATCCCCACCTTCGGCATGACCCGCTCGGTGACGCGGCGGATCGCCGGCTGACATGGGAGTCATCATGCGAGCATCGTGGACCGGACTCCGGGCGCTGGCCCTCGCGTGGCTCTTGCTCGCTTGTCCCGCCTCGGCCGACACGACCGGGCCGGCGCCCGAGCCAACCGGCAAGGCGCCGCCCCCACGCTGGTCCGCAGCCGAGCAGGACTTCAATCGAGGCCTTGTGGCGCAGCAGGAAAAGCAATGGGCCAAGGCGGTCGCGGCGTTCCGCAGCGCCGTGAAGCTGAATCCGCGCTATGCCGAGGCCTGGAACGGGCTCGGCTTCGCGCTGAGAAACCAGGGCCAGTACCCGGACTCCATCAAGGCCTACGAGGAAGCCCTGCGCCTGCGGCCGGAGTTCCCCGAGGCGCTCGAGTACCTGGGCGAAGCCTATGTGCGCGTCCGTCGCATCGACGACGCGCGCCGGGTGCTCGAGCGGCTCAAGCCGCTGGATCCGAAGCGCGCGACCGACCTGGCAGAAGTGATCGAGAAGGGGAAGTAGCGGGTTCGCTCAACAGTCCTGGCCGTCGCTCGGGCCGGACGGCGGCGTGGCGCTCGCGGAATTGCAGCGCACCAGCAGGCCGGCGCCGGTGTGAAAGACGGTGACCGACAACCCCGCCGCATTGCCGGCCACGCCCGAGAGCGCCACGTGTCCCGTCATCGCCGAGATGCCGCCCCCGAAAAATGTGAGGTCGGCCGAGACGACCTGCCACCGGCCATCCGCTGTCGTGAAGGTCGAAGGATTCAACCCGGCGCGGCCGGCAACCTCCTCGAGCGAGCATTTCTGTCCGGTGCCCTTGACCTGCGCGCAGGCCGTGAGCGCGCTCATCACGGCGGTGGCCTGCAGTTTGGCTTCGACGAGGCGGGCCGCCGTCTCGGGCGCGGGAGTGTCGCTCGGCTGCCCCGAGATGCCGAGGTCGCGCTTGACCGAATCCATGTAGATCGAGAGCGCCGCCACCGTCAGGACGGCGACGATCACCACGGTGATAATCACGGAAATGAGGCCGAACCCCGAGCGCGGGGCCGTGGCCGACATCACACTTCCTTCGGCGCCGAATACAGCCGCCTGAAGTACTCCTTGACCATCCGTTCCGAGGAGAAGCGCTCGACGCCCATCTGGATCGAGGCGCGCATCATCCGTGCCCAGCGGTCGGGATCCGCGAAGGCGGGAAGCACCTCGCCCTCGAGGCGGTCGTACAGCGAGCGGAGGTCACGCTCGTCCTGGTCTGGGCCCTCGGAGCCGTCGCCGATGGCCCAGCCGGTCACGCCCGGCTCGCAGCCTTCCGGCCACCAGCCGTCCAGCACCGAGAGGTTGAGCACGCCGTTCATCGCGGCCTTCATCCCCGAGGTCCCGCTGGCCTCGAGCGGCCGGCGCGGAGTATTGAGCCAGACGTCGCAGCCGCGGGTGAGCACGCGCGCCATCCCCATGTCGTAATTCTCGAGGAACACGATGCTCTCGGGCCATTGGCGGATCGTCTCGATCAGCATGGCCACCACGGCTTTGCCCGCCTGGTCGTCCGGATGCGCCTTGCCCGCGAAGATGAGCTGCACGCGGCGGTCCTTGAGCAGCGGGGACAGGCGATCGGGGTCGCGGAGCAGCAGGTCGGGTCGCTTGTAGGTCGCGGCCCGCCGCGCGAAGCCGATGGTCAGCGCGTCCGGATCGAGCTTCACGTCGGTGCGGGATTCAACCGTCGCGAGCAGCTCGCGCCTGAGCTCGCGGCGCACCGCGCGGAGGTCCTCGTCGCTGCGGAGCGCCCCAGGGATCCGCGGATCCTGCCAGGTGCCCACGTGCACGCCGTTGGTGATGGCGATGAGCGGGGCGGCATTGTCCACGTGGGCCCACATCGCGCGGGCCGTCTGGCCGTGGAGCTGCGCCACGGCATTGGCGGCCCGCGACAGCCGGAGCCCCGCCACCGTCATGTTGAAGGGATCGCCGCCCAGCTCGCGCAGCTCGCCGGGCACCAGCTCGCAGCCCGCGCCGAGCCGGCGGAGGTCGGCCAGCGAGTGGATCTCGTTGCCGGCCGGCACCGGCGTGTGCGTGGTGAAGACGATCTGCGCCCGCACCGCCCGCCAGGCCTCGAGGAAGGTGGTGTCGGCCTCCATCCGGCTCGCGATCAGCTCGATGCCCGCGAAGACCGCGTGCCCCTCGTTGAAGTGATACAGCGCCACCGGCAGATGGAGCGCGCGGAGCGCCCGGACACCGCCGATGCCGAGCAGCAACTCCTGGGCGATGCGGCGGTCGGGGCGCGTATCGTAGAGGCGGCGCGTGATCCAGCGGTCGCGCGGGTCGGTGGGCTCGAGCAGATAGAGTGGCGCGATCGCGTAGCGGCCCACCCGCCAGACGCAGCACTCGACCTCGCGGCCCAGCACGCGCACGCGGATGCGGGCGCCGGTGTCTTCGAGGAACTCGGCGGGATGCTCGCGCCACTCGTCGTAAGGGTACCCGTCCTCGCCGATGCGCTGCACGGTGTAGCCCTCGGCCCATCGGAGCCCCACGCCGACCACCGGCAGGCCCAGATCGCCGGCGGATTTCATGAAGTCGCCGGCGAGCACCCCGAGACCGCCCGCGTAGGAGTGAAACTCCTCGTGGAGCCCGAACTCCATGGAGAAGTAGGCAACCAGCGGCCGGGCGGCGGACTCGGGCATCGGACAGGCGGGCTAGGAGTTGGGAACGATCTGAGTCGCCGTCACGGTGGCGAGTAGGCGGCCGGTGTCGTCCTTCACCGTGCTCTGGACGACCATCGTGGTGCGGCCCTTGTGCACGGCCAGCGCCTCGGCGACGAGGCGGCCGCGAGTCGTGTTCCGCATGAGGTTGGCCGAGAGCTGGACGGTGAGCGGAAAGCGCGTCGGATCCCAGCCGTCGGTCATGGCGTGGGCGGAGGCCAGCGCCGTGCACGCCTCGTCCGCCAGGCTGATGATGGCGCCGGCGTGGAAGAGGCCCGTCAGCTGGGTGAGCTCGGGCTTGAAGTCCAGCTCGAGCACGGCGCGCTCGGCGGACACTTCGACGAAGCGCGTGCCGTGGAAGGCGAGCATCGTGCCGGCGATCCGGGCATTGAATTCGCGAGCCCAGTCCCGCGTGGCGGCGCTCATGATTCCGCGGGCTCTGGCATGTCGCCGCCGGGGTCGAGGAGGGTGAGGACGCGCTCGATGATTCCGGACAGCCGCGCGGTCTCAGCCATGGCTCATCCTTTTATATATCACGGGCGGCCGCGCCAGGGACCGGTGATGAGCCGGGCGCCGCGCTGGTAGGTGAAGTAGGCCCAGGCCCACTCGAACACCACCAGAAAGCGGTTGCGGAAGCCGATCAAGTACAGGATGTGCACGAATACCCACGCGAGCCATGCCGGGAAGCCCCACAGGCGCAGCCGGCCCATCACGGCCACGGCCTTGGCGCGGCCGATGGCAGCCATGCTGCCCTTGTCGAAGTAGTGGAATGGACGCGTCGGCTCGCCCCGCAGCCGGCGCCAGACATTGTCGGCCACGGCGCGGCCCTGCTGGATCGCGACGGGCGCGAGCCCCGGCAGCGGCTGGCCCGTCTGGTGGATGAATGCGGCAAGATCGCCGATCACGAACGCATCCGGGTGGCCAGGGATCGAGAGATCGGGCTCGACGAGGACACGGCCGGCGCGGTCCAGCGGCACGCCGAGCGAGCGGGCCAAGGGGGAGGCCGCGACGCCGGCCGCCCAGAGCACGGCGCGGGAGCGGATCTGCTCGCCGCCCACCCACACGGCGTCGGGGGTGATGCGCGTCACCGTGGAGCCAGTGCGCACCTCCACGCCCAGCCCGCTCAGCGCCATCTGAGCGCGCTTAGACAGCGCCTCAGGAAATGACGGCAGGATGCGTGGGCCACCCTCGAGCAGGATGACGCGCGCCTGCCTCGGGTCGATCGCACGGAAGTCGCGCGCGATGGTCTCTCGCGCGATCTCCGCCAGCGCGCCGGCCAGCTCCACACCCGTGGGCCCGGCGCCGACGATGACGAAGGTGAGCAGCGCGCGCCGCTCGGCGCCGTCCGGCTCCCGCTCCGCCGCCTCGAAGGCCAGCAGCACGCGGCGCCTGATCTCCAGCGCGTCCTCCAAGGTTTTGAGCCCCGGCGCGAGCAACTCCCAATCGTCGTGACCGAAGTAGGAGTGCCCCGCGCCGGCCGCCAGGATCAGCGCGTCGTAGCCGAGCTCGCCCTGATCGAGGACGAGCCGCCGGGTTGTGAGATCGATCGTCTCGGCTTCGGCCAGCAGCACGCTGACATTCGCCGCCTTGCGCAGGATGGACCGCAGCGGCGTCGCGATGTCGGCCGGCGAGAGCGCGGCCGAGGCGACCTGGTAGAGCAGCGGCTGGAAGAGATGGTAGTTGCGACGGTCGAGCAGCGTCACACGGACGGCGCGGCGGGACAGCGCCCGGGCCGCGTTGAGCCCGCCGAAGCCACCGCCCACGATCACCACATGCGGGATCCCGGGGCGGGGGACCGGATTGCCGGCCGTCATGGCAGGAGTATAATGCCGCCCATGAGCGCCGCCCTCACCTCTCAACGTTACCGCGTCGACGATTTCGACCAGGCCATCGAGTTCTGCTACGAGCGAGGCTGGACCGACGGGCTTCCCGTCGTTCCGCCCACCGAGGCGAGCGTTCGCGCCATGCTCGACGCCGCCGGCCTCGAGCCCGACGCCCAGATCGCCTTCATCACCAACCGCCAGGTGGCGGTGACGGCCGAGAAGATCGCCATCAATGCCGTGATGGCCGGCTGCCTGCCCGCCTACATGCCCATCGTGGTCGCAGCCCTCGAGGGGATCGCGGAGCCCAAGTGGGGCTACCACGGCCCGGGCACGTCGACGGGCGGCGCCGCCGTGCTGATGATCGTCAACGGTCCCATCGCCGCGCGGCTCGGGTTCAACTCGGGCGATAATCTCTTCGGCCCCGGATGGCGCGCCAACGCGACCGTGGGCCGCGCGGTGCGCCTGGTGATGCGCAATGTGATCGGCACGCTCCCGGGCCGTCTCGATCGCGCGACGGTCGGGCACCCGGGCAAGTACACGTACGTCATCGCCGAGAACGAGGCCGAGAGCCCGTGGCCGCCGCTGCACGTCGAGCGCGGCTTCACCAAAGAGCAGAGCGCGGTGACCGTGATGTCGGCCGAAGGACCGCGCCAGTTCTACAACCAGCTCTCGAGCACTCCCGAGGGAATCCTGGCGACTCTCTGCGACGACATGCGCCACCACAACAGCACCGGCGCTCAGCCGCAATACGTGGTGGTCCTCGCCGGCGAGCACATGCGGACCATCGCCGCCGCGGGATGGTCCAAGGCGGACATCCGCAAGCACATCTTCGACCAGACCCAGAACCCGCTGGCCCATTTCAAGCGCACGGAGCGGCTGGCGGGCTCCGTCACGCCGGCGGACGAGACGACGCTCCGGTCCCTGGTCGCCGGCCCCGAGGACATCCTCTTGGTCGCCGCCGGCGGGCAGGCCGGCGCCTTCTCCTGCTACATCCCCGGCTGGGGCGGCGGCCGCCGCTCGTCCGAAGCCGTGACGAAGCTCATTCGCGAGAGGAGGGCATGATGGCAGGCTTCGAGATCCTCGATCCCACCGTTGAGCCGCAACGGCAGCCGCTCACCTACGTGCCGCGGCCCGACTCGCTCAAGGGCAAGCGCATCGGACTCGTCGAGAACACCAAGTTCAATTCCGACAAGCTGCTGCAGAAGATCGGCGAGATCCTCAAGACCGAATACGGCGCCGCGGAGACGCGGATGTGGCGCAAGCACAATTCCAGCGTGCCCGCCCACGACGAGATCATCGACGAGGCCAAGCGCGGGGTGGACGCCGTCGTCGCCGGCATCGGCGACTGAGGGTCCTGCTCGTCGGGCAGTGTGCTCGACGGAATCCTGTTCGAGAAGGTCGGCCTCCCGGCCGCGTCCATCGTGACCGATGTCTTCGTGGGCACGGGACACGCGATGGCGCAGTCCTGGGGCGTGCCCGAGTACAAGTTCCTCGCGCTGCCGCACCCGATCGCCAATCTCACCGATGTCCAGCTCGATCAGCGCGCCCGCGAGATCGCCCCGCAGGTGGTCAAGCTTCTCCTCCAGGGCCAAGAGTAATCGGAGCCTGGAGGTGACGGCGCAGGAGTACCGCCCCCCGTGGTGGTACCGCGGCCGTCACCTCCAGACGATCTGGGGCCCGCTGGTTCGCCAGTTCAATCGCCCACGATTGCGGCGGGAGCGGCGCGAGACGCCTGACGGCGACTTCGTGGACGTCGACTGGCTCGAGCCCGCGCCGGCCGGCGCGCCGCTCGTCCTCATCCTGCACGGCCTCGAAGGCTCGTCGCGCTCGCATTACGTCTCGGGCCTGCTCAAGGAAGCGGCGCGTCTCGGCCTCCGGGGCGCCGTGCTCAATTTCCGCTCCTGCGGCGGCGAGGTGAACCGGGCGCCTCGCCTCTACCATTCGGGCGAGACGGCTGACCTCGGCTGGCTGGTCGGCCGACTGCTCGAGCAGGAGCCGACGCTGCGCCTGGCC
>JBKPCB010000071.1:0-21061 GCA_046727155.1 Candidatus Methylomirabilota bacterium | reverse complement strand
GTACACGGTCATGGAGAGGCTGCTCGAGGAGGTGTCCTTCACGGCGCCCGACATGGCGGGCAAGGCCATGATGATCGACGCCGAATACGTGCAGGCGCGACTGGCCGACGTCCTCAAGGACCAGGACCTCTCGCGCTACATTCTATAGGATGACCGCCACTCGTGAAGACTCACATTTAAGCGAGATGAAAGACCTGAACAGGGCCGAGATTCTGATGGAGGCGCTGCCATACATTCGCGCCTTCCAGGGGAAGACTCTGGTCATCAAGTACGGCGGCGCCGCTATGGAGCAGGCCGACCTCAAAGAGCAGTTCGCGAAGGATGTGCTGCTGCTCAGGCTGGTGGGGATCCGTCCCGTGATCGTCCACGGCGGCGGTCCGCAGATCGGGGCGCTGATGAAGCGGCTCGGCAAGGAGCCGGAGTTCGTCGGCGGGATGCGGGTGACCGACGCGCAGACCGTCGAGATCGTGGAGATGGTGCTCGTCGGGAAGATCAACAAGGAGATCGTGGGACTGATCAACCTGCACGGCGGCCGGGCCGTGGGCCTCAGCGGCAAGGACGGCAACCTCATCCGGGCGCGGAAGCGGCTGCACCGCTCGGCCGACGGCAAACTGGTCGATATCGGCCTCGTCGGTGAAGTCGAGATCGTGAACGCCGAACCCATCCGGCTGCTCGAGGAGAACGGCTTCATCCCCGTCATTGCCCCCGTCGGGGTGGGGGCGGCCGGCGAGACGTACAATATCAATGCCGACCTGGTGGCGGGTGACGTGGCCGCGGCTCTGGCCGCGGAGAAGCTGATCCATCTCACCGACGTGCAGGGCATCAACGGTGAAGACGGCAAGTTGATCTCCACCCTGACTCAGCGGGAGGCGGAGCGGCTGGTGAAGGCGGGAGTCATCGAGGGGGGAATGCTGCCGAAGGTCGAGTCAGCGCTGCGCGCCCTTGCCGGCGGGGCCCAGAAGGCCCACATCATCGACGGACGGGTGGCGCATGCCATCCTGCTCGAAGTGCTCACGAAGGAAGGCATCGGCACCGAGATCACCTTATAGAGGTCGCCCCTTGGGGCGACCGTGGTGAATGATGCGACTGCAGCAAGCGCGGCGACTTTAGCGCGAGGGGGGAGACCGACGTGGACACCAAGCAGCTGCTCGAGTGCTCGGACAAGCACCTGATGACCTTCACCAAGCGCTACCCTGTGGCGCTGGTGCGAGGCGAAGGAGTGCGCGTCTGGGACTCGGACGGCAAGGAGTACCTGGACTTTACCGGAGGCATCGCGGTGACCGCCCTCGGCCACAACCATCCCAAAGTGGTGGGGACCATCCGCGAGCAGGCCGCGACCCTGCTCCACGTCTCCAATTACTTCCACATCCCGCAGCAGATCCACCTGGCCAAGCTGCTGTGCGATCACTCGTTCGCTGACCGCGTCTACTTCTCCAACTCGGGCGCCGAGGCCAACGAGACCGCCATCAAGCTGGCGCGCAAATGGGCCAAGGAGCATGGCGCGAGCGACCGCGGAGACATCATCAGCATGCGCGGCGGCTTTCACGGCCGGACCCTGGCGACGGTGACGGCGACCGCCCAGGAGAAGTACCATCACGGCTTCGAGCCGCTGCCAGGCGGATTCAAGTACGTGCCTTACAATGACCTGCGCGCGCTAGAGCGCGCCATCGACAGCCGCACGGCCGCCGTGCTCGTCGAGCCCATCCAGGGCGAAGGCGGCGTCATCGTGCCCGACGACGGCTATTTGCCGGGGCTGCGCAAGCTTTGTGACGAGGCCGGCATCTTGCTGATGCTGGACGAGATCCAGACCGGCATGGGGCGGACCGGCAAACTCTGGTGCTACGAGCACGCGGGGGTGACCCCCGACGTCATGACCGTGGCCAAGGCGCTGGCGAACGGTGTGCCGATCGGCGCCACGCTGGCAACCGAGGATGTTGCCCGCGTCCTCACGCCCGGAAGCCACGGGAGTACGTTCGGCGGCAATCCGCTCGCCACCGCGGTCGGCCTCACCGTGTTCAGTACCATGATCGAGGAGCGGCTGCCCGAGCGGGCGGCGAGGGTGGGAAGGCTGCTGAGCGAGCGGCTCGCGACAGTACAGCGGAACCATCCGAAGGCCGTCAAGGAAGTGCGCGGCCGGGGCCTGCTGGTCGGCGTGGACCTGGTGCCGCCGATGGGGGACGTGATCGCGGCGTGTCGCGAGCGCGGCCTCCTGGCGCTCACCTCGGGCGACAACACGCTGCGCCTGGCGCCGCCGCTCATCGTTGACGAGGCCTCGGTGGACCGCGCCGCCCAGATCATCGGCCAAGCGCTCGCCGCGGTGAAATGAACCACTTCCTGTCCGTCCGCGACTTGGGGAGGGACGAGATCCCACGCCTGTTCGCCCTCATCGCGGAGCTCAAGGGCAAGCTCAAGGCCCGCGACCGCGCCACGCCGCTGGCCGGCCGGACCATGGCGCTCATCTTCGAGAAGCCGTCGCTGCGCACGCGGGTAACCTTCGAGGTGGCCATGGTGCAGCTGGGCGGCGCCGCGGTATACCTGGCGGCGCAGGAGATCGGCCTCGGCAAGCGCGAGTCCGTCCCCGACATCGCCCGGAACCTCTCGCGCTGGGTGGACGTCGTCGCGGCCCGCGTCTTCGCCCACCGCACGCTGGAAGAGATGGCGGCCCACGCGTCGGTGCCGGTGATCAACGGGCTGTCCGACCTCGAGCATCCCTGCCAGGCCATCGCGGATCTCTTCACGCTCTGGGAGCGCGGGCTGAAACTCTCGGGGCTGCGGCTGGCCTGGGTGGGCGACGGCAACAATGTCTGCCACTCGGTGCTGCTGCTCTCGGCGATGACCGGCGTGAGCGTGACCGTGGCCTGCCCGCCGCAATTCGAGCCCCGCCAGTCGGTGCTCGAGGCGTGCCGCGCCCTCGGCGGCCGCGTCAAGGTGACGACGGAAGCGCGGGAGGCGGTCGAGGGGGCCGACGTGGTCTACACCGACACCTGGATCAGCATGGGGCAGGAGTCCGAGCGGGATCGGCGGCTGGAAGCCTTCCAGCGCTACCAGCTCAACGAGGCGCTCTTGGGCTTCGCGAGCCCGAACGCGCTGGTGATGCACTGCCTGCCCGCGCATCGGGGCGAGGAGATCACGGACGGCGTGATGGACGGTCCTCGGAGCGTGATCCTGGATCAGGCCGAAAATCGCCTCCATGCGCAGAAGGGCATCATTCTCCACCTGCTCGGCGGTGACTAGCCCCGTGCCGCGTCATGAGAGCTCGCCCGTGACCAAATCAGTCAAGAAGGTTGTGCTCGCCTACTCGGGCGGCCTGGATACCTCGGTGATCCTGCGCTGGCTCATCGAGACCTACCGGTGCGAGGTGGTGGCCTTCTGCGCCGATCTGGGGCAGGGGGAGGAGCTGATCACCGTCCGGGAGAAGGCGCTGAAGACCGGCGCCTCGGGTGTCCACGTCCTGGACCTGCGCGAAGAGTTCGTGCGGGACTTCGTCTTCCCGATGTTGAGGGCCAATGCGGTGTACGAGGGCTCCTACCTCATGGGCACCTCGATCGCCAGGCCGCTCATCGCAAAGGCGCAGGTCGAGGTGGCCCGCACGGAGAGCGCCGATGCCGTGAGCCACGGCGCCACCGGCAAGGGCAATGACCAGGTCCGTTTCGAGCTGACCTACGCGGCGCTGGCGCCCGAGCTGACGGTCATCGCGCCGTGGCGGGAATGGGAGCTCAACTCGCGGACGGCGCTGATGGAGTTCGCGCGGCGTCACGACATTCCGGTGCCGGTGACGGCCGAGCGGCCGTACTCCACGGACCGTAATCTGTTCCACATCTCGTTCGAGGGCGGCATCCTCGAGGACCCGTGGACCGAGCCGCCGCCGAAGATGTTCCTGCTCACGAACTCGCCCGAGTCAGCGCCCGACGTGCCGGTATACGTGGAGATCGAGTACGAGGGCGGCAACCCCGTGGCGGTGGACGGCAAGCGACTCGGGCCCGCGGCCCTGCTCGAAGCGCTGAACCGCCTGGGTGGTGAGCACGGCGTCGGCCGCGTGGACCTCGTCGAGAACCGCTTCGTCGGGATGAAGTCCCGCGGCGTGTACGAAACGCCGGGGGGAACCATTCTGCACGCGGCCCACCGGGCGCTCGAATCGCTCACCCTCGACCGCGAGGTGCTCCACCTGCGTGACTCGCTGGCGCCGCGCTATGCCGAGATGATCTACTACGGCTTCTGGTTCACCCCGGAGCGCGAGGCGCTTCAGACGCTGATGGACCACGTTCAGCGGGATGTCACCGGCACGGTACGGCTCAAGCTGTACAAGGGCACGCTCACCGTGGCGGGGCGGAAGTCACCCCGGTCCCTTTACCGCACCGATTTCGTCACCTTCGAGGCCGACCACGTGTACCGCCAGAAGGACGCGGAGGGTTTCATCAATCTCAACGCGCTCCGGCTGAGGATCCGCGCGCTCCGCGACCGCGCTCGGTAGGCGGCGCTGCCGCCACCTCTCGCGCGCCCAGTCACTTGATGCGCCTCCACGTTGCGCTGAGCCCGATCGAGTTCCCGAGTCTCGCGCTGGACGGCGGAGCGGCGATCGTCGTCGACGTCCTGCGGGCCACGACCACGGTGGTCGCGGCCTGCGCCGCGGGTTGCCGGCGCATCGTTCCGGTGAGGAGCGCCGAGGCCGCTATTGCCTTCGCCGCCGGGCTTTCGCCGGAGAAGGCTCTGCTGGCGGGCGAGCGCGGCGGTGAGCGCATCGCCGGATTCGACCTCGGCAACTCGCCGCTCGAGTTCACTCCCGATCGCGTCGCCGGCTCGACCATCGTGTTGACGACGACGAACGGGACGGCCGCCATGCTCGTGGCCGCTTCCGCCCGCGTCGCGGCGGTGGCGGCGCTGAGCAATGTGGAGGCGGCGGGGAGGTGGGCGCTCGAGCAGGAACGGGACGTGACTGTGCTGTGCGCTGGCGAGCAGGGAGGCTTTTCCCTCGAGGACGCGGTGTGCGCGGGCCTGCTGGTCGGCCGCCTCGCGGAAGCCGGGCGCGACTGCCGGGTCACGGATGCCGCGCTGGCGGCGCTGCGACTGGGCGAGCGCTACGCGCCGCAACTCGGGCGGCTGGCGGAGGATTCGAGCTGGGCACGGCGCCTGACGGCCAATGGCCGCGGCGGTGACGTCGCCGCCTGCCTCACGCGGGGAGCCAGCGAGATCGTCCCGCGCTTCGAGGCGGGGGGCATTGTCCCAGGGCCCGCCTTGACAGGCCTCGCGGGGGCGACCCATACTGAGCCAGGCCTCAGGACGGGCCCGGAGCCGATCCGGTGAACCTCCCCATCGCTCTCACTTTGGTCCGCATCGTGCTGGTGCCCCTCGTGATCGTGTTCCTCATCTCGTCGTCTCGCGTCAGCGTGCTTATCGCCGCCGTCATCTTCATCGCCGCGTCGCTCACCGACTGGCTCGACGGGACGATGGCGCGCCGTTGGAACCAGGTCACACGCCTGGGCACGCTGCTCGACCCCGTGGCCGACAAGCTGCTGGTTGCCGCGGCGCTGGTCGCCCTCGTCCAGGTGGACGTGGTCGCCGCCTGGCCGGTCGTGGTCATCGTCGGGCGCGAGCTGGCCGTGACGGGCCTGCGCGGCGTGGCGCTGTCCATGGGTCTCGTGATGGGGGCATCGCGGCTCGGCAAGGCCAAGACCGTGTCTCAGTACGTGGCGGTCACCCTGCTGATCCTCCAGCGCGGCGTGGCCGAAGAGTTCGCGTATTTCGCGCTGCTTGCCCTCCTGGCGCTCTGGATCGCGCTGGCGCTCACGGTGCTCTCGGCCGCGGACTACTTCTACCGCTTCTTCATGAGCGCCGGGGCCAAGGTCCTGGTGAAGGATCGTGAGCGGTGGCCGTGAGGGCCCTCGGGCTCGTTGGGGTTTACCTCGTCGGTGCGATCCCGGTCGGCTTCATCGTCGCGCGCCTCGCCGGCGGAATCGACATCCGGCGCGCGGGCAGCGGGAACATCGGCGCGACCAATGTCCTCAGGACGGTGGGCAAGTGGGCCGGTGTGCTGACCCTGTTGGGCGACATCGGCAAAGGCTATCTCGCCGTGGCGGCGGCCCGACAACTCGGCCCCGAGCCGGCCTGGGCGGCATCCGGCGCGGTGTTGGCCATCGTCGGCAATTGCTGGCCCGTCTTCCTGCGCTTCCGCGGCGGTAAGGGCGTTGCCACCGGCTTCGGCGCTTTCCTCAACCTTACGCTGCTGGCCACGGCGCCGGCCGCGCTGGTTTGGCTCGTCGTCGCCGCGAGCTTCCGCTACGCGTCATTGGCCTCGGTCCTGGCCTGGCTCTGCCTGCCGTTGGGCGTTGTCGCATTGGGTTATGGCTGGCCCGCGGCGGCGGCGGCCCTGATCGCCGCGGCCATCATCATCGGGCGCCACCATGGGAATATCCGGCGGCTGGTGAGTGGCACCGAGCCGCGGCTCGGAGAGCGGGCTACGGCCTCATGACGGGCGCCGGCGGGGGGGCGGCGCCCACCGCGATTGCCATCGTGGGCGCCGGCAGCTGGGGCACGGCCCTGGCCATTCACCTCGGCCGAGCGGGGGCCGCCGACACGCGGCTCTGGGGACGCGACCGCGCGCTGATCGACCTGATTCGGGCCGGGAAAGAGAACCCGCGATATCTTCCGGGCCTGCAGCTGCCGCCCGCTCTTCTGGCGACCATCGACGCGCGCGAGGCCCTGAGCGGGGCGGGCGTCGTGATCGTCGCGGTGCCGTCCCACTTTGCCGAGTCCGTCGTCGGAACACTCGCCGGCTCGGTGCCGCGCGAGGCCGCGGTGGTGTCGGCCACCAAGGGACTCGAGCCGAAAGGTGGCCGTCGCATGTCGCAGCTTCTCGGCCAGCTTCTGCCGGGGCGGCCGATCGCCGTTCTGTCCGGGCCATCCTTCGCCCGGGAGGTGGCGGCCGGTCTGCCGACGGCGCTGGTCATCGCGTCCACCGACGAGGACGCGGCCCGGCGGCTCCAGCGCGCGCTGGCGGGGCCCGCCTTCAGGCTCTATACCAACCGGGATGTCCTCGGCGTCGAGATCGCGGGCGCCCTCAAGAACGTGATGGCCATCGCCACGGGCCTCAGCGACGGCCTCGCCCTGGGCGAGAATGCGCGCGCGGCGCTGATCACGCGGGGGCTCGCCGAAATCGTGCGGCTCGGCGTGGCGCTGGGCGCCCAGCGAGCCACCTTCGCGGGGCTCGCGGGGCTGGGTGATCTCGTGCTCACGTGCACGGGCTTGCAGAGCCGCAACCATGCGCTCGGAGTTCAGATCGCGCGCGGGCGGGGTCTTGCCGATGTGGAGGGCTCCACCCCGATGATCGCCGAGGGCGTGCGCACCGTGTCTTCGGCGCTCGCCCTGGCGCGCGAGGCGCGCGTCGAGATGCCGATCTGCGAGGAGGTCGCAGCCGTGCTCTTCTCCGGCAAGGCCGTCACCGCCGCGCTCGAGTCATTGCTGGCCCGCGAGCCGCGGCCGGAAGACGAGGCGCGCCGTGCCTGAGCTGCGGCGGGATCCTGTGGTCGGCCGCTGGGTAATCATCTCGACTGAGCGGGCCCAGCGTCCCTCGGACTTCTCGCCCGCCCGTGCCGCGCGCCGCGGCGGCCCCTGCATCTTCTGCGGGGGGCAGGAGCGGAGCACGCCGGAGGAAGTCTGGGCGCTGCGGCCGGACGGCAGCGCGCCGAACACGCCCGGATGGCTGGTGCGCGTGATCCCGAACAAGTTTCCGGCTCTCCGGATCGAAGGTGAGCTCGAGCCGTCGGGGGAGGGGCTCTACGACCGGATGAACGGCATCGGCGCCCATGAGGTCGTGATCGAATCACCCGAGCACGACATGACCGTGGATCGGCTGCCGGTGGAGCGCCTGGCCGAGGTTCTTCGCGCGTGCCGGGAGCGCATCCTGGATCTGGCCAAGGACCCGCGGCTCGAGTACGTGCTCGTGTTCAAGAACCACGGCGAGGCTGCCGGCGCGTCCCTCGAGCACACCCATTCCCAGCTCATCGCCACGCCCATCGTGCCGATCATGGTTCAGGAAGAGCTGGCGGGCGGGCTCCAGCACCTGAAGATCAAGAAGCGCTGCATCTGGTGCGACATCGTGCGGCAAGAGCGCCAGAAAGGCGGCCGGATGATCCTGGAGGAAGACGGCTTCGTCGCCCTCTGCCCCTTCGCTCCGCGCTTTCCGTTCGAGACCTGGATTCTCCCGGCCGGCCATCGGTCGGACTTCGAGGACATCACCCCAGAGGAGCTCCTGCCCCTGGCTCGCGTCATCTCATGCATCTTGGGTCGAATGGCGCAGTCCCTGGACGATCCGCCCTTCAACCTGATGCTGCACTCCGCCCCCCTGAGGGCCCAAAACCTCGACCATTTCCATTGGCATATCGAGATCATCCCGAAATTGACCAAAGTAGCGGGATTTGAGTGGGGAACGGGGTTCTTCATCAATCCCGTCCCTCCGGAGGAGGCCGCCCGATACCTCAGGCATGAGGTATCCCAGAGGCCCTCAAAAGAGGCCTAAGTTGACAGAATTCCGTGCCTTTGTTAGACTCGCCGCAGTCCTAGAAAAGCGCTGGCGGGGCGCGGGAATAGCTCAGTGGTAGAGCACAACCTTGCCAAGGTTGGGGTCGCGGGTTCGAATCCCGTTTCCCGCTCCATATGCAATGGAATCGGGGCTCGGCAGTGGGGCCCTTTGGATTTGCAGGGCGGCGTAGCCAAGTGGCTAAGGCGGAGGTCTGCAAAACCTCTATGCAGCGGTTCGAATCCGCTCGCCGCCTCCATACGCGGGGTCGGCGGCCGATTGAGCCGGGGTGGCGGAACTGGGAGACGCAGCGGACTTAAAATCCGCTGGTCCGCAAGGGCCGTGGGGGTTCGATTCCCTCCCTCGGCACCATGAGACACACGAATTCAAACGTGGGCGGACGACATCGAGCCGCCCAGGACCAGGGAGGGAGTACGGTGCAGACCCTGAAGGTCGCGCGAAAGACGCTCACGACGCTGAGCGAGAAACGCACTCAGGTTCTCGACATCACGAAGCAAGTCCGCGATATCGTGCTCGGAGCCGACATCAAGGAGGGATTCCTGCTGGTCAATTCCCTCCACACGACCTGCGCCCTCTTCGTCAACGAGTTCCAGGGCGCCCTCGCGGAGGATCTGAAAACCATGATGGAGCGCCTGGTCGCCGACAACGGCGGCTACAAGCACGACGACCCGAGGTATTCCGACTGCGAGCGCGGCAATGCCTCGTCGCATCTGCGAGCGGCGCTGCTCGGCCGGAGCGTGGCGGTGGGGATCAGCGGGGGCGAGCTCTCGTTGGGCCGCTTCCAATCCATCATCTTCGCCGAGCTGGACGGTCCTCGGTCCAGGAATATCGACATCCAGATCATGGGGGTCTAGCCCCCGGGGAACCCGCAGGGCTCCCTCGGCCGGTCCCACCGGAGTAGTGTGTTTTTGCCCCTCAAGTCCCGACGCCGAACCCGCGTGATAAACTAGCGCCATGTCGTGGAAACTCAGGAAGAAAGCCCAGGCTCTCATCGCCGGCGAGGAAGGCGTGGTGAGCAAGGACTGGGGTGGCCGTGTATCGGTGGCGCTCGTTTACCCCAATACGTATGCCGTCGGCATGTCCAACTTGGGGTTTCAGACCATCTACGATCACCTGAACTCGCTGCCGGACGTCGTCTGCGAGCGCGTGTTCTTCCCCGATCCGGAGGACCTCGACGAGTACGCGAGGACGCAGACGCCGCCCTTCTCGTTGGAATCGCAGCGCCCCCTGAAGGACTTCGATCTGGTCGGCTTCTCGGTGACCTACGAAGGCGATTACATCAATACGGTGCGGCTGCTCCGAATGGCCGGTCTGGCGCCCCGCGCGGCCGACCGGGAGCCCGAGGATCCGATCGTGCTGATGGGCGGGGTCTGCGCTTTCTCCAATCCGGAGCCGCTGGCCCCGTTCATGGACTTCATCGTGGTCGGGGAGGGCGAGGAGGTGGTGGGCGAGATCGTGGCCGGCTACCGCGAAGCGCGCGAGGCGGGCCCCGCCAAGCGCAAGCGACGCCTGCTGGACGGCCTCACACCGGTGGCCGGGATCTACGTGCCGGACGCCTATGAAGTCCGCTATGGCCCCGACGGCCAGATCGAGGGCGTGATCGCCGTCGATCCCGTGGCGCCGCCGATCGTGGCCAAGCGGCGGCTCGCCGACGTCAACCGCTTCGAGACCCGCTCGGTGCTCAAGACGCCTCGGGCCGAATACGGCCACATGGAGCTCCTCGAGGTCGGCAAGGGCTGCGGAAGAGGCTGCCGCTTCTGTCTCGAAGGCCAGGTCTATCGGCCGGTGCGCCATCGCACGCTCGAGTCGCTCCGCGAGTCGGTGGCCCGCATCGCGAAAGATTCCAAGCGCGTGGGTCTGGTCGGCGCCTGCGTCTCCGATTATCCGTGGATCGGCGAACTGATGAAGATCCTCGAGGAGTACGGCGTCGAGGTCTCGATCTCCTCGCTCCGCGCCGACAGCCTCACCGAGGATCTGGTCGCCTCGCTCCAGCGGGGAGGCCACCGGACGCTGACGATGGCCCCCGAGGCGGGCACCGAGCGCCTCCGTCTGGTCGTCCGCAAGGCCATCAGCGACGAACAGCTCTACGCGGCCTGCGATCTGTTGCGCAAGTACGGCATCCCCAACCTCAAGTGTTACTTCATGATCGGGCTGCCGACCGAGACGGTCGAGGACGTCGAGGCCATTCCCGCCCTGGCGACGCGGCTGCTCGAGCGGCTGAGCGTTCCGGGTCCCGACGGCCATCCATTCGGCAAGCTCACGCTGTCGATCTCCTCCTTCGTGCCCAAGCCGTGGACGCCCTTTCAGTGGGCGCCCTTCGACGGGCTGCGGAGCCTGGAGGAGAAGCTGGAGATCATCAAGCGCGGTGCGGGCCGCCTGCACAATGTGCGCGTGGTCCACGAGAACCCGCGCGAGGCGGGGCTCCAGGCCATGCTCGCGCGGGGCGATCGCCGCGTCGCGGATTTCATCGAGCAGGCGGCTGTGCTCGACGGTAATTGGCGCCGGGCGCTGCGCGAGTGGGAAGGCGACTCCGGCTTCTATACGGGCCGGACGCGGGAGGCATCGGAGACATTCCCGTGGGACCACTTCGACGTGGGAGTCAAGAAGGCCGGGCTCCTGCGCGAATGGGAGCGATCGGGTCTCGGCGCCACGGTGCCCGCCTGAGTCATGGCCAGAGTGAAAGTGGCGGTCAAGGACGAGGTGCCCGACGGCGAGGGCCGCGTGGTCGAGGCCGGCGGCAAGACCCTCGCGATCTTCAATGTCGGCGGCACCTATTACGCCATCGACAATACCTGCACGCACCGCGGCGGCCCGCTGGGCGAAGGCGATCTGGACGGCACGGTGGTGACCTGTCCGTGGCATGGCTGGCGCTGGGATGTGACGTCGGGCGCCAATGCCAATAATCCCGCCGTCAAAGTCGCGTGCTTCCCCGTGTCGGTCGAAGGCGGCGACATCTTGGTGGAGCTGCCGTGATCCTCGACACCCTCGAGCGGCCGCTCCGCAACCTCCGGCTATCGGTCACCGACCGGTGCAACCTGCGCTGCCAGTACTGCATGCCGGAGGAAGACTATGTCTGGCTGCCGCGCGAGGACATTCTCCACTTCGAGGAGATCGCCCGGCTGGTGGACGTCTTCGCGGACCTGGGCGTCGACAAGGTGCGACTCACCGGCGGCGAGCCGTTGCTGAGAAAGGACCTCGACCGTCTCGTCTCCCTGCTCGCCGCCAATCCGCGGATCAAGGATCTGGCGATGACCACCAATGGCGTGCTGCTCGCCGAGCAGGCGACGGCGCTCCGCGCGGCCGGGCTGCACCGAGTCACCGTGAGCCTGGACACACTGCGCCCCGAACGCTTCAAGTCGCTGACCCGGCGCGACAGCCTCGCCCAGGTCCTGGAGGGCATCGACGCCGTGGGGCGAGAGGGCTGGCCGGGGCTCAAGCTCGACACCGTGGTGATGCGCGGGACCAACGACGACGAGCTCGCCGATCTCATCGAGTACGGGCGGAAAGTCTCCGCCGAGGCGCGCTTCATCGAGTACATGGACGTGGGCGGCGCGACCCACTGGTCGATGGACCGCGTGGTTTCGCGCGCCGAGATGCTCACGCGGCTCGGGGCCCGCTATGGCGTCATCGAGCCCGTGATCGAAGCGACCTCGGCGCCCGCCGACCGGTACCGTCTTCCCGACGGCTATGTCTTCGGGGTCATCTCGTCAACGACCGAGCCCTTCTGCCGCTCGTGCGACCGCAGCCGGCTCACGGCCGACGGCATGTGGTACCTCTGCCTCTACGCGACACAGGGGACGGATCTCCGGAAGGCTCTGCGGGGCGGCGCCACGCCGGACGAGCTCAAGGCGCTCATCGTACCCGCCTGGGAGCGGCGCGCCGACCGCGGCGCCGAGGAGCGGCTGGCGGTGGCTGAGCGACGGCCCCTGATGCAGATCGGCGAGCTCAAGCGCGACCCGCATCTGGAAATGCACACCCGCGGCGGCTAGGGTTATGAGCACGCGACCAGATAGCGACCCCGGCGCGCCTGCACCCGACATCAAGCGCGAGATCCTCGAGCGCGGAGCCAATAAGCAAACCTCGGAGCGCCGGCTATTCATTCAGCTCCAGGCCTTTGGGGGCTGCGCGGACGCCAAGTCTCTGGTTGGCGCCCTCGAGCGGAGCCAGATCGAGGCGGCGCTGTACGCCGACGTCAATGACCCGAGAGGGGTGGCCGTGCTCGCGATGAGCGAGGATCCGGCCTTCTTCGCCACGCGCCTGCGCGAGTTATTGGGCGCCGAGCCCTTCGCGGGGCTCACCCGCAAGCCCGAGCTCACCATGCTGGGCCGCACCTACGCCAGCGGGTTCGAGCCGGATCTCGACGATTGGCTCCTGCGCCGGCCGCGCCGCACCGTCCTGAATCCGGCCTGGCCCTGGGCCATCTGGTACCCGCTGCGTCGCGTGGGCGGCTTCGCGCGGCTTTCTGGTCAAGAGCAGCGGGCTGTCCTGAGCGAGCACGGGGCTTTGGGCCGGGCCTATGGCGACGCCGATCTGGCGCATGACATCCGCCTCGCCTGCCACGGCCTCGACACCAATGACAATGACTTCGTCATCGGTTTAGTGGGGCACGACCTGCATCCGCTCTCCCACCTGATCCAGGCCATGCGGCGGACCACGCAGACCTCGCAGTACATCGAGCGCCTGGGCCCCTTCTTCGTGGGCCACGCGCTCTGGCAGAGCGCCAGCCGCTAGCGGCGCAAAGCGTATTCTAGTCGCGCTTGAGCTAGGGCCTTACGCCGCCTAGCGCGAAGGAGCGCGACGCGCCGCTTGCCACGCCGCCAGGTTGGCCTCAATTTGGCGGGCGTGGATCTCGAGATGCTCGGCGTAGATCCGAAGCCAGTCCTCCGCCGTATAACGGCCCGACTCCGTGTGACGCCCCTCTCGCTGCCACGTCTCCTCTGGAAAGCGGCGCAGGAGCGACACGGTATTGGCGCGGACGGCATCGACTGTTGCCAGAGCCGGCTCGAGCGGATGCTGCTGGTAGTCGAGGGTCACCGCCCAGCGGGCTTCGTCATAGCCGAGGATGAGCGGCTCCTTCTCGCTGGCCAGATAGCGGATGCGGGCGGCGGCATTGGTCTCGGCATCGGCGCAGTGGACGACGACTTCGTGGGCCGACCACTCCCCGGCCTTGGGGCGCCACTGCCGGGCCTCGGCGGGAACCGTGGCAAGCGCGGCCCGCAGTCGCGCCGGGCCGGAGGCGTACTGCTCGATGAGACGCTCGCGCTCGGCGTGGGTGAGCGGCATCAGCCGAGCGGGGCGGGAAGATCGGAGCGGCCCATCAGGTAGCAATCCGCGCCGCGGGCGGCGCTGCGGCCTTCGGCGATGGCCCAGACGATGAGCGACTGGCCGCGCTGCATGTCGCCCGCCGTGAAGACGCCGGGCACGCTCGTCATCCAGTTAGGATCCCGCCAGACATTGCCGCGCTCGGTGAGCTTGACGCCGAGCTGTTCGAGCATGCCGGGCCGCTCGGCGCCCACGAAGCCCATGGCCAGCAGAGCGAGCTCGCAGGGCAGGATGAACTCGGAGCCGGGGACTTCCTTGAAGGTGAGACGGCCGCCCTCGTTGACCATCTCGACTCGCACGACTTCCAACGCCTTGAGGCGGCCCGCCTCGTCGTCGACGAAGCGCTTGGTCGAGACCGAATAGACACGCTCGCCGCCTTCTTCGTGTGCCGCAGAGACGCGATAGACGTTCGGCCACATGGGCCAGGGGTTCTCGGGCGCCCGACCCTCGGGCGGGCGCGGCAGGATCTCGAATTGATGCACCGAAAGCGCATCCTGCCGGTGCACGGTGCCCAGACAGTCGGCGCCCGTGTCGCCGCCGCCGATGATCACGACCCGCTTTCCCTTGGCCGAGATGAGCCGCTCCTCTGGCACCGCGTCGCCTTCGCAGCGACGGTTCTGGAGTGTCAGGTACTCCATCGCGAAGTGGATGCCCTTGAGCTCGCGCCCGGGGATGGGCAGGTCGCGCGGGGCGCAGGCGCCCCCGGTGAGGATCAGGGCGTCGAACTCGTTCCTGAGATGCTCGGTCGTGACATTGACGCCCACATGCGCATTGGTCACGAACTTGACGCCCTCGGCCTCGAGCTGGCGAAGGCGCCGGTCGAGCACGCGCTTCTCCATCTTGAACTCGGGGATCCCGTAGCGGAGCAGCCCCCCGATCCGGTCGTCCCGCTCGAAGACGGTCACCCAGTGGCCTGCCCGATTGAGCTGCTGGGCCGCGGCCAATCCCGCCGGCCCCGAGCCCACCACGGCCACTTTCTTGTTCGTGCGCACGGCCGGCGGCTCGGGCTCGATCCAGCCTTCTTCGAAGGCGCGATCGATGATGGCAAGCTCGATGGCCTTGATGGTCACGGGATCGTCGTTGATGCCGAGCACGCAGGAGCCCTCGCACGGCGCCGGGCAGAGAGTGCCCGTGAACTCCGGGAAGTTATTGGTGGCGTGAAGCCGGTCGATGGCCTCGCGCCACCTGTCCCGGTACACGAGGTCGTTCCAGTCGGGAATGAGATTGCCGAGCGGGCAGCCCTGGTGACAGAACGGAATGCCGCAGTCCATGCAGCGGGCGCCCTGCTTTTGCAGCTTGTCGGTGGGCCAGGGGAGCATGACCTGATTCCAGTCCTGGAGCCGCTCCCCGACGGGCCGGTAGGGCTGCTTGTCGCGCTTGAACTCCAGGAAGCCGGTGACCTTGCCCATTGTTCCTTTCTGCACCTCAGGAGCCGCCGATTGAGGCTCGCCTTGCCTGACCCGTGTTCGAGCGCCGGCTTGGCCGGCGCAACCTGCCTTTTCTTGGGGGGAGGCTTCGGAAGGGGGGCGAAGCTCCCCTCCGAGTTTATCCGTGGGCGCTCGCCATGATGGCGTCGTCCATCGACATGCCAGTCTCCTGCGCCTTCTTCATCGCCGCCAGCACGCGCTTGAAGTCCTTCGGGATGATCTTGACGAACTTCTGCTGGGTCTTTTCCCAGTCCACGAGCAGCCGAGCCGCGACCGGGCTCTGGGTGTGGCGGATGTGGCGCGACAGGAGGTCCTTGACCAGCTCGACGTCTTCGGTGTCCACCAGCGCCTCGAGATCCACCATGCCGAGGTTGCAGCGCCGCTTGAAGTCGCCGTCTTCGTCGAGCACGAAGGCCAGGCCGCCCGACATGCCGGCTGCGAAGTTCCGCCCGCTCCGCCCGATGACGACCACGCGGCCGCCGGTCATGTATTCGCAGCCGTGGTCGCCCACGCCCTCCACCACGGCCAGCGCCCCGCTGTTCCTCACCGCGAAGCGCTCGCCGGCCACGCCGCGGAAATAGGCCTCGCCGCTCGTCGCGCCGTAGAGAACCACGTTGCCGACGAGGATGTTGTCCTCGGCCACGAACGTGGCCTCGCGGGGCGGGAACACGATGATCTTGCCCCCGGAGAGACCCTTGCCGATGTAGTCGTTGGAGTCGCCCTCGAGCGTGAGCGTGATGCCGCGCGGCACGAAGGCCCCGAAGCTCTGACCGGCGGAGCCCGTGAAGTGTATGCGGATCGTGTCGTCGGGCAGCCCGTCGGGGCCGTACCGCAACGTGACCTCAGAGCCCAGGATCGTGCCGACGGTGCGGTTGACGTTCCGGATCGGCAGGCGGATATCGAGCGGCTCCCGACGCTCCAGCGCCGGTTGGCACATGGGCACGAGCGTGGTCATATCGAGCGACCGCTCGAGGCCGTGATCCTGCTCGACGACCTTGCGGATGGCCACCTCGGGCCCGACGGCGGGCCGATAGAGGATGGTGGACAGGTCCAGCCCGCGCGCCTTCCAGTGGTCCACGGCGGGCGCGACGTCGAGCCGGTCGACGCGGCCGATCATCTCGTTCATGGTGCGGAAGCCGAGCCGGGCCATGTACTCCCGCACTTCCTCCGCGATGTAGCGGAAGAAGCGCTCGACGAACTCGGGCTTGCCGGTGAACTTGGCCCGCAGCTTGGGGTCCTGGGTGGCGATGCCCACGGGGCAGGTGTTCAGATGGCAGACCCGCATCATGATGCAGCCCATGACCACCAGCGGCGCCGTCGAAAAGCCGAACTCCTCCGCGCCCATGAGCGCGGCGATGACGACGTCGCGCCCGGTCTTCATCTGGCCGTCCACCTGGACGATGATCCGGTCGCGCAGCTTGTTCATCACCAGCACCTGCTGGGTCTCGGCCAGGCCGAGCTCCCAGGGGGTGCCGCCGTGCTTGATCGAGGTGAGCGGCGAGGCGCCCGTGCCGCCGTCGTGGCCGGAGATGAGCACGACGTCGGAATGGGCCTTGGCGACGCCGGCCGCGACGGTGCCCACGCCGACTTCGGAGACGAGCTTCACGCTGATCCGCGCTTTGGGATTGCCATTCTTGAGATCGTGGATCAGCTGGGCCAGGTCCTCGATCGAGTAGATGTCGTGATGCGGCGGCGGCGAGATCAGCCCCACGCCCGGCGTGGAATGACGGACCCGCGCGATCCACGGGTAGACCTTGTGGCCGGGGAGCTGGCCGCCCTCGCCGGGCTTGGCGCCCTGGGCCATCTTGATCTGGAGGTCGTCGGCGTTGATCAGGTACTCACTGGTCACGCCGAAGCGCCCGGAGGCGACCTGCTTGATGGCGCTCCGGCGCCAGTCGCCGTTGGGGTCGCGGACATAGCGCGCGGAATCCTCGCCGCCTTCGCCGGTATTCGACTTGCCGCCCATCCGGTTCATGGCGATGGCGAGCGTCTCGTGCGCCTCCTGACTGATGGACCCGTAGGACATGGCGCCCGTCGCGAAGCGCTTGAGGATGGCCTCGACGGGCTCGACCTCTTCGATGGGAATGGGCGCGGCGGCGGGCTTGAAGGCGAAGAGGCCGCGCAGCGTGGCGTGGTTGCGGTTCTGGTCATCGACGAGGCCTGTGTACTCCTTGAAGATCTTGTATTGCCCGCTCTGCGTGGCGTGCTGCAGCTTGAAGACGGTCTCCGGGTTGAACAGGTGGAACTCGCCGTCGCGGCGCCACTGGTACTCGCCCCCCCAGTCGAGCTCGGGCGGACCCACGGGCCGATCGGGATAGGCCCGGTGGTGGCGGGCCAGCACCTCCTGGGCGACGATCTCGATGCCCACGCCGCTGATGCGCGAGGTCGTCCAGGTGAAGTAGCGGTCGACGAGGTCCCGGTTGAGGCCGATGGCCTCGAAGATCTGGGCGCCGCGGTAGGACTGGATGGTGGAGATCCCCATTTTCGAGATGACCTTGAGGATCCCCTTGTTGAGCGCCTTGATGTAATTCTTTACCGCGGTCTTGTGGTCGAGCCCCCGCAGCAGCCCCTGGCGGATCATGTCGTCCAGCGTCTCGAAGGCGAGGTACGGATTGATGGCGCCGGCGCCGTAACCAAGCAGCAGCGCCATGTGATGCACCTCGCGCGCCTCCCCAGTCTCGATGATGAGGCCGATCTTGACGCGGCTGCCCTCGCGGATCAGGTGGTGATGCACGCCCGAGGTTGCCAGGAGCGCGGGGATCGGGGCGTGCAGCGGATCGACGCCGCGATCCGAGAGAATCACGTAGGTATAGCCTTCGGCCACGGCCCGGCTGGCCTGCCGGCACAGCTCCTCCACCGCCTTGCCGAGCCCCGCGCCGCCCGCCGACACCGGGAAGAGCATCGAGATCGTCTTGGCTCTGAAGCCCGGCAGATCCACGTGGCGGATGCGGGCCAGCTCCTCATTGTGGAGGATCGGCGTCTTGAGCTTGATCTGGCGGCATGCCTCGGGCGTGGGCTCGAGGAGATTGCCTTCCGGACCGATCGTGGTCGCGATCTGGGTCACCAGCTCCTCGCGGATGCCGTCCAGCGGCGGGTTCGTCACCTGCGCGAAGAGCTGCTTGAAGTAGTCATAGAGCAGCCGCGGCCGGTTCGAGAGCACCGCCAGCGAGGTATCGGTGCCCATCGAGCCAACCGGCTCCTCGCCGGCGGTGGACATGGGGCCGAGCAGGATCCGCAAGTCCTCGTGCGTATAGCCGAAGACCTGCTGGCGCTCCAGCACGGTGTCGTGATCGGGCTCGGGCACGTGCGGCGGCTCGGGCAGGCTCTCGAGCGGCTTGAGATAGCTCTTGAGCCACTCGCCGTAGGGATGCTGGCTGGCGTAGATCCGCTTGAGCTCGGCGTCGTCCACGATTCGGCCTTGGGCCGTGTCCACCAGGAAGATGCGGCCGGGATGCAGGCGCTCCTTGAGCAGGACGCGCTCGGGCGGGATGTCGAGCACGCCCACTTCGGAGGCCATGACCACGAGGCCATCCTTCGTGACGTAGTAGCGCGAGGGGCGTAGGCCGTTGCGGTCCAGCACGGCACCGACCACGGTGCCGTCGGTGAAGGCGATGGAGGCGGGCCCGTCCCAGGGCTCCATGAGACAGCCGTGGTACTCGTAGAAGGCCTTGCGCTCCTCGCTCATGGACTCGTGGCCGCTCCAGGCCTCGGGGATCATCATGAGCACCGCGAGCGGCAGCGGCCTGCCCGCCATCACGAGGAACTCGAGCACGTTGTCGAAGATGGCCGAGTCGCTGCCGCCCTCGATGACGATGGGCAGGATCTTCTTGAGGTCATCGCCCAGCAGCTGCGAGCGGCAGAGCGCCTCGCGCGCGTGCATCCAGTTGATGTTGCCGCGCAGCGTGTTGATCTCCCCGTTGTGGGCGATGTAGCGGTACGGGTGCGCCAGCGGCCACGACGGGAAGGTATTGGTCGAGAAGCGCTGATGGACAAGGGCCAGGGCCGAGTCCACCAGCGGATCGGTCACATCGGGGAACATGGTCTCGATCTGGTCCGCCGAGAGCATGCCCTTGTAGATCAGCGTGTTCGCGGAGAGGCTCGGCAGGTAAAAGAACCGCTTCTCGCTGAGGCTCGAGCCCCACACGGTGTGCTCCACGCGCTTGCGGATGACGTAGAGCTTGCGCTCGAAGGCCGCGCGGTCGGGCACCGACGGGCCCCGGCCGATGAAGATCTGCCTGAACTCGGGCTCGACCGAGCACGCCGTCGGTCCCACCGGAGAGTCGTTTGTCGGCACCTCGCGCCAGCCGAGCAGGGTCTGCCCTTCCTCGCCGATGATCTCGGCGAAGATCCTCCGGCACTCGTCGGCCTGCTTGGGGTCGCGGGGGAGAAAGACGAGGCCCGCGCCGTACTGGCCTGGGGCGGGCAGGGTGAAGCCCCGGTCGCCGCACTCGCGGGCCAGGAAGGCGTGCGGCATCTGGATGAGGATGCCGGCGCCGTCACCCGTATTGACCTCGCAGCCGCAGGCGCCGCGGTGCAGGAGGTTTTTGAGCACCGTGAGCGCCTGGCTCACGAGGGCGTGGGATCGGCGGCCCTTCATGTCCACCACGAAGCCCACGCCGCAGGCGTCGTGCTCGTGGGACGGATCGTAGAGGCCCTGCGCCCGCGGCAGCCCCGGATCCATCGTCGCCATTGACTCTCCCTCCGGCCAAGTCGCGGCCGGCCTTGTGATTAGACCGAACAGCGTGCCGCTTTGTCGGATGAGACTACACTGGGTGGGAGCATTAGCCAAGCCCAAAGTGAAAAATCACCGCATAAGACTTGCTAATAGTGTACTCTGGCCTCGTGAACCTCGACACGCTCAGGCTCTATTGCGACGTGGTGCGGCTGCGGAGCTTCTCGCGCGGCGCGGCGGCCAATAGCGTCTCCCAGTCCGCCGCCAGCCAGGCCATCCAACAGCTGGAGGCGGAGCTGGACGTGGCGCTGCTCGATCGCTCGCGCCGGCCGCCCCAGGCCACCGAGGAGGGGCGGGGATTTTACGAGGCCTGCCGCACCCTGCTCCAGGGCTTCGACAAGGCGCGCGCCGATCTGGCGGCCTCGCGCCAGCGCGTCGAAGGAACGGTGCGGGTGGCGGCCATCTACTCGGTGGGCCTGCACGACATGAGCCGGCACATGCAGCCCTTCATGGCCGCCTATCCTCAGGCGCGGGTGCTGCTGGAATGCCTGCATCCGCATAAGGTGGTCGAGGTGGTGGTCAATGACGAAGCCGACGTGGGCATCCTCTCCTATCCCTCGGCCACTCGCGCGCTCACGGTCCTGCCGCTCCGATCCGAGCCGATGGTGCTCGTCGCGCATCCGTCTCACCGGCTGGCCCGCCGCCGGCTGGTGAGCGCGGCGGACCTCAATGGGGAGAAGTTCGTGGCCTTCGACCACGACCTGCCCATCCGCAAGGCCATCGACCGGGCGCTCAAGCAGCACGGAGTCAAGGTGGAGGTGGTGATGGAGTTCGACAATGTCGAGACCATCAAGCAGGCCATCGGCATCAACGCCGGGGTGAGCATCCTGCCGCGGCCGACGGTGCTGAAGGAGATCGGCATCCGGACGCTCGCGGCCGCGCCGCTCGCGATCGCCGGGCTGGTGCGGCCCATCGGCATTATCCACCGGCGCGGCAGGCGGCTGACGCCCGCCGTCGCCGCGTTCATCGATCTGCTCAAGAAAGCCGACACCGCTGGGGTCAGGTCTTGAAATACGACAAACGGTGACGGCAATTGCCGTCACTAAA
>JBKPCB010000070.1:0-66590 GCA_046727155.1 Candidatus Methylomirabilota bacterium | reverse complement strand
CGAAAGCGCCGCGGCGGGTGATCCGCTGGCGGTCGCCGACTGAGGAGCGCGTCCGGGGCTAGCGGGCGGAGGCGGAGCGGGCGATGAGCGGTGCGTCTTCCCAGACGTAGGCGTTGGGATTGACGGGCTGACCCTTGACCTGGATCTCGTAGTGCAGGTGCGGGCCGGAGGAGCGCCCGGTATTGCCGGTCAGCGCGACCACCTCGCCCCGCTGGACATGCTGGTTGACGGTCACGTGCAGCTTGGACAGGTGGCCGTAGAGCGATTTGGTCTCGTGGCCGTGATCCAGGATGAGGGTGATGCCGTACTCGGCATTGTGCCCGGCGAAGACCACGGTACCGGGGGCCGGCGCTTTCACCGGGCTGCCCATGGGCGCGCCGATGTCGACCCCGCTGTGGAACTCGGGACTCGACGTCCATGGCGACACGCGCTTCCCGAAATCGGAATTCACGGGGCCGCGAAGCGGCCAGCGGGACGGCAGCGAGGCCAGCACCTTGCCGGCCTTGCCGAGAAACCGGTCCAGCGCACGAAGGCTGTTGCCCTCTTCCTTCACGATGCCCGCCAGGCGATCCATTTCCTCCTTCACCGCGTCCGCGCTGCGCTCGATCACGGCGCGGGCCGGGGTGCCGCCGCCGATGCCGGTGCCGCGCCGGACCGCGGGGCGGGCTTCCGGACCGAAGGGCTCCCAGATGCGGGCGTGCAGGTCGCGCCAGCTGTCGATCTCAGCCCGCACTTCGCGCGCGCGCTTCTCCGAATCGTCGAGGGCCGCCTGCTGCTGAGCAAAGCGGCTCTGGAGCTCGGCATAGGTGGCCCGCTGGTGGCGGAGAGAGAGGTAGTCGCCGTAGATGCCACCGAGCGCGGACACGGCGAAGACCAGCCCGCCCACCGCGAAGCCGAACAGCCACCGGGGGAAGGTCAGCCGGAAGACACCACTGCCGTCGCTCTTGACGACCAGCAGGTTGAAGCCCTTGGACCGGGGCATCGTTCCTGTCTGATCCGCCCTAGCGCTTGAGCGGCACCACCGAGAAGTCCCGGGTATTCGGGACCTCGGCGATCTGGTTCACTTTCGTCATCCGGCAGTGCCCCTCGAACAGGACGCCCTCCTCGACGACGATGATCGGCGCTTCCACATCCCCGAACATCCGAGCCGTGCGCTTGAGCTCCACGCGCTCGGTCGCCTGCACGTTTCCCACCACTTCGCCGCTCACCAGCACCTGGCCGGCGCGGATGTCGGCGTTGACCACGCCCTTCTCCCCCACGATCAGAGTGTCGTGGGTCGAGATCTCGCCCTTGAACTTCCCGTTCAGCATCACGGTGCCGCTGAACGTGTACTTGCCCTCGATCTCCGAGCCTTCGTCGACGAACGCGGTCAGGCCATTGCGTCCCGCTGATTTGCGCCTGCGCCTGAACATGGCTGCTCCCCCCGGTCGGGGCGTCCCCCCGCCTTACCTCGGTGTCCCGGCCCGCGCGCCGTCGACGACGTGGATCGGGCGCGGGCCTTTCGGCCTCTGCCCTCTTTCGCGTCCAACCATCGCCCGCTCCTTCGCGTCGCTGGTCTGTGTCACGTGGACTCGTCCCATTGGGCCCGCACGCCCCAGCGGGATCATCGGGAACGACTCTTCAATCAGGTGCTTCGAGAAGGGAAGTTCTGGAACACCGGCCCCCCGGTTTCGGCGTTTGTAGCACGCCCTCTCGGAGGGTGTCAACACGCCATTTCCGTCACTACCGGGTGCGCGCTATCTCCGCGCCAGAGAGCGGTTTCTTGACAGTTGACGGCCAGCGGCAGTATCATCGTTTTTACTCAAGGAACCCCCATGGACGAGTTCTATCGGATCAAGCGGCTCCCGCCCTATGTCTTCGCCATCGTCAACGACCTCAAGTCCAAGGCGCGGGCCCGCGGAGAGGACATCATCGACCTGGGCATGGGCAATCCCGACCAGCCCACCCCCAAGCACATCGTGGATAAGCTGGTCGAGGCTGCGCGTAATCCCCGCAACCACCGCTATTCGGCCTCCAAGGGCATCACCCGGCTGCGCAAGGCCGTCACGACCTGGTATCGGGATCGCTACGGCGTCGAGCTCGACCCCGACACCGAGGCCATCGCGACCATCGGAGCCAAGGAAGGCCTCGCCCATCTGGCGCTGGCGGTGCTCCAGCCCGGGGATGGCGCCCTGGTGCCCAATCCAACGTATCCGATTCACTCCTACTCGGTGGTCATCGCAGACGGCGACCTGCGCTCGGTGCCGTTGATCCCGGGTGACGATTTCTTCGCGCGCCTCGAAGAGACGGCGCGGCTCGCTTGGCCCCAGGCCAAGCTGCTGATCCTCTCGTTCCCGCACAACCCGACGACGCTCTGCGTGGACCGTGATTTTTTCGTCAAGGTCGTGGACTTCGCCAAGGAGCACCGGCTCATGGTCGTCCACGACTTCGCGTATGCGGATTTCGCCTTCGACGGCTACCGCCCGCCCTCATTCCTTTCTGCGCCGGGGGCCAAGGACGTCGGGGTGGAGATTTTCTCGCTCTCGAAGTCGTACAACATGCCCGGCTGGCGGATGGGCTTCGTGTGCGGCAATGCCCGCATGGTCAATGCCCTGGCGCGCATCAAGTCCTACCTCGACTACGGCGCCTTCCAGCCCATCCAGATCGCCGCCATCATCGCGCTCGAAGGCGACCAAGCCTGCGTGAGCGAGATCGTCGGGCTGCATCAGAAGCGGCGCGACGTGCTGGTGGACGGCCTCAACAAGCTCGGCTGGTCCGTGCCGAAACCCAAGGGCACGATGTTCGTCTGGGCGCCGATTCCCGACGCCTTCCGCGCCATGGGCTCGCTCGAGTTCGCCAAGATGCTCATCCAGGAAAGCAAGGTGGCAGTCTCCCCCGGCATCGGCTTCGGGGAGTACGGCGAGGGCCACGTGCGCTTCGCCTTGGTCGAGAACGAGCAGCGCATCAAGCAGGCCCTGCGGGGCCTGAAGAGTCTCACCGCGCGGTAACTGTAGCCGTCAGGCATGCCGGGGCTGGGCCCCGGCGCCGGCGGCGCGGGCCGTGACCTTCGGCCTCCCCATGACAGAGATCAAGATCGCGCTCCTGGGCCTCGGGACTGTGGGAAGCGGCGTGATCAAGGTGCTGCAGAGCCACGCCGCCGAGATGGAGGAGCGCGCCGGCTGCCGGCTCGTGCTCCACAAGGTCGCCGACGCCGATCTCGCGCGCCCGCGCGAGGGACTCGACCTCAAGCGCCTGCCGATGGTGGCCGACGCCAATACCGTGCTGGACGACCCCGCCGTGCAGATCGTCATCGAGCTCGTCGGCGGGCTCGAGCCGGCGCGCACCTTCATCCTCAAAGCGCTGCAGGCGGGCAAGCACGTGGTGACGGCGAACAAGGCCCTCCTCGCCCACCATGGGGCCGAGCTGTTCGAGGAGGCGCGGCGCAATCGCGTGGCGCTGGCCTTCGAGGCCGCCGTGGCGGGCGGCATTCCTCTCATCCGCGCGGTCAAGGACGGGCTGCCGGCCAACCGCATCCTCTCCGCCTTCGGCATCGTCAACGGCACCTGCAATTACATCCTCACGAGGATGACCGACGAAGGGCGGGATTTCGCCGAGACGCTCAAAGAGGCCCAAGGACGGGGCTATGCCGAGGCCGACCCCACGCTGGACATCGAGGGGCTGGACTCCGCCCACAAGCTCCAGATCCTCGCCACCCTCGCCTTCCGCACCTCGGTGGACCTCAAGGACATCTACACCGAGGGCATCACCGCCGTCTCACAGCAGGACGTGGTCAACGCCCGCGAGCTGGGCTACCGGATCAAGCTGCTCGCCATTGCCAAAACGACGGACGGCGAGCTCGAGCTGCGGGTGCACCCGACCATGATCCCGGCCGACTCGCCGATGGCGGCGGTGTCCGGTGTGTTCAACGCCGTCTTCATCACCGGAGACAACGTGGGGAACCTGATGTTCTACGGGCGCGGCGCCGGGCAGCTGCCGACGGCCTCGGCCGTGTGGTCGGACACGCTCGAGATCGCCCGCCGCGTGGCACACGGCATCCCCGCCATGGACGTGGATCTGCCTTCGGTGAGCCCGCGGCCGCTGGGTTTGCGCCCGATGGAAGACATCCGGTCGGCCTACTACCTGCGCGTCACGGCCATGGACAAGCCCGGCGTGCTGGCTCAGGTGGCGGGCATCCTCGGCGCGCACGACATCTCGCTGATCTCCGTGCTGCAAAAAGGCCGGGCGCACGGCGAGGCGGTGCCCGTGGTGATGATGACGCACGAAGCGCGGGAGCGTGACATGCGGGCGGCGCTGGCGGCCATCGACAAGCTGCCCGTGGTCGCCTCGCGCACTGCGATGATCCGGGTCGAGGTCGGATCATGACGTCCTGGCCCGGGGTGATCGAGAAATACCGCGCGTTCCTGCCGGTGACGCCGCAAACGCCGGTAGTGACGCTGCACGAGGGCAACACTCCCCTCATCCCCGCGCCGCGCCTGGCCGAGGCGACGGATCCGAGCCTGCGGATCTTCCTCAAATGCGAGGGCTTCAACCCGACCGGCTCGTTCAAGGACCGCGGGATGACCATGGCCATCTCTAAGGCCGTGGAGTCCGGCTCCCGCGCCGTGATCTGCGCGTCGACGGGAAACACCTCCGCCTCCGCCGCGGCGTATGCGGCCAGGGCCGCGCTACGCGCCTTCGTCATGGTGCCCAAGGGTGCGGTGGCCATCGGCAAGCTCTCGCAGGCGGCGATCCACGGCGCTACGGTGCTCGTCGTCGAAGGCAACTTCGATCAGGCGCTGAGCATCGTCACACAGATCGCCGACCGCCACCCGGTCACGCTCGTCAACAGCCTCAATCCCTTCCGGCTCGAGGGTCAGAAAACCGGCGCCTTCGAGGTGGTGGACCAGCTCGGCCGCGCGCCGGACTATCACCTGATCCCGGTGGGCAATGCCGGCAATATCTCCGCGTACTGGCGCGGCTACCGTGAGTATCACCGCGCCGGGCTGGCCAAGGAGCTGCCGAAGATGGTGGGCTTCCAGGCTGCCGGCGCGGCGCCCATCGTCGAGGACCGCGTGATCGCCGAGCCGAAGACGCTGGCCACGGCCATCCGAATCGGCAACCCCGCCTCTTGGGGCTTGGCCAAGGAAGCGCTGCAAGACTCGGCCGGGTGGATCGACGCGGTCACCGACGAAGAGATCGTGCGCGGCTACCGGCTGCTGGCGCGTGAGGAGGGAATTTTCATGGAGCCCGCGTCCTGCGCCACCGTGGCGGGGTTGGTGAAGATGGTGAAGGCGGGCCGCTTCGAGCCGGGCTCGACTCTCGTCCTGACCCTCACCGGCCACGGGCTCAAAGATCCGGACACCGCGCTCGAGTCGGCCTCTCGCCCCGTCACCGTTCCGGCTCGGCTCGACGCCGTCCTCGCCCAGCTCGGGCTCTGATCGCTCTCTCAGTGCCGTCGCGCGGACGGCTGATCAAGATCCTGGCGGGGCTGGCGGTGAGCGCCGCGCTGCTCATCTACTTTTTCTGGGACGTGGACCTGCGCGCCGTCGCGGCGCGGTTGCGCGAGACGCGGTGGAGCTTCCTGGCCCTCTGTGCCGCGCTGAACGTACTGGCCCTCTGGCTGCGCGCGTGGCGCTGGTACTACCTCTACCCGCCCGGCACCCAGCCATCCCACCTCTTCAACGCCACCATGATCGGCTACATGGCCAATAACCTCTTGCCGCTGCGCGCCGGCGAGCTCGTGCGGGTCTACGTCGCTTCCCGCCACGGGCAGCGATTCTGGACGACCGTGGCCACTCTCGTCGTCGAGCGCGTGCTGGATGCGCTGGCGGTGGGGCTCACGGTGGTCGTGCTCCTTCTTGTCGTGCCCTTCCCTCGGGAGATGCGCTGGTCGGCGTTTCTGCTCATGGCCGTGGATGTGATCGCTATGGTCGTGCTGGCGGTGATCGCCATCGTGCCCGGGGCATGCGCCGGCGTGATCCGCGCCCTCTTTTCACGCTGGCGCTCGGTCGAGCGGCGTCTGCTCGATATCCTGTCGACCATGAGCGAGGGCCTGCGCGGCATCCGCTCGGGCCGGCATCTCGCACCGGTGCTCCTCTCATCGGTGGGAATCTGGCTGGTGCTCGCGCTGGCCATCTGGGCCGCGTTCCAGTCGGCCCGGCTCTCCCTCCCACTGACGGCGGCGTGGACAGTCCTCGCGTTTCTGGGCCTGGGCGTAAGCCTGCCGTCGAGCCCCGGCTTCGTGGGAGTGGTTCAGGCCGCGACCGTGCTCGCGCTGGACATCTTCGGGGTGCCGCGGTCGGACGCCCTCTCGGTGTCGATTCTCCTGCACGCGGCGCAGTTCATCCCCGTCACGCTGCTCGGACTGGCTCTCCTCCTGGTGGAGCATGTAAGCCTCGGCGAGGCCACGCGCGCGGCGGGAGCCGCCGCCTCGCCACCGCCCGCTCTTTAGCAGCCCCGGCCCGCTGGCCGGCGCTGTTCAAGAGCCCTTCCATTCTGGTGAGTTCCGGCCGCTCAGCACCGATTCCGGCCGCGTAAACGTCTTCCTGACTCCCGGCGTCCTACCCCGTGAGATGACAAACCAGGGCTCGGCTCCGCAAACCAGACGAACCAGGAGGATACCGATGAAGAGGCTTTCGAGCGTAACCGCCGGAACCATGTGGCTCGCAGCGATCTGCGCCGGGGCCGGGCTTTTCGTACTCCCCGCCGGCGCGCAAGACGTGAAGCAGGATCTGCGGGACCTCAGGGAAGATCGCCGGGACGTCCGCGAGGATACCCGCGACATCCGCCAGGACAAGCAGGACATCCGCCAGGACTCGCGCGACATCCGGGAAGACCGCCGCGACATCCGGCAGGACACGCGTGACATCCGGAGCGACAAGGCGGACATCGCGAAGGACTCTCAGGATATTCGCCAGGACCGCCGCGACCTGCGCGGAGACCGCCAGGCGCTCAAGGACGCTTACAAGTCCGGCGACCCCAATGCCATCAAGGCGGCGCGCGAGCAGCTGGGAAAGGACCGCCGGGACTACCGCGGTGACGTGAAGGACCGTCGGCAGGACGTGCGGGACCTCAACAAGGATCGCCAAGACCGTCGGGCCGACGTCCGCGACCTGAACAAGGATCGTCGCGAGCGGCGCGGTGACGTGCGGGACCTGCAGAACGACCGGCGGGACCGTCGGGAGGACGTGCGCGACATTCACCAGGACCGCCGCGACCTGCAGCGCGACGTGAACGCCCGGCGCGCCGTCCGCTGACGCGCGCGCCCGAGCGGGGGGAGGGCGCCACCGGGCCCTCCTTCCGCTCGCCGATGCGTCCGGACAAGGTGCGGAGCGCGAGGCGGAAGTTGGTCGCTGACCTGACCATGTGGGAAGATCGGGGCGAGAGACGCTCGTGGAGTCCACCGATGAAGTGCTGTGCCGCAGTGTCGCCGACCGCGAGCCCGGAGCCTTCGATCTGCTCGTGGAGCGGTACCAGGAGCGCGCCTATCGCATCGCCTGGTCCATCCTGCGGGACCGTGAAGAGGCCAAGGACTGCTCCCAGGAAGCGTTCCTGCGGCTGCACGAGTCGGCCGGCTCCTTCGCGGGCCAATCAAAGTTCTCGACGTGGTTTTACCGGATCGTGGTCAACTGCTGCCTGGATCATCAGCGCCGGCGGCGCGGATGGCGTCGCCTCCTGGGCTGGCGCGACACGCACGACAATCCCGACGAGGGCGATCCCGTCGAGCGGGCGCCCGCGCCCTTCGTGGACCCGGTCGAGAGCGTGGAAACGGATCGCCGCATGAGCCAGATCTGGAGCGCGGTGGAGCAGCTCTCGCCCCAGCAGCGCGCCGCCGTCCTGCTGCAGTGCAAAGAGGGGCTGGCCACCAAGGAGATCGCCGTGGTGCTGAGCCTGTCGGAGGCGACGGTGCGGGTTCACCTGCACCGCGCCCTGGCCACGCTCAGAAAGCGGGTAGGAGAGAAAGCATGAACAGTGCCCATGTCGAGGAGCTGCTGGTTGCGCACGCGCGGGGCGAGCTGGAGGGCCCCGAGCGGGCGCGCGTCGAGGGTCATCTGGATGGTTGTGCCGCGTGCCGCGAGAGCCTCGCCGCGTTTCGCGGTTTGATCGAGGAGCTCGGCATCGCCGAGCCGCCCGCGCCGCCGATTCACTGGGGTGCCTATCGCGCCGAGCTCCGCGAGAAGCTCGAGCGCCGCACCGCGCTCCGCTCGACGACCTGGAGCGCCGTGTGGCGCCCGGCGCCGGCCCTGGTCGCGGTGGGGCTCCTCGCCGGGCTGGTTTACGTGGGCCTGCCCGGCGGAGGCCGCGGCTCGCTCACCGGAGACCGTATCCCATTCGAGAACCTGATCCTGGCGAGCCAGCTCGACATGATCGCGAAGCTCGACGTCGTGCAGCAGCTGGATGTGCTCGAGGACTTCGACGTGATCAACCATCTGGATAGGCTGTCGACCGGCGAAGGATAGGAACCGGCCGTGCTCGCGCGGTGGCTGCGGCCAGGGGCTCTGATGCTACCGGCTCTCGTGGGCCTGGTCAGTGGCGCCCCGGCGGCCGATTCGACCGCGCCGGCACGCACCCCCGGCAAGCCCGAGGCCGTCGACGCCGAGTTCCTGCGTGACCTGGACGTGCTCAACAACCCGGACTACGCGCGCGACCGGGAGGTGGCCAAGCGCATGCGCCTCCTCGAGCGGCTCAAGACGCTGGAATCGTGGCGGGCATCGGAGGACCAGCCGCCCGATCTTCCGCCGGCACCGGCGGGCCCGAAGCCCACGTCCGGCGCCGCTCCAAAGGAGGTGAAGTAGGATGCGCCACTTCGTCGTGGCAACCGTGTTCGCCGTCACCCTGCTGTCCGCAGCGGGCCCGGCCGCCGCCCAGACCCCGGCGGCGCCGCCGGCCCAGGCTCCCGACACCGAGGTCCGCGGTCTCGAGCGTCTTTCGCCCGAGGAGCGGGCCATCGCGGAGCGCAACCTCGAGCGCTGGCGACAGTTGACGCCCGAGCAGCGCCAGCGCGCGCTGGAGAACTATCGGCATTGGAAGAGCCTCACGCCCGAGGAGCGCCAGCAGGCGCGGCAGAACCTCCAGCGGCTGCGCAATATGTCGCCCGCCGAGCGCGCGCGCATCCTGCAGGACTTCAACCGATGGAACAATCTGCCCCCGGAGCGCAAGCGCGAGCTCGAGGCGGCCCACGAGCGCTTCCAGCGGCTGCCGCCGGAGCGTCAGCAGCAGATCATGCAGCGCTTCCAGCGCTACCAGGCCATGACGCCCGAGGAGCGCGAGCGCTGGGACCGCAAGGCGGAGCGCTGGCGGCAGATGACGCCCGAGCAGAAGCAGCAGCTCCGCGAGCGCCTCCGCCAGCGCATCCCCCGCCCGGGCCAAGGCGAAGAAGAAGGTCAGCGCGGCGCGGGCCGGCCGGGTGGCGCGCCCCGGGACGCCAGACCCCTTCCGAAGCGAATCTTCTAGCGCTCGCTTTACAGTTCCTCAACCGCTCATGTACGATGGCCCTTCCATGGGCCAGCTGATCGTGCAGAAGTTCGGCGGCTCCTCCGTCGCCGATCCCGAGAAGATCAAGAGCGTCGCCCGGCGCGTCGCCGAGTCCGCCGCCCAGGGTCACCGGGTGGTCGTGGTGGTGTCGGCGATGGGCAAGACCACGGACGGCCTGGTCGCGCTCGCCCATGCGATCACCCCCACCCCCGACGCGAGGGAAATGGACATGCTGCTCGCCACCGGCGAGCAGGTGTCGATCGGATTGCTCGCCATGGCGCTGCAGGCGCTCGGCCATCCCGCCTGCTCCTTCACGGGCCCGCAGGTCGGCCTCATTACCGACGCGGTCCACACCGGCGCGCGCATCAAGCGCATCACGGCGAATCGGATCACGGCGGCGCTCGACGCCGGCAAGATCGTCGTCGTGGCGGGCTTCCAGGGCATGACCGACACGGGAGACATCACTACCCTGGGCCGAGGCGGCTCCGACCTGACGGCGGTCGCCCTCGCGGCGGCGCTCAAGGCCGACGTTTGCGAGATCTTCACCGACGTGGACGGCGTCTACACCGCCGATCCCAATGTCGTGCCGGCGGCGCGCAAGCTGCCGCGCGTGTCCTACGACGAGATGTTGGAGATGGCTGCCCTGGGCGCCAAGGTGCTTCAGGCCCGCTCGGTCGAATTCGCGAAGAAGTTCGCCGTGCCGGTCCACGTCCGCGCCACGTTCAAGCCCGATCCGGGCACCCTCGTGACCAGGGAGGATCACAGCATGGAAGACGTGGTGGTCACCGGCATCACTCACGACCGGGGGCAGGCGAAGGTGTCGATCCTGCGCGTCCCCGATCGGCAGGGGATTGCCGCAAAGGTGTTCGGCGGGCTCGGCGCGCGGAACATCGTCGTGGACATGATCGTGCAGAACATCAGCCGCGACGGCTTCACCGACATTTCGTTCACCCTGCCCCGCGCCGACCGCCAGCGCGCCGAGCAGGTGCTGACCACCATCGCGAAGGAGATCGGCGCCGAAGGCGTGAGGTCCGACGACCAGGTCGCCAAGGTGTCCATCGTCGGGGTGGGCATGCGCAGCCACGCCGGCGTCGCGGCACGGATGTTCGAGACCTTCTCGAAGGAAGGCGTCAACATCCAGATGATCTCCACCTCCGAGATCGCCGTCTCCTGCGTCATCGAAGACAAATACGCCGAACTCGCCGTGCGTGCCCTGCACGACACTTTCGAGCTCGGCACGGATCGCGGCGCGTAGCCGCAAAGGGGCCCGCATGCCAGCCACCGCCAAAGCCGCGCTCTTCTTCGGCCCGGGCAAGCCGTTCGAGATCAAGGAGGTGCCGATCCCGGAGGTCGAGCCCGAAGGTGTCCTCATTCGCGTTACGGTCGCCAACATCTGCGGATCGGACCTGCACTTCTGGCGCGGTGACGCGCCGCTCAAGTATCCGGACGACGGCTGGATCTACGGCCACGAGATGACGGGCCTGGTCGCCCGGCTCGGCTCCAAGATCAAGACGGACTCCCTCGGCCGCCCCCTGAAGGAGGGCGATCGCGTCGCGTACACGTACTTCTACCCCTGCGGGCGCTGCTACGCTTGTCTCAACAAGGAGCCCGCCGCCTGCCCGAACAAGATCGAGCGGCCGCTGGGCCCGAGCGCCTTCCCACACCTGCACGGCGCTTTCGCCGACCACTACTATCTCCGCCCGGGCGGCGCCATCTTCAAGGTGCCCGATACGCTCGCGGACGAGAGCGTGGCTGGCGTCAACTGCGCGCTCTCCCAGGTAATTTACGGCCTGCACGTCGCGGGGCTGCGCTTCGGCGACAGCCTTGTGATCCAGGGCGCCGGCGGCCTCGGCATCCAGGCGGCCGCCGTGGCCAAGGACCTGGGCGCGGCCACGGTGATCGTCGTGGATCAGATCCCGGGGCGCCTGGAGCTGGCGCGCGCCTTCGGGGCCGATCACACGCTCAATCTCAAAGAGGTGCCCGACGTCCGCGAGCGCCTCAAGCTGGTCCGCGAGTGGACCGGTGGCGTAGGAGCCGACGTGGCTTGCGACTTCGTGGGCTTCCCCGCGGTGATTCCGGAAGGCATCGCGATGCTACGCTCGGGCGGTACCTACCTCGAGATCGGCACGATCAGCCGCGGGGCAAAGGTCGAGCTGGAGCCCTCCCTGCTCGTCTGGGGCTCGAAAAGGATCGTCGGCGTCATTCAATACGACCCGTGGGTCATCCCCCGGGCGCTGGATTTTCTGGTGCGCACCAAGGATCGCTGGCCTTGGCACCGGATCCTGTCGCACAAGTACCCACTCGAGAAGATCAACGAGGCCTTCGCGGCCTCGGAGTGGCACAACAAGGAAACCACTACGATCACCCGCGCGGCCCTCACTCCGTAACTTTGAGAACAGGGACAGGGAGCGTCATCCCGATGAGCGACCACGACGGCACCCTCGACGGGCAAAAGGGCACGGCCGCCGCAGGGCACCGACGGGCCGGGGCGCCGGCGGGCGAGCGGATGCTTTGGCAGGATGCCAGCAACGTCGCGGAGAACTACGAGCGCTATCTCGTCCCCGCCATCTTCGAGCCGTGGGCGCACGACCTGCTTGACCTTGCCGCGCCGAAGCTCGGGGAACGCGTCCTCGATGTGGCCTGCGGCACCGGGATCGTCGCGCGGATTGTCGCCGAGCAGGTCGGCGCTCTGGGGACGGTTGTCGGCGTCGACAGCAATCCGGACATGCTCGTGGTTGCGCGCAAGGCCTTCGGGAGCGCCAGAGTCGATTTGAGAGGAGGGGACGCCGCCACTCTCCCACTGGGCAATCGGACCTTCGACGTCGTGCTCTGCCAGCAAGGTCTTCAGTTCTTCGCCGACCGTCCCGCGGCCATGCGCGAGGCGCATCGGGTACTTGTGCCAGGTGGGCGGCTCGCCGTCAGTTGTTGGAAACCGATTCACTACAGCCCGGGATTCGTGGCCCTCGCCGAAACGCTCGCGGAGCATGTGGGGCCCAAGGCCGCCGCGCTCGTGCACGGGCCATTCAGCCTAGGAGACGTGGGCAAGCTTCGATCGCTCATTGTCAACGCCGGCTTCGAGAACACGATCACATACGACGGCGTGAGAACGCTGCATTTCCCCTCGTGCGAGGAATTCGTCCGGCGTTACGGCACGGGCTCGCCCCTGGCGGGAATCCTGGCGAAGTTGAGCGCCACGGCCCAGGCGGAGCTGGTGCGCGACCTATCGGCCCGGATCGCACCATACGTCACGGCGAAGGAGCTGGCGTTCCCCATCGAGGCTCACCTCGCGCTCGCGTACGCGGGCGCATGAGGTGAGCCAGCTCACTTCCGCCCGACCAGCCGGGGAGAAGGCTGGCCCACGTGGATATGGGCGCCGGAGCTCGAGCCCGGGATCGCTCCCCATGCGGCGATGAACGGGATCTCATTCTTGCGCAGGTAGTCCATCAAGGCCCGACCTTCCGGGCTGTCAGGATGCACCGCCACATCAAGCGCGTTGTGATGATCGAATCCCATCCGGCTGTGGAGCGCCGTCTGGCCGAAGGCGCTGATCGGTAGCGTACGGCCGAACAACGCCGCGAAGAAGCGCTGCACCTTGGGCGTGTCGTTCGTCAATATCCAGTTTGCCGCGCCGTTATAGCGGACGAGACCCGCCGTTTCCTCGTACCCGCCCCGTTCGAGCGGCCTGAGCCTGGCCACCGTCCCGGCAACCCGCGCCTCGGTCAGCATTCGATCGGCTTCCGCCATGGCCCGCCGGGTGTCATCGACATTTTTCTGGGCGGCGGCCAACGCGCGGCGGCCCTGCTCGAGATCGTGCGCCGACAGCGCGCCGCGTTCGTAGAGATCCTGGCGGAGCTCGGCCAGCTCGGTCTGCCGGGTCAGCTCCCGCTCGTAGATAGCCAGCACGGGCTCGAGCGTGGCGCGGTACTTCGCCATGGCCTCTGCCGCATTGGCGGCCAGGCGCTCGAGCCGAGTGGCGGGGCGGGGCGGAGCCGGCTCGCTCTGCCTCGCGGAGGGCTGAGGGGCAGGCGGCCGCTGGCTCTGGGCCGATGAATCGGGTACGCCGGCCAGCACCAGGGCGGCAGCGGCCACGGAGAGAATCAGGCTTCGCGGATCTGACAGCCTCAACATCGGGCGTGATCGGCAGTCTAGCAAGGGAATCGGTCTTTCGGGTCGTGCTCGTCTTGGGCTGGATGATCTGGCCTGCCATTGTCCGCCGGTTAACGCAACCCGTCCCACGTCGTTTTGGACGCCGCCTGACGTTTTCCCGTTCTCTGGCAGACTCGAGCCAGAGTCTAAGTATCTAATTTTTGGGGCCGGCGGAGTGGAGCGCCTTTTGCTTGGCAGAGCGCATGGAGGTGCGCGCTCACATGCTCCATCGCTCCCGGTTGCTGGCTGCCGGCATTCACCTACCGCTCCAGAAGCTGGCGCTCTGCCTCGACTGCGACGAGTGCTTCGAGCTCGGCTACGCGGCCTGTCCTGCCTGCGGCAGCAGCACCTGGAGCCCGCTGGCGCGCTTTTTCGAGCTCGTGTCGGGGTCACGGGCGCGTCGCGCGGGCGGCGGCGCCCGGCGGATGCCCCGCCGTCGCGCGGCAGAGGACATGGCGATTGCAAAGCATCTCCTCATAGTCGCGCGGCATCGGCGGGAGCTCTACGAGCAGGTCAAGCGCGCCTTCGCGGGGCACGAGACCGTGCAGGTGACCCTCGACCGGCGTCTGGGCGAGCGGCGTCAGCGCAAGGGGGCGCCAGCGCTTGACCGCCGGCGCCGCGACCGGCGCTCCCGCTCCACCATCGACGAACAGCTGCGGACCATCGGCTGGTCGCTCGTGCTGCTCGACCTGGCGAAGTATAAGCGCAGCTAATTCGCGCGGGCGACTGGAGCGGCTACCGCGAGGCCGGGCGGCCCGGACGAGGCAGCGGAGGCGTTCGGGAAGCTGACGCCACACGGTAAAAGTCGCTACCGTCCGAGTCGGTCTTTCCGCCCACCTGTGTCCCGCAGACACTGCATGTGTAATCGTATTTGTTGCCGCTCGGCAGGACGAGCAGGATCTTCTTCCGAACCGGCATCGCCTGCTTGCAGCTGGGGCAGAAGAGGCTCGACGCCTCCAGCTCGCCAAAACTATCTACCATACGCTTATTCTAGCCCAGGGAGGCGTCGGGAGGACGTGGTCTGCGTCGCCGACCAGATGGCTATCGCAAGACGAATGAGGTAAGGGTGGCTCGATAGGGCTTGCCGCCCTTGTCCGGCTTGATCTTGATTCTCAAGTGAGTGACGCTCGCCTCGGATATCGTCCATTCTTCTCGCTCAAAGGTGGCGCCATCAGGGCTGAAGTTGAACTCCTGACGGCGGAGCTCCCGATAGTGTTCGCCGCCATCATTCGACATCGCTAGCTGTAGCTCTTGGGTCCGGCTGATCTCAGTCTCCTCGAATTCGAGATTGACTTGGCGAATCGTCTGCGGAGTGTCGAATGCGAGAATGATCGTTTGTTCACCAGCTTGCTCAGCAATCCACCGAGTCCCTCCCGGACCCCGATGGGGGTCGAATGCCTGATCGACGGGGTGGCCCACGGCTTCGGACGTGACAAAGACGGTTGCAATGGAGGCAACCGGGATCTCCCCTCCCTGCTGGGATGGCTGGGAATGGAGGATGTGTTTTCGCATCGCGGTCTCCCTTCGCGCTCTTTCGACTCACTGTACCACCGCCCAGCTGTGTACCGCTTAGAGGGCGCTACCATCGGCGACTCCCGCGCACGCAACCGAGGCGTATTGCCCGACGTCTCGCTAGCGATTCTGAACAGATACACCTCGAGGTATCCGAACTGACACTCTAGGCGCGGTCCAAGACGCGTGGCACGGTGGGCCATGCTCTACTCGCGCCCGCAGCTCCGCCTGCTCCTCGCGCTGGCGGCCACTCTGCTCGCGGGCCTGGCCGTGGGCGAGTGGCGCCAGGGCTTCCCCGACGCCGCCGAGCGACTCGAGCGCTTCGATCGTGAGGAAACGCCACTGCTCCAATCGCCGCCGCCCTTGGCGCCGAGCGCGCCCAAGCCCAAGCCGGCTGCCCCGCCCGCATCAGTTCCCGCCGCCGCGCCCGCGGACGCGAAGCCCGTGGATCTGAACCGCGCGAGCGCTGAGGAGCTGGCACGTCTGCCCGGCGTAGGCCCGGCGCTCGCGCGGCGGATCGTGGAGGAGCGGGAGCGGCGCGGGCGCTTCGACTCGCCCGAAGCGCTGCGCGGCATCCTGGGACTCGGCCCCAAAAAGCTCGGCGCGATCCGCCATTTGATCACGATCGGCGATTGACATGTCGCTCGAGGCCGCGCCGCTGCTCCCCCCGGCGGCGGCGTTCGCAGCGGGAATCGTTCTGGCGGCATGGCTCGGGCCCGCCGCGCTGCCCCTGCTCCTATTCTCGGCGCTCGTCCTGCTCTCCGCCGGCGCGGCGCTCTTCTTCGGCCGCGATCGGCTCGCGGCCGGCGCCCTGCTCACCGGCGCCGCCGCCCTGGGCGCGCTCACCGCCGCGAGCCCGTCGGTGCCGGCCGACCACGTCGCCCGCCGGGCACTGCCGCCCGCCGTCGTGCTGGAGGGACGGCTCGCCGAAGATCCGGTGAGCTGGAGCCCTGACCGGACACGCCTCGTCCTCGACGTCCAAGCCGTCCAGGAGGCCGGCGATCGACAGCCGGCCAGCGGCCGGGTGCTGCTCACCGTCTACGGCGAGGCGCCGGCGCTCGCAGAAGGCCAACGGCTCAGCGCCCAGGCGCGTTTGCATCCGCCTGTCGGCTTCAAGAACCCGGGCGGCTTCGACTACCCGGCGCATCTGCGGCGGGAGGGCATCCTCCTCGTCGGAAGCGCCCGGGCTGACGCGCTCACCGCCCTGACGCCCGAGGCCCCGCCGTGGCCGGTCACCGTGCGGCGCTGGGCGGTGGCCACGATCCGCGCCCGGCTGCCTGAGTCCTCCGCGGCGCTGCTGGCCGGGCTGCTGCTCGGGGAGCGGAGCGCGCTGCCCCGCGAGACCGACGAGGCGTTCCGGCGCGCGGGCGTCTATCACGTGCTGGCGGTATCGGGGTTCAACGTGGCCCTGCTCGCCTCCTCGGTGTTTTTTTCTCTCTCGCTGTTGGGCATGCCGCGCCGCGGGACGGCGATCGCGGCCGGGCTCGTGCTGGTTGGCTTCGCCTTCGTCGTCGGCGCACAGCCCTCGGTCCTGCGGGCGACGGTGATGGGGCTCCTGCTGCTCGTGAGCGTGCTCATCGAGCGGGAGTCTCAAGTGCTGAACGCGCTCGCCCTGGCGGCACTCATCCTCCTGGCCTGGCGTCCCGGCGATCTCTGGGAGCCCGGCTTTCAGCTCTCGTACGCGGCCACCGCCGGCATCGTCTATCTGGCGCCGCCGCTCTCCGCCTGGCTGAAGGAGCGCGGCTGGCCGCATTGGCTGGCGGTGGCGGTCGCGGTGAGCGCCGGCGCGCAGGCGGCCGTCACGCCCATCATGCTGGCGCACTTCAACCAGCTCTCGCTGGTGGGAATCGCGGCCAATCTCCTCGTCGTTCCCCTCGCCGGGGCGGCCACGACCCTGGGCATGATGGCGCTGCTCGTCGAACTCGCCAGCGGCGCGGCGGCGGCGCTGCTCTTCAATGCGCTCTGGATCCTGCTGCTCGCGCTGCGCGCCTCGGTGTGGGTGGCCGCCGCCGTGCCGGCCGCAATGATCCACCTCCCGGCGCCCGGCTGGCCCGCCGTCAGCGCATGGTATGGAGCGTTGGTGCTCATTCCCTACGGCGGCCGACCGTGGGCGCGGCGCGCGGCGCTCGCGCTCTGCCTGCTCGTAACGGCATCGTCGGCCTGGCCGTGGCTGAGGCCGGGCGACCGGAGCCTGCGCGTTTATTTCCTCGACGTCGGCCAGGGCGATGCCGTGCTCATCGAGCTGCCCGAAGGCCCGCGGCTGCTCGTGGACGGCGGGCCGGGCGGTGCGCAGCGATTCGACGTGGGCGAGCGCGTCCTCGCGCCGTTTCTCTGGAACCGCGGGGCGGCGCGGCTCGACGTGGTCGCCCTCACTCATCAGGACAGCGATCATGCGGGCGGCCTCACCGCGGTGCTCCGCCACTTCGCCGTCGGCGAGTTCTGGGAGACGGGGCGATCGGGGCCCGGCCCGGCAGAGCTCGAGCGGGCGCTGGGGAGCGCGCGGCCGGCGCGCCGCGTCCTGGCCGCGGGCCAGCGCCTGTGGCTGGGCGGCGCGGTACTCACCGTGCTCAATCCCGCGGCCGACGGCGGGCCGGCCAGCGCCAACGACGATTCGCTCGTGCTGAGGCTCGACTGGCGCGGCGTCTCGCTCCTGCTCACGGGCGATCTGGGGCCGCAGGGCGAAGCGCGACTCGTCGAGCGGAGCGGTCCGCTGCGGATCCTGGCGCTCAAAGTCGCCCACCACGGCAGCCGCTTCTCGTCGGGCGCCGCCTTCCTCGACGCCGCGCGCCCGGACCTCGCCATCATCTCCGTCGGCGCGCGGAATCCCTTCCGCCACCCGTCGGCCGAAACCCTCGCGCGGCTGGAATCGGCCGGCGCTCGCGTCTACCGCACCGACCGCGACGGCGCCGTGATCCTCGAGACCGACGGCGCCACGCTGTGGGTGACGCGCTGGGCCCAACGCGCGACCGACCGCTTCGACCTCGACGCCGAACGCCCGCGCGCCGCGGAGCCGGATTCCTTGACTCCGGAGCCTCCGCCCCCCTAGACTCGATGCGAGCGCATGGTCTTCAGCTCGCCGATCTTTCTCTTTTTGTTTCTGCCCATTGTCCTCGCCGTCAACTTCGCTCTCCCCGTCAGGCTCCGCAACCTCTGGCTCCTGATCATGAGCCTGATTTTTTACGGCTGGGGCGAGCCGCGGTTTGTCCTGGTGATGATCGCCTCGATCGCCGTCAACTTCGCCTTGGGGCTCTGGGTGGACCGGGTGCGCGCCCGCCCGGCGGCGCGCTGGGTCATGGCGCTGGGTGTCGCGCTCAATATCGGGCTTCTCGCCGTCTACAAGTACGCCAATTTCATCGTCGACAACCTCAACGTGTTACTCGGCGGGATCGGCGCCGCGCCCATCCATCTGGCGCCGATCGCGCTTCCGATCGGCATCTCGTTCTTCACCTTCCAGGCCTTCTCGTACGTGATCGACGTCCAGCGCCGGGACGGACCGGTGCAGAAGAACCCGCTGGATCTCGCGCTCTTCGTCTCGCTGTTCCCGCAGCTCATCGCGGGGCCGATCGTCCGCTATCGCGACGTGGCGGCCCAGATCGTCGAGCGCACAATCACCCGCGAGGGCTTCGCGCGCGGAGTGGAGCGGTTCGTGATCGGATTGGGCAAGAAGATGCTCATTGCCAATACTGTCGCCGTGCCGGCCGACGCGATCTTCGCCATCCCGGCCGACCAGCTGACGGCAGGGCTCGCCTGGCTCGGGGTGGTGTGCTACGCGCTGCAGATCTACTACGATTTCTCCGGCTACTCCGACATGGCCATCGGGCTCGGGCTCATGCTGGGCTTCCACTTCCTCGAGAACTTCAACTACCCGTACATCTCGCGCTCGATGACGGAGTTCTGGCGGCGCTGGCACATCTCGCTCTCGACCTGGTTCCGCGACTACCTCTATATCCCGCTGGGCGGCAACCAGGGCACGCCGGCCCGGACGTACTTCAACCTCGTGGTCACCTTCTTTCTGTGCGGCCTCTGGCACGGCGCCGCCTGGACATTCGTCATTTGGGGGCTCTACCACGGCCTCTTCCTCGTGATCGAACGCCTGGGCGCCGGCCGCTGGCTCGAGCGCTGGCCGGCCGGGGCCCGGCACGGCTACGCGCTTCTGGTCGTGCTCGTGGGCTGGGTCTTTTTCCGGTCGGCGACGCTCGGCGACGCCGTGCGCGTCCTCGCCGCCATGGCGGGGCTCGGGACGGGCTCGGGGATCGAGTATCACCCGGCGCTCTATCTGAACGCCGAGTTGATCCTGATTCTCGCCGCCGGGATCGTGGGCTCGACGCCCGTGCTGCCGGCCCTCGCCCGCTGGCGGGGGCGGATCGAGGCCGCGGGCCCCGGCCTCGCGGTGGAGGTCGCGAGAGTCCTGGGCCTGGGGGCAATCCTCTGGGGCTCGGCCATGCTCATGGCCGCCGGCACTTACAACCCCTTCATCTATTTTCGGTTCTAGCTCATGACCGCGCGCGCGCTTCGCCACCTGAGGCGGCTCACCGAGGTGCTCCTCGTCACCGGATTCGTCGTCGCGATCGCGCTGCCGCTCGCCGATGTTCTGGTCGGGCTCGACCCGACGCCCGTTCTCACCGAGAAGCGCAGACTCGCGCCGCCCCCACCGCTCCGGCCGGGCGAGATGGTGTCGGTGAGCTACATCGGCGCGCTCGAGTCCTGGTGGAACGACAACTTCGGCTTCCGCCGCGCGCTGGTCAGGCAGTACAGCCGCATCCTGCTCGCCTTGGGCGTCTCGCCCACCAAGAGCATCGTCCTCGGCAAGGCGGGCTGGCTCTTCTTCGCCGACGACGACGCGCTCGCCTCATACCGGGCCGTCCACCCCTTCACCGCCGAGGAGCTCGAGGTCTGGCGTCAGCGCATGGAGCGGCGGCGCGACTGGCTGGCCGAACGCGGCATCCACTTCCTCGTGGTGGTGGCGCCCAGCAAAGAGACGGTCTACCCCGAGTTCATGCCCGACGCGCTGAACCGCGTCCGCCCCACGACGCGCATGGATCAACTCGCCGCCCACCTGCGCGCCCACTCGACCGTAGACGTCCTCGATCTGAGCGGGCCGCTGCGCGAAGCCAAGGGACGCGGTGTCCTCTACCTCCGCACCGACACCCATTGGAACGGTCGTGGCGCACTTCTTGCCTCGCAGGAGATCGTGGGCCGCCTCGGCGAATGGTTCCCGCGGATGCGGGCTCTGCCGGAGTCGGCATTCGAGCCGGTCACGCAGGATGGCTGGAGCGGAGACCTGGTGGCGATGCTGAGCCTGGAGGGCCGTTTCAAGGAGCCGCGGCTCGAGCTCCGCCCGCACGGGCCACGACTGGCGCGCCCGGCCGCCGTCGTGCTGGCCAGTGTCGAGCCGCAGCGAACCGCGTCGGCCACCGAGATCGACGATCCCGCGCTGCCCCGCGCGGTGATGTTCCACGACTCCTTCGGCGTGAGCCTGCAGCCGTTTCTCTCGGAACACTTCGCGCGGATCGTCTACGCTTCGGGCTCCGGCGACTGGCGCCGGAACTTCGACGCCCGCCTGGTGGAGCGCGAGCACCCGCAGGTGGTGATCCAGGAGATCGCCGAGCGCCTGCTGGTGGCGCCGGCCGCCTTGCTCAAAGCGGCGGAAGGCATCTAGGTTCCTGCGAAAACACGAGAGCCCCCGGCGATCCGGGGGCCCTGGTGGGACGCGCGGGGAGCGGGAGGAAGCCCTAGGTCTCCAAGGTGCGCTCGTAGTGCGCGCGCAGCCGCTCCAGCTCCTCCGGATCAAGGCGCATGCCCAGGGAGAGCCCCATCTCTCCCAGGATGGTCTTGATCTCGTTCAGCGACTTCTTGCCGAAGTTCTTCGTCTTGAGCAGCTCCGACTCGGTCTTCTGCACCAGGTCGGCGATCGTGCGGATGTTGGCGGTCTTCAGGCAGTTGGACGCCCGCACGGACAGCTCGAGCTCGTCGACGTTGCGGAAGAGATGCTCGTTGAGCTCCAGGCGCGCGGCGGGCTCCATCGTCTCCCCGCCCTGCGCTTCGGTTGGCGGCGTCTGCGGGAAGTCGGTCAGCAGGGCGAACGAATCCTCGAGGATGCGCGAGGCGTCGCCCACGGCCGTCTCCGGACTGACGCTGCCGTCCGTCCATAGCTCCACGATCAGGCGCTCTTGGCCGCCCGCGCCGACGTTCTCGACGTGGAAGTTCACGCGCTTGACCGGCGAGAAATCCGCGTCGATCAGCATGGCATTGATCGGCAGCGCTTCGGGCTCCCGCTTCTCCGCCGGCTGGTAGCCCCGGCCGCGCTCGACGCAGACCTCCATCTCGAGCGAGCCGTCCTTGTCCAGCGTGGCGAGCACCACGTCGGGCGTGAGGATCTCGACGTCGGCGTCGGGCTCAAAGTCGCGCGCCGAGACGGTCCGCACGCCCTGGGCCTTGAGGCGGAGGAGCTTGGGCCGGTTCACGTGGAGCGAGAAGACCACCTTGCGGAGATTCATGATGATGTCGAGGGTGTCTTCGGTCACGCCCGGCATGTGCGAGAACTCGTGGAGCACGCCCTCGATCTTGATCCAAGTCGGGCTGGCGCCCGGAATGGACCCGAGCAGCACCCGCCGGTAGGCATTCCCCGCCGTGAGGGCGAAGCCCGGCTCGAACGGCTCGATCATGATCTTGCCGTACGCGCGCTCGCGGACGAGCCATTCGTGACGGACTGGAAGCATCAGATCCTGCATGGAATCCCTCCTGGAAGAGTCAGGGACGGACGGCCCCCGGTCACCACCACAGGTCGATCATTATAGCAGAAAGGCGGCGCGCGACAACCGCCCGGGCTCACCCCGTTTGACTGAGGCGCAAGGCCTTGGCAGAATGGGAAAAAACAATGATGGAGCGCCCCCGGTTCCTGAAAACCTGGGCGGAGCCGCCCCGTCGGCCCGGGTTCGCTCTCCGGACCGTCCTGGTCCTCGCCCTCATCCTCGGTTTGCTCTTCACCGTCGTGGAGGGCTGGCTCGTCGTCACGGCGGCGCCCGGGCTCCGAACTGGATCCCGCGTGATCGAGATCCCACCCCACCGCGGCCTCTTCGAAGTCGCCCGGCTCCTGGACGAGGCCGGGGCGATCCGCAGTCCTGTGGGCTTCAGCCTGCTGGCGATGCTCCGCGGCAGCGCCCGCACCCTCAAAGCGGGCGAGTATCAGATCCCCCAAGGCGCCAGCACGTTCACCGTGCTCTGGCAGCTCGAGGGCGGCCACGTGCTCCAGCACAACGTCGTCTTCCAGGAGGGCGCGACCGTTGCCGAGCTGGCGCGCCAGCTCGAGACCGAGCGGCTGGCGCGCGCCGAGGACATCCTCCGCGTCTCGCGCGACGGCTTGTTCCTCCGAACGATGGACATCCGCGCCAACACCGTCGAGGGCTACCTCTTCCCGGATACCTATCAGTTCGTCAAGGGCATGACGCCGGAAGAGATCCTCGCGCGCATGGTGGCCCGGATGCGGGAGAAGGTCTCGCCGGAGCTGCTGGACGAGGCGAGCGCCCGCGATCTGTCGCTGCATCAGCTCCTGACTTTGGCGTCCATCATCGAGAAGGAAGCGGTGGACCCGAGCGAGATGCCGCTGATCTCCGCCGTCTTCTGGAACCGCCTCAAGCGCGAGATGCCGCTGCAGGCCGACCCCACGGTCCAGTACGCCGTCGGCAAGGATCGATTGCGTCTGACCCGGGAGGATCTCCAGGTCGACTCGCCCTTCAACACCTACCGCCGGACCGGCCTGCCGCCGGGCCCCATCGCGAGCCCGGGCCGGATGGCGATCCAGGCCGCCGTGCGGCCGGCGCGCGTCAACTATCTCTACTTCGTGGCGATGGATGAGCGGCGCCACCAGTTCTCCGCCACCCTCGCCGACCATGTTGCGGCGGTGGCGAAGTACCGCCTGAGCCGGGTTCGCTGAAGGCGCCTCCGCGCCTTGTCACCACTCGGCCCGGGTGTTATAAACGAGCGGACCATGGCCCCTAGAGACGAATCGAGCGCTCTGTCGATCGCGGCCCCGAGGGCGGCCGCCCTGTCCCGGCCCGCCGACGGCGAGCGGTTCCCGCTCCTCTACCACCTGCTCCGGACGGCGTGCACCCCGCTGCTGCGCTCGCTGTTCCGCCTGAGGGTCATGGGCGTCGAGCGCCTGCCGGCCTCTGGGCCGTTCATTCTCGCGGCCAATCACCACAACTACCTCGACGGCGTCGTGCTCGGCGCCGCCGTGCCTCGTCCCGTGGCCTTCCTCGTCATGCCCCGGGTCTACAACGCGAGCCCGCTACACCCGCCGTTCCACCGCCGCGTGGGCTCAATCCCGGTGAACCTGGAGCGTCCCGATCCCGGCGCGATCAAGCGCGCCCTGCGGGTGCTCGAAGAGGGCCGGATCGTCGGCATCTTCCCCGAAGGCCCGTTCAGCCAGGAAGGACGGCTCGTGCCCGGGCAGCCGGGAGTGGCGATGATCGCGGTGCGCTCGGGCGTGCCGGTGGTGCCCGCCGCCATCGAAGGCACGTTCGAGGCGCTGGCAGGTCGGCGGTTCTACATGCCGCGCAAGCGGCCGCTCTCGGTCCGGTTCGGAGAGCCCATGCACTTCGGGCTGCCGCGCCATCGGAGGGTGACGCATACGGAGCGCGAGGAGATCACCCGGCGGATCATGAGTGAGATCGCGGCGCTGCTCAAGACGGGGGCCGCCCCCGCCGCCGCTGCCACCGGCCGGGCAGGCGCCTCGTGACCGCCCCCGGCAGCAAGCCCCCGGCCAAACCCTGGTCCGGGCGCTTCTCCCACGGGGCGGATCCCGCCGCCGAGGCTTTTACCTCGTCGCTGGCCTTCGACCGCCGCCTCTGGTCCTACGACCTCGAGGGCAGCGGGGCTTGGGCGCGGGCCCTGCACCGCGCGCGCCTGATCACCGAGGCCGAGCTGGGCGCACTGCTCAAGGGACTGGACGCTGTCCGCGCCGAGCTCGAGGCCGGCACGTTTCCCTTCCGCCGCGAGCTCGAGGACATCCACATGAACGTCGAGCGCCGGCTCATCGAGCTGGCCGGTTCCGTGGGCGGCAAGCTCCACACGGGACGCTCGCGCAACGACCAGATCGCGCTCGACGAGCGACTCTACCTGCGCGATGTGGTCGGCCACGTGGACGCGGGCCTTGGCGAAACGCAGGACGCGCTGGTCCGGCGCGCCGAGGAACACCTGGACGCGCCCATGCCCGGCTACACGCATTTGCAGCGCGCCCAACCGGTGCTGCTGGCTCACCATCTGCTGGCCTACGTGTTCATGTTCCAGCGCGACCGCGAGCGGTTCCGCGACTGCCGCGGGCGGATCAACGTGCTGCCCCTCGGGTCAGGCGCGCTCGCGGGCACCGCCTTCGCCATCGACCGCGAGGCTCTGGCGGCGGATCTCGGCTTCGCCGGTCCCAGCCCCAACAGCATGGATGCCGTGGCCGACCGCGACTTCGTCCTCGAGTTCCTGGCGCACGCGGCCATCCTCGGGGCGCACTGCTCGCGGCTCGCGGCCGACCTCACCCTCTGGGCCACCGCGGAGTTCGGCTTCGTCGAGTTCGCGGACGCCTTCGCGACGGGCTCCTCGATCATGCCGCAGAAGAAGAATCCTGACGTGGCCGAGCTGATCCGCGGCAAGACCGGCCGCCTGTACGGGAACCTCACGGCGGTGCTGACCACGATGAAGGGCCTGCCCCTGACCTACAACTCCGACATGCAGGAGGACAAGGAGCCGCTTTTCGACACTGTGGACACGCTGGAGGCCATCTTGGGCGTCCTGCCGCCGATGCTGGCGACGCTCACGTTCCGCGTGGACCGGATGCGCGAAGCCGCCGGAACCGGCTATGCCACCGCCACGGACCTGGCCGATTATCTCGTCCGCAAGGGCCTGCCGTTCCGCGAGGCGCACGAGATCGTCGGCCGGACCGTCCGCTACGCCCTGTCCAAGGGCAAGGAGCTCGACGCGCTCAGCCTCGATGAGTTTCGCCAGTTCTCCCCGCTCGTGGAATCGGACGTGCGCCAAGCCATCACCGTGGATGCCTCCCTGGGCGCACGGGCGGTGACGGGCGGCACCGCCCACGCCGCGGTCAAGCAGCAGCTCGCTGCGGCGCGGGCGGTCATCGCCAAGGGGGACGCGCGGTGACCGGGCGCGGCCGTACGGCGGCCGCGCTGCTGCTGCTGGGGCTCGGCCTGGTCGCGTGCGGCAAGAAGGGGCCGCCTGTCGCGCCCGAGCGGCGGCTGCCGGTGGCGCCCTCGGCGCTGCAAGGCGCCGTGGACGAAAGCAGCATCGTGCTGACCTGGAGCAATCCCACGACCCGCGTGGACACTTCACGACTGCGGGATCTCACCACGCTCCGTGTCCACCGCCGCGAAGACAGCGACGGGACGCCACTCAAGTCCGCCATGCTGTCCGGCGACCGTGTCGTGGGATACGACGAGCTGGCCGTGATCCGGCTCGACGCGCCGGCCCCGGCGGAGGTGCAGGGCGGCACCGTGCGCTGGGTGGACCGGAAGGGTCTCGCGCTCGGCCGCCAGTACGTCTACGTAGTCACGGCGGAGGACTCTCTCGGCCGGTCGAGCGCGCCATCCGAGCGCCTGGCGATCGTCTTTCTGGCCGCGCCCAAGGCTCCGCAGCGCGTGGTGGCTGTGGCCGGCGACCGGCAGATCAGGCTCAGCTGGGACGCGCCCACCGAGTTCAGCGACGGCACGCCGGTGACCGGCGAGCTGCGATATCAGGTGCTGCGGGGCCCCGCCGTCGAGGGCGCGCTGTCCCCGGTCACGCCCGAGCCCGTCGCGGGCACGACGTTCACCGACACCGAGGTGGAAAATGACGTCGAGTACCGCTACGCGGTGCGCGCCGTGCGGACGGATCCGCGCGCCATGGCGACAGGTGCCGCGTCGGCCACCGTGGCCGCCTCCCCGGTGAAGACCACGCCCCCCGGCGCGCCGTCCAGCCTCGTCGCCATCCCCACGCCTGGAGCGGTTCGCCTCGCGTGGATCCCAGGTCCCGAGGCGGACGTTGCGCTCTATGCCGTGTACCGGGCCGTCGGCAGCGGTCCCTTCGAGCGAATCGCCACAACGACCCGGGTGAACACGGTATACGTCGACCGCAACGTGCAGCCGGGCGCGACCTACCGCTACGCCGTGACCGCGATTGACAGCGCGCGGCGGCCCAACGAGAGCCGGCGCTCCAACGAGGTGAGCGTCACCGTCCCCTAGTCATGAACGTAACGCTGAGACGGGTGGGTGGCGCGCAGGCCGCCTTGCGCGGGCGCGCGCAGTGGGACCCCCGAGTCCCGTCCGCAGATTTTGGATGGTTCGCCTCGGACGGCGGGGCCCCAGCCCCGCGACATCCTGCGGCTCGCACTGCAGGAGCTGCGTTCGGGCGAGTGGGTGACGAAGCCGCCCGCGCAAGGCAGCCCGCAGCGACAGGACCCGCCCGTCTCAGACGTGGAGTAGACGCCGGTCGTCTTGAAGTGATCCGACCGTGGTGCTAGAGTCGGTGATTATCCAGCGCGGAATCGAGGATCGCCGAATGGAACCGTTCGAGTATCGGGGGGGCGAGTTGTACTGCGAAGCGGTGCCGCTCCGCCACGTGGCGGACAGCGTCGGGACGCCGACCTTCGTCTACTCGAAGACGGCCATTCTCGAGGCGTACCGCGCCCTGGACCGCGCCTTTGCCGCCGTCCCCCATCTCATCTGTTACGCCATGAAGGCCAACGGCAATCTGGCCGTCGTAGCCGCCCTCGCCAAGTTGGGCGCAGGCGTGGATGTGGTCTCCGGCGGAGAGCTGTTCCGGGCGATCCGGGCTGGAGTGCCGCCCAAGCGGATCATCTTCGCGGGAGTCGGCAAGACACGGGAAGAGATGCGCGAAGCGCTCAAGGCCGATATCCTCATGTTCAACGTGGAGTCGGGCGCCGAGCTGCGCGCCCTGGATCAGGTGGCGCAGGAGATGGGCATCCGCGCCCCGGTCGCGCTTCGGGTCAATCCCGACGTAGATCCGCAGACCCACAAGTACATCGCCACCGGCTTGAAGACGTCCAAGTTCGGCATTCCGGTGGCCGACGCCTTGATCGAGTACGAGGAAGCGGCGCGCATGGCGGGGCTGCAGGTGCTGGGCGTGCAGATGCACATCGGCTCGCAGCTCACCGCGCTCTCGCCCTTCGCCGACAGCATGGCGCGGGTGGCCGCGCTGGTCAAAGAGCTGCGCGAGCGCCGGATCGAGGTCCAGATCGTGGATGTGGGCGGTGGGTTGGGCATCCGCTACAAGGACGAGCGGCCGCCGTCCGAAGAGGAGTACGCGGCCACGCTCCTGCCGGTGCTCAAGGAGCTGGGAGCCACAGTCCTGATCGAGCCGGGCCGCGCCATCGTGGGCAATGCCGGGGCGCTCCTCACCCGCGCGCTGTACCCGAAGCGGACCCCGGAGAAGCGGTTCCTGATCGTGGACGCGGCGATGAACGATCTGATCCGGCCGAGCCTGTACGAGTCCTTCCACGAGATCCGGCCCGTCCGCGAGACGGCCGGTCCGCGCGTCGCGATGGATGTCGTCGGCCCGATCTGCGAGTCGGGCGATTTTCTCGCCAAGGACCGGGAGCTCCCGGAGATCGCCGCCGGGGACCTCCTGGCCGTGATGAGCGCGGGCGCCTATGGCTTCGCCATGTCCTCGCAGTACAATGCCCGTCCCCGCGCCGCCGAGGTCCTGGTCGAGCGGGACCGGTTCCGCATCGTCAGGCGGCGCGAGACGTACGAAGACCTGATCACCGGCGAGTCGCTCGAGTAATGGCAGGGCGAGCCGCAGGACGTCGCGGGCGCAGGGCGAGCCGCAGCACGGCCGGGGGCTGGGTCCCCAGCGTGCGAGGCGAGCGATACGGAGAGGCCCCGCCGTCCGAGGCGAGCGTATATTAAGGAGGCAGCCATGCGCGCCACATTCCAGGGTTCGATCGTCGCAATGGTCACCCCGTTCCGAAATGGCAAGGTTGACGAGCTCAAGGTCCGCGAGCTGGTGGAGTTCCACGTCACGCACGGAACCGACGCGATCGTTCCCTGCGGCACCACTGGCGAGTCGCCGACGCTGAGCCACGACGAGCACAAGCGGGTTGTCGAGCTCGTTGTCGAGGCGGCGCGGGGGCGGATCGCGGTGATCGCGGGCACGGGCTCCAATTCGACTGCGGAGGCCATCGACCTCACCAGCCACGCCAAGAAGGCGGGCGCCCACGGCGCCCTCGTGGTCAACCCGTACTACAACCGGCCGACGCAGGAGGGCCTCTACCGGCACTTCCGCGCCGTCGCGGAGGCCGTTGAAATCCCGATCCTCGTCTACAACATCGCCAGCCGCACGGCGGTGAACGTTGAGACGGACACGCTGGCCCGCCTGGCCAAGGACTGCCCGAACATCGTCGGCGTCAAGGAGGCCTCGGGCTCTCTCGACCAGATGACCCAGGTCATCCTGGCGTGCGGGTCCGACTTCTGCGTGCTCTCGGGCGACGACAACCTGACCCTGCCGCTCATGTCCGTGGGGGGGCGCGGCGTGATCTCGGTCATCGCCAATCTCGTCCCGCGCGAGACCGCCGAGTTGACCCACGCGGCCCTGGCCGGCGACTGGAAGCTGGCCCGTGAGCTGCACCTCAAGCTCTTCCCGCTGAGCCGGGCCATGTTCATCGAGACCAATCCCATCCCGGTCAAGGAAGCCATGGCGATGATGGGGATGATCGCGCCCGAGTTCCGCCTGCCGATGTGCCCCATGACGGAGCCCAACCGCCAGCGCCTGAAAGCCGTCCTCGTTCAGCACGGCCTGCTGAAGGGCTGACCCGGACTCCCATGGCGGACGTGGTCATCGCCGGCGCGGCCGGCCGGATGGGAAGCCGTCTCGTCGCGCTGCTCAAGGACGACAAGGAGCTGCGCCTGGTGGCGGCGCTGGAAGGGCCCGGGCACCCGACCCTCCTCAAGGATGCTGGCGAGACGGCGGGCGTCGGGCGCCTCGACGTGCCCATCACTGCCGACCCCGATGGCGCCCTCGGCAAGGACCGCATCCTGATCGAGTTCTCCGTGCCCGACGCCAGCCTCGCCCATCTGCGCCTGGTCGCCCGTCTGGGCGGCCGTGCGGTGATCGGGACCACGGGCTTTTCGGCGGCCCAGCTCGAGGAGATCGAGCGCTTGGCCAAAGACGCACCCGTGCTCCTGTCGCCGAACATGAGCGTCGCGGTCAACGTCGCCTTCCGCGTCCTCGCCGACATGGCGCGAATGCTGGGCGACGACTACGACGTGGAGATCACCGAGACCCACCACCGTTTCAAGAAGGACGCCCCCAGCGGGACCGCGCTCCGCATGGCCGAGGTCGTGGCCCAGGCCCTGGGGCGGGACCTGGCCAAGACGGCCGTGTACGGCCGCCACGGCCTGCCGGGCGAGCGGACGCGCAAGGAGATCGGAATCGCCTCGCTCCGGTCGGGCGATGTGGTCGGGGAGCACACGGTGAGCTTCGGCGCTCTCGGCGAGCGGCTGGAACTCACGCACCGGGCCCACAGCCGGGACACCTTGGCCCGGGGCGCGCTCCGCGCCGCCCGCTTCATCGCCACCGCGCGGCCGGGCCTCTACTCCATGCAGGACGTGCTGGGCCTGGCGTAGCCGTGATCGGAAGCCGCCGGAGGGAGACATGAAGATCGTCCGGTTTCGGGCCGCCGGCAAGACGCGCTACGGCGTCCTCGATGGCACGCACATCCTGGAGTACGCAGGCACGCCCTACGGCACGTTCAAGAAGGCTCGGAAGAAGTACGCGCTGAGCCAGGCGGTGCTGCTGGCGCCGGTCGCGCCCACCAAGATCGTGGCGGTTGGACTCAATTACCGCGATCACGCCGAGGAGATGAACCTCCCCGTTCCAACCGAGCCGAGGCTCTTCCTCAAGCCGCTCTCCGCGCTCTGCGGGCCCGACGACCCCATCGTCTTCCCGCCGCAGGCCCAGCGCGTGGATTACGAGGGCGAGCTAGCCATCGTCATGAAGAAGCGCTGCCGCTCGGTGCCGCCGGAGCGGGCCCGCGACTACGTTCTGGGCTACACCTGCCTCAACGACGTCACGGCGCGGGATCTGCAGGCCCGCGACGGCCAGCCGACGCGCGCGAAGGCCTTCGACAGCTTCTGCCCGGTCGGTCCCTGCATCGCCACCGACATCGATCCCAACGGTGTGGACATCGAAACATGGGTCAACGGGGAATGCCGGCAGGCGTCGAACACCAAGAGCTTCATCTTCCCGGTCGAAGACCTCGTCGCCCGAGTGTCGGCGATCATGACGCTGCTCCCCGGCGATCTCATCTCCACGGGCACCCCTGCCGGCATCGGGCCCATGCAGCCCGGGGACAAGGTCGAGGTGCGCATCGAAGGCATCGGCGGCCTGAAGAATCCCGTCATCAAGATCTAGGAGAGCGGAGTGAGCGAGAGTCGGAGGCCATTTGAGATGGCGGAGCGCCTGAAGCGACTGCCGCCCTATCTCTTCGCGGAGATCGACAAGAAGAAGCGGGAGGCGCGCGCCCGCGGCGTGGACCTCATCGACATGGGCATCGGCGATCCCGACCTGCCCACGCCGTCCCATATCATCGAGGCCCTCAAGCGGGGCGCCGAGAATCCCGCCAGCCACCGCTATCCCGACTACGAGGGCCTGCTCGAGTTCCGGCGGGCCGTCGCGACCTGGTACCGGCAACGCTTCGGCGTGGCGCTCAACCCCGAGACCGAGGTGCTCGCGCTGATCGGCTCCAAGGAAGGCACGGCGCATATGCCCTTGGCCTTCGTGAACCCGGGTGACGTGGTGCTGGTGCCGGATCCGGGCTACCCGGTCTATGCCGCCGGCACCTGGTTCGCGGAAGGCCAGCCCCACTTCATGCCGCTGCGGCGCGACCACGGCTTCCTGCCCGACCTGGAGGCCATCCCCGCCGACGTGGCACGGCGGGCAAAGCTCATGTACCTCAACTACCCCAACAACCCTACCGCGGCCGTCGCGGGGAAGGATTTCTTTGAGCGGGTCGTCGCCTTTGCACGCCGCCACGGGATCCTGGTGTGCCACGACGCGATGTACTCGGAGCTGCGCTTCGACGGCTACCGGCCGCCCTCGTTTCTCGAGACCCCGGGGGCCCTGGAGGTCGGCGTCGAGTTCCACTCCCTCTCCAAGACCTACTCCATGACCGGCTGGCGCATCGGCTTCTGCTCGGGAAATGCCGTGGCCGTCGCGGGACTCGGCAGGGTGAAGACGAATGTGGATTCGGGCGTCTTCCAGGCGGTGCAGGAGGCGGGCATCGCCGCCCTCACGGGCCCTCAGGATATAGCCGAGCAGTACCGGCGCACCTACCAGGAGCGGCGCGATGTGGTCGTCGCCGGGCTCAAGTCGCTCGGCTGGGAGGTGGATGTTCCCAAGGCCGCCTTCTTCGTCTGGGCTCCCGTGCCGGGCGGGCTGGACTCGCGGGCCTTCGCGGCACGGCTGCTGGAGGAGGCGGGATGCGTGGTCACGCCGGGCGTGGGCTTCGGCCCGTCGGGAGAGGGGTTCTATCGCATTGCCCTCACCATCGACGCCAAGCGGCTGCGCGAGGCGATGGAGCGGCTGCGGAGCCTCAAGCTCTGAGCTCTGATAAAATCTTCCTCGAAGACGTTCGCTTCTACGGCCACCACGGCGTCACCAAGGCCCAGCAGACGGTGGGCGCCTGGTTTTCCGTGGACGCCGAGCTGAGCCTGGACCTGAGTCCCGCCGCGACCTCCGACGATCTGCGCACGACCATCGACTACGGGGTGGTGGCGGCGCGGATCGTCGAGGTCTGCACCAAGGAGCGGGTGAACTTGCTCGAGCGACTGGCCGGACGCCTGGCGCAGATGCTCCTGGCGGAGTTCCCTTGTGAGGAGGTTCGCGTGCGGGTGCGCAAGCTGACCCCGCCCATGCAGGGGCTGCAAGGCACTCCCGGTGTCGAGATCAGCCGACGACGGGAGGGACGTTGATGCCGCGGGTCTTCTTGTCAGTGGGCTCCAATCTCGGAGATCGGCTCGACTGGCTGCGCCAGGCCGTTGACCGGCTGCGCGCCATGCCCGAGCTCCGCTTCGTGGACGCCTCGCCGCTCTATCGGACCGAGCCTTGGGAGCAGCGTCCGGGAGAGCACGCCGATCATGAGTCCTGGTTCTTCAACTGCGTCGTCGCGGTGGAGACGGAGCTCGATCCGCTCGCGCTGCTCCGGCGCCTCCAGGAGCTCGAAAGTGGGCTCGGGCGCCGCCGCGGGCCGGGAACCCCCGAGGACCAGCGCTATGAGCCGCGAACCCTGGACATCGACATCCTCCTCTACGGCGACCGCGTGATCAGCGGCCCCGATCAGCTCCACATCCCGCACCTGCTCTTGCACGAGCGCCGCTTCGTACTCCAGCCACTCGCCGACCTGGCGCCGGAGCTGGAGCATCCCGTGCTCTACCAGACGATCCAGGAGCTCTTGGCGGCTCTCGAGGACGAGCACGAAGTGGCCGAGTCCGGCCTTCCCCGCCGCTGGTTCGAAGGCTAGGCCGGTCGAGCCTCCCGTGGCGGACGACGAGTTCCGGCAACAGGCCCTTCAGCATCTGGACGCCCTTCATAACCTCGCCGTCTACCTGACCCGCAACGGCTCGGAAGCCGAGGATCTGGTCCAGGAGACCTACGTCCGGGCCATGCGGTTCTCCCACCGATTCCAGCCGGGAACCCACCTGCGCGCCTGGTTGTTCCAGATACTGAGAAACACCTTCCTGACCTTTTACCGGTTGCGGGAGCGCGAGGCGGCCCTCTCCGAGGACGGGGTCCCGGAAGGCGAGTCGCCGATGTTCCACGACGCGCCGGCGCAGGACAGCGGGGTCGCCGGGGTCCACATGGATCTCGAGCGGGCGCTGGCCAGGCTGCCTGAAGAGTTCAAAACGCCGCTCCTGCTCGCCGAAGTGGAAGGTCTGGCCCTGGAAGACGTGGCACGCATCATGGACTGCCCCGTCGGAACGGTGAAGTCGCGCATCTTCCGGGCGAAGGAACGGCTGCGGACGCACCTGAAGGACTACGACACGGGATCGAAGGCGTGAGGCGATGACAAGCGGGACCGACGATCGACACGGCGACGAAGAGCTGGGCCGGATGCTGCGGGAGCGGCTGCCGCGCTACCCGGCGCCCGCCTCGCTGCGCGCGGCCATCGTCCAAGCCCTGCTCCCGGACACCCCGCGGCGCTCGTGGTGGGCCCTCTGGCTCGCCCCGGCGGTCTCGTCGCTGGCCACGGCCATGATCGCGATGCTGTGGATCGCGCCGTCCCTGACGACCACCACAGCCGGCGATCCGCTCCAGCTCGTCTCGCGGGCCGTGATGTCCGAGCACGCCCGCAACATCCTCTGGGGCGAGTCCCGCTCCGACGTGGTGCCGGCGGCCCTGCCCCGCGCCATGGAGGAGAGCGGTGTCGCGTTGAACTGGGTGTTCACGGGAGACGAGGACATCCAGCTGATCAATGCCAAGCCGACCTACCTCGAGGGCCGCCGCGGCATCGAGCTGGCCTATGAAGACGCGCGCGGCCACACGGTGACCTACGTGATCCTGCCGGCAGGCAAGGTCGTGGTGCCTGAGCGCGGGCGAGTCCAGGTCGATCGCTGGCGGCCGCTGCTCCGGAAGGAGAACGGCTTCAGCCTCATCGTGTGGCGCCAGCAGGGACTGCTCTGCGTGATGGTATCCGATCTCGTCTCCGACACCGATCTGGACACCTTCAAGCAGTATTTCGTCAAGGTCAGGTCTTCCACCGAACCGTACGCGGTGTACTAGCCCCGCCTGACTGTTACGCGCGTCCGCCCCTCCGGGCGACAACTTCATAGACCGCCCACTCGCCGTCGTCGTAGAGCTTCCGAAGCAGGGCGGTTCGGTCAAGCACCAGGGGCGCGACGACCGTGCTCTGGGCCGCATGAACGAAGATGTGAGTGATCCCGACGGTCTGCAGGAAGGCCAGCTTCTCTTCCGAGGACTCGCGCTCGTTGAAGAACGGCTGCGTCCCATGCTCCCGCATCGCGAGGTCGAATGCCCGGAAGTACGCCGGAAACAGTCCCCGCACGTACTCTCCGCCCCAGGAAATCGGCAGGCTCCTCCAAGGCAGGCCCGTCAGCACGTGCTGCGGGATGAACACCGAGAGCGCGTAGAGATCGGTCGCGTCCGCGAGCACGAGCGCATCCTCGCCCAGCGCCGTTTCGGACCACCGGACCAGGCCGGTGCTGGGTGGGCATGAGGGGTAGCGCGCCTTCAGGCTCTTCGGCGATCCGGCCACCGGGAGAAGCGGCAGGTCCGCCCTCTCCGCGTCCACGCATCGAAGCCCAGTCAGCAAGGCCTTCGGAGTCAACGGAACGTTTGAAGAGTACGCGAACGCCTCGATCCCGTCGTGAAGGGCCCCGAGGGCCAGCGGAGAGCTCTTCGGGATAGAGGTGAGGAGCGTCAGCAAACCCAATAGCACGATGAACGGTGCTTTCCACGCGGGGCCGGCCGTCTCGGCCTCGGCCCGCACGCCGGAGGCGTCCCTCTCCGGGCTCCGCAGGCCGACAAGCGCGATTCCGTACATCAGGATGACCGGTAGAAAGAACAGATCTCGTTGGGCCACGAAGACCGTCGTCCCGCGGCTCCATGTGAGCGCCAGGGCCAGGGCGATCCCGGCCGCGGCGGTGAGGGCGACAACGCGCTGTCGGATCCGCGCCAGGTTTGCAGCGATCACGTACAGGCATGCCCCGGTCAGCAGATAGGTGAAGATGCCCACGTTGCGCACCGGCCAGGACAGAATCTCGAAATGCGTGGCATAGGCATAGAGCAGGGTCAGCGCCGGGACCCGGATCAGCAGGAGATAGGCGAAGATGCTCGCGCCCACCAATAGCATCAAGGGCTTCTTGCGGAAGACGAGCAGCAGGAGCGGGCTGGCGATGAGCATGAACGGGTGCCAGCTCCAGAAGAGCGAGTCGAAACCGGGCACGAGCTCGAGCGGCGGGGAGAGCCAATGCGCCGGGGAAAAACTCCGCGCCGCTGCCAGCATCGCCGTCCGATGCACGTCCACGGCGGCCGAGATGTGTGGGACGGTCAGCTGATAAAACAACAGGTAGGCCGCGACGACTCCGACCGTTCCCCCGATGAGAAGCGCGCATCTCGCGAGATACCTCCGGTCGCGTCCGAAGATCAGGACCGCCACCATGAAGCAGCCGAGATAGACGAGGAACTGCGCGATGCTGCGTATCTGCACCATTGCCAACATGGCCGCGACCGCGAACCCGCCGACGAGGAAGAACGCCGACGTCCGCCTGCCCTCGGCCCCGAGAAAGTAGAGCGCCATCACGAGGAGTGCGGGCAGCAGCACGCTCAGCGCCACGTCGGCCGGATTGCTGTGCGGCGCCAGCTGGCCCCAGTCGAGATCCGGCCCGTCGCCGAACGAGCCGTTGAGGACGAACAGGATCGCGGTCGCGGCGACGACGAAGGGCAGTCGCAAGTCTTCGAACACCCGGCGCGCGATCAGATACAAAAACGTCAAGGCGGCCACACCCCAGAGGAACCGGAGCTTGTGAAACACGAACAGCGCGTCGATGCCGCCCAGCTGGCTGACGAGCGCCATGAGGAAGTGAGTGCCGGGAAACGGATAGGTGAAGACCAGATTCGGGAGGAAATGCAGATTGTCCAGTGCCGGATGTCGCACGTAGGCCAGCCGGCGGACGAGCGCCGCGTGCACCTGGTCGTCCCATGTCAGGAATGGGGCGCCCTTCAGATAGAGCAGCACCGCCAGCGTGAGCAGCGACCCGCCGATGACCGCCTCGCGCGTGTCCAGCCGCACGGCCCAACGCGAGTCCCGCGGCTTCCGTATCGCGAGCACCGCGGCCGCGGTTGCCGCCGTTCCCGCCCACGCGATGGCCATCGCCGAAACCGGGATGTGCAGCGTGAGGCTGATCACGGTGGCTAGCTGGATCCAGCCCAGGCTGACGGCCACGCCGATCCCGAATACCTCGAGCAGCGTGAGGCTGGCGCACGGCCGCACCGCGAGCACGACCAGCGCGCCGGGAACGACTCCCACGGTCAGCCCGGCGAACACGACTTTGACGGCGGCCCAGACGGGGTAATCCTGGGGCAGCCCGTGGCTCAGCAGCGCCAGGAGCGGGACGAGCAGGAGCCCGAGTCCGGCCTGCCTCGAGGAGACCGAGACGCCGGCCGGGTCAGTCCCGCCATCCACGGATGTCATTGGCCCGGGGATGGCATCCGCTCCCCCGCCTCGACCACGAAGGGCAGCGCGATGAGGGTCCACGCGACCAGCACCACCTCGGTGTCGCCGAAGTTGTATTCGGACACTCCCCCGATCAGGAACCCTGTGATCGCCGCCAGGCTTCCGGCCACCAGTGCGCGCTCCCGCGCGGCCTCCCGAGGCAGCCGCCGCAGCAGTCCGATCGCCCGGAGATAGAAGGCGCCGAACAGCCACAGCCAGGCCGCGAGCCCGAGGACGCCCCGCTCGACGAGAATCTGGAGCGGGGTATTGTGCACGTGTCCCGTGCGCTGCTTGACCGCCTCGGGCAACGCATAGTTGACGTACTCGCGCTTGACGCCGCCCGGCCCCACCCCGAGCAGCGGGTGCTCGCGCCATATGGCCAGCCCGCTCCGCCACATGTAAAGGCGCTCGGTGACGCCGGCCTCATGGGGATCGGCCATCGTAAGGACACGGTGCCGGAGCTCGTTCAACGTGAGGAACCGCACTCGAACCTCGTAAGGCATGGCCAGCAGCGCCGCCACCAAGGCGACCAGCCCGGCAACGATGAGCCATCGCGTGCGCGGTCGCGCCGCCGGCAACAGCGCCATCGCCCCGGCGGCGAAGCCAGCCCAGGCCCCCCGCGTGAAGGTCGCGATGAGCGCGGCCAGCGAGATCAACCACGGCGGCAGCGCCCAGGCCCGAAACGCGCGCCCGGGCAGCACCCGCGGCAGAGTGGCCAGTAGCACCATGGTCAGAATCCCCGCGAGGGTCATGTAGATGCTGAAGAAAGCGCGGGCCCGGTCGCACCGATGGTAGAGCCATCGGGGCGACAGCTCGGGCGCCGGCGAGGCCGGGCAGAGGCTCACCTGCAGAAGTCCCACGGCGGCGGCCACCGCCACGACGAGCGCCAGCGCCCAGAGAAAGCGGTCGGCTGCGGTGTGGCCCTTCACGATGTTGGCAGTGACATAAAGCGCGGCGACCAGCAGCAGACCCTTGGCGGCACCGAGGCTCGAGCCGGCATGGCCCGAGGCGAGGGCTGAGAGCACCGTGACGCCGCCGAATGCCAGCACCGGTGGCAGGAGCGGCCATAGCGCGGCGGCGCGCGCGTGCGGCGCCCTGAGCGTCCACAGCCACAGCAGAGTCAGCAGCGCGAGCGCCGTCTCGGAGAGCGTGATGGACAGGCCGAGACCGAGGACGAATGCCGCAAAGAGGATGCGCCGGAGCGCGGTCACGTCAATAGGCGTTCCGGTCGAAGAGCACCCGCGTGACGGTGAGGCCGATAATCTTGAGATCGAGCCAGAACGACCAGCGCTCGATGTACTCCAGATCGTACTCGATGCGCTTCTCCAGCGAGGTATTGCCGCGTAGCCCGTGGACCTGGGCCCACCCCGTCACGCCAGACTTGACCTTGTGGCGGAGCATATAGCCCGGCACGGTCTGCCTGAAGCGCTCCACGAACACCGGACGCTCGGGCCGGGGGCCCACCACGCTCATCTCCCCCCGCAGCACATTGATGAATTGCGGCAGCTCGTCGAGGCTGAAACGGCGCAGGAAGGCGCCGATAGGCGTGCGCCGTGGATCGTTGGGCGGCGCCCAGACGGGCCCGGTGGCGGCCTCGGCGTCCACCCGCATGGTGCGGAACTTGAGCATTCGGAAGCGCTGTCCGTCGAGCCCCATCCGCTCCTGGCCGAAAAGCACTGGTCCCGGCGACGTGAGCTTGACCGCCGCGGCGAGCGCGAGCAACGCTGGCGAGAGCAGCAGCAGGCCGCCGAGCGAGAAGGCGACGTCGAAGACGCGCTTCGCCAGCTGGTTCCAGCCGTGCAGCGGCGAGTCGCGCAGATGGACGAACGGCATCCCCTCGAACTCCTCCACGCCGCCCCGCAGCGACGTGAAGCGGAAGAGGTCCGGGACCACATGGATGGTCACCGGCTCGTCGCCGATGGCCTCCAGCAGCCCGGGCAGCCGGCCGTAGTCCTCGTGGGCGAGCGTGAGGATCACGTGATCCACCGCATTCGAGTCGAGCACGGCCCGCAGATCGGCGTAGCCGCCGAGCCGGCGGGCTCCGCCGGTCGCCTCCTTCTCGTCGCTCACCACGCCGAGAATCTGGATGCCGACGTCCGGGCGCCGCTCGATCCGCTGGGCCACCGCCGTCGCCAGCTCGCCGCTGCCCACGACCACCGCGTAGCGCAGGTTGTAGCCATGGCGGCGAGCAAAGCGCAGCACTTCCCGGAACGCAGCGCGGGAAAACCAGACCAGGCCGATCGACAGCACCCAGAAGTAGACGATCACGACGCGCGAGTAGTCGTACTCGCGGAAGAAGAACGTCATCACTGCCACCAGGACCAGCGCGCCCATGCTGGACGCCTTGGCGATGTCGGCGGCCTCCGAGAGGTGCGAGCCGATGCGCCGCGGGCGATAGAGATCGAAGGCGCGGAAAGAAGCCCCCCACACGACGAGGATGGGCACCAGCAGCAGCAGGTAGGGACCCACCGGCGGGATCTCTGCGAACCGGAGCCGTGGAATCGCCAGAACGTAGAAGCGGAGCACGTAGGCGAGCAGCCAGGCGCTGGCCACCAGGACGAGGTCACCCACCAGCATGAGCTGCTCGAGCAGGCGCGAGTACGCCTTCAGCATCCCGCATGCTCCGCCAGCCGTGCGCGCAGGTAACCCTGGATGCGCTCTTTGAACAACGGCCGGTCGAAGGCCTCGGCCCGGCGTCGAAGCGCTTTGGGCTCGAAATGGACCGCGTCGGACTCGAAGCGGCGGATCGCGCCGATGAGATCATCGGCCGTCTGCCGCTCGAAGAAGAGGCCCGTCGGCGGCTCGGCCGCCCCCGGCGGCACCACAGTCTCGAGCGCGCCACCCTGCCCCAGGGCGATCACCGGCCGGCCCGACGCCATGGCTTCGAGCGGGGTGATCCCGAAATCCTCGAGCGTGGGGAACAGTAGGGCCCGGCAGCGCGCGTAGAGCTCCGCCGTCTCCGTGTCACTCCGCCAGCCGAGGAGCTGCACCGTGGGTCCCGCCTGCTGCCTCAGCCGTTTCTCCTCTGGACCACTGCCGACCACAACGAGCCGCGCCCGGAGCCGGTTGGCCGCCTCGATCGCCAGATCCACCCGCTTGTACGGGGTGAGCGCCGACACCACGAGGTAGAAGCCCTCCTGGGTTTCCTCGAAGCGGAAGCGCGAGACGTCCACGGGCGGATAGATGACGTCGGCCTCGCGGCCGTAGGCGCGCCGGATGCGCTCGGCCACGAAACGCGAGATCGCGACGAAATGGTGGACGCCTTCGGCCGTCCGACGGTCCCAGCGTCTCAGCGCGGCGGCCACAGGGGGCATCAGGGCGCGTGTCGGCAGGCCCGCGCGGGCACCGAAGTACTCGCCGTAGAGATCCCAGACGTAGCGCATGGGCGTGAAGCAATAGCAGACGTGAAGGGCGCCGGCCGGCGCGCGGACGCCCTTGGCCACGGCGTGGCTCGACGAGAGCACCAGATCATAGCCGCTGAGATCAAATGATCGAACCGCCGCGGGGAAGAGCGGCAGATAGTAGCGGTAGCGGGCCGCCGCGCCCGGGAGTCGCTGGATGAACGATGTGATCACCCGCCGCCGCTCGATCAGGGCAGATACCGTCCCCGGAACGTGGAGGAGTGTATAGAGGTCAGCGTCGGGAAAGAGCTCGCAGAAGACTTCGAGGCACCGCTCGCCTCCGCGCATCCCGGTGAGCCAGTCGTGGACCAGCGCCACTCTCATGGCGGGTGCGGGCGGCGCGCGGTCAGCGCGAGGAGGACCAGGTCCGCTGGCGCCAGTAGCCCAGGAGGTCCCTCAAGGTGCGCTCGAAGGGGATCTCCACCTTCCAGCCCACCGCCTTTTCGATTTTGGAGGCGTCGCCCTCGAGCCACATGACGTCGGAGGGTCGCAGGCGCGTCGGATCGGTCTTCACGCCGATGCCCTTGACCGTCGACTGTTCGAGGAGGAAGTCGAGCACCTGCTGGATGGCCCAGGAGCGGCCCGAGCAGAGGTTGTACACCTCGCCCGGCTCGCCGCGCTCGAGGAGCAGCCAGTAGCCGCGGACAACGTCGCGGACGTCGGAGTAGTCGCGGCGCGGCTTGAGATCACCCACGAACAGCACGGGATCGCGCAGTCCGGCCTCGATCTCGGCCACCTGCTTGGCGAAGTTGGAGGTGACGAACACCTCGCCGCGCCGCGGGCCCTCATGGTTGAACGCGCGCGTGCGAATGATGGGCAGCCCGTAACTCCGGAAATACTGATAGCCCATCATGTCCTGGGCGACTTTGCTCACCGCGTAGGGGCTCAGCGGTCGCAGGGGATTCGTCTCCCGAATGGGGAGCTCGTCCTCGAATACGAGGCCGTACTCCTCACTGCTGCCTACGGCGAGGAAGCGCGGCGACATCTTGAGCCCTCGCACGGCCTCCAACACATTGACCTGGGAGATGATGTTGGTGGAGAGGGTCTCGGCCGGCGTCTGCCAGGACGCGCCGACGAAGCTCTGCGCCGCCAGATGGACCACGTAGTCGGGGCTCGAGCTCTCGAGCAGGTTGCGCACCGAGGAGAGGTCGCGCAGGTCGGACTCGATCAGCGTGATCTTGGAGCGGAGATGCTCGATGTTCTCGGTCTTGCTCCGCCACCGGCTCGACCCGAACACCTCGGCGCCCCGGGCCAGGGCGTACTCCGCCATGTAGCTGCCCACGAACCCGGTGATGCCGGTGATCAGCACGCGCATGCGTCGGTCTCCACGGTCAGTAATCCCTCCGCGCAGCAAAAAGCATTATACGCCAGAGGGATGCGGCCGGCCGACACTAAAACCGCGCCGCGGCCCGGTAGACGGCGGCGGTCGCCGCCACCATGCGGCTCACGGAGAACTCTCGCTCCACACGCTCCCGCCCCGCCTCGCCCATTCGCCGGCGGCGCTCAGGGTCGCCCAACAGCGCCGCGGCCGCATCGGCAAGGGCGGCCGGGTCGTCTGGGGGCACCAGAAGTCCCGTGTGGTCGTGCACGACCACCTCCTCATTCCCCGAGACGCGGGTGGCCAAAACAGGCAGGCCGCAGGACATAGCCTCCAGCAGACTCAGCGGGAGCCCCTCGCGCCGAGAGGCCGAAACATAAAGGTCCATTACCGGCAGGCAACGAGGCGCATCGGGGAGGAAGCCGGCGAATACCACGCGGTCCTGAACACCGCGTGCCCGCGCGAGCGACTCGAGTCGGCCGCGCTCGGGCCCATCACCCACGATGAGGAGCCGGGCTTCAGGCCACCGTGGGGCGAGGAGGGCGAAGGATTCGACCAGGACGTCGAGCGCTTTGACTGGATCAAAGCGGGCCACGGTGCCGAGCACTGGCCCCTCAGGCGGGAGCTTCAGCGCCTCCCGGGACAGCGGCTGCTTCTCGGCCAGAGCTCGAACTCTGACATAGTCCGTGGCATTGACGATGATTTGAGTGCGATCCGTCGGCGCCAACTTGAGTCGTTTTGCCTCCTGCGCCTGGCCCGAAGATACATGGATGAGGGTTTCTGATGTGCTCGCCAGTCTCCGTTCCAAGCTCAAGTAGGCCCAGCCTGGGACGGGCGCGTAATCAGCGTAGTGGATGCCGTGGAACGTGTGCACGGCCGGCACTCGAGCGAACCACGCCCCCACCCGACCGTAGAGGCCGGCCCCCTTTCCATGGCTATGGACCACGTGAATGTTGCGATTGCGGATCAACCGGTACACACGCCGGAAGTTGAGCAAGGAGAGTCGATCGAGCGGAAGGTCGACAAAGTCGGCGCCGAGCCCACGATACACTTCCGCGAGCGGGCCGCCAGCCGGGCCAGCCACCGAGATCTTGAATTCCTCGCGTGGGAGTCCGGTGATCAGGTCACGAACATGAGCGGGTCCCCCGCCGAGTTGAGTGGATACCACCAGTTCCAGGACGCGGATGCTGTCCGGCATCTCAGCGCTCCAGGCTCCGCCTGCGCGCCCGGCGCACGGAGGCCGGCACCGCCAGCGCCAGCGCGGCGCGCAGCGCGAAGACGGCGCACCAGAGAGGGTAGGTTCCGTCGCGCACCGCGCGCCAGCGGATGCGGGCCTCGGCGCGGAGCCGTGCGCCGTCCCGCGCCGCCGTCACGCGCCCCGGCAATAGTCGCCTGATGACCAGCGGCTCGCCCAGATTGGCCATCCGAGTCCATCGGCTCATCCGCATCCAGAGGTCATAATCCTGGGCCACCGCGAAGCTCCGGTCGTAGCCGCCCGCCCGCTCGGCCACCTCGCGCCGCATGACAACCGAGGAGTGAACGAAGGGATTCCGCCGGATGAGCGCGCGCCGGATGGCGGCATCGTCTTCGGGGGGCTGGATGAGCGCCACATCCCGTCCCGCTGAGTCCACCTCGCGTGCGCCCGCGCCCAGCAACCCCACGTCCGGGTGGGAATCCAGGAACGCCCGCTGGCGCGCCAGGCGCTCGGGCTCCGCCAGGTCGTCGGCGTCGAGCCGCGCCACGAGTGGCGCCCGCGCGAGGCCGAAGCCGTGGATGAGCGCGTCCGTGAGTCCCTGATGCGGCCGGCGCTCGATCCTCACGCGGCGGTCTCCGACCGCTGCGAGAATGCTCCCCGTCGCGTCGGTGGAACCGTCGTCGATCACGATCAGCTCCAGGTCGGGCGCCGTTTGGTGCAGCACGCTGACTATGGCCTCACCGACCCAGGGCGCGCCGTTATGAACGCCCATGAGCACCGACACAGCGGGTGCGGTCACCGCGCGCTCTATCTCCCGCGCCGTGCTTCCACGGCCAGGACTGCGGCGAAGTGACGGAGCCCCGGCACCCGTCCCAGCCGGCTCTCGATCGCGAAGCGCCGGCCCGCGTCGGGCACGAGCCGGCGCGAGTACGGGATCCAATAGCCCCTGATGCGCGGCTCCTCGAAGCCGCCGTGCCGGCAGAGCGCGCGGAGCTCACCTCGCGTCAAAAAATCGTGGGTGGCCCAGTTGCGCTCGCTCTTCCAGAATTCCGGCGCCCGGTAGGTCCGCAGATATTTCTTCGCGAGACGCGCGACCCGTCGCAGGTTGTGGTGCGGCTCCAGCAGAAACAGCCGCCCACCGGGCCTCACCGCGCGCCCCAAGGCTTCGAACACCTCCTCCCGGCGGTGGAAGTGGTGGAGGCTCTGAATGACCAACCCCGAATCCATTGAGCCCTCGGCCACATGCGACGCCAGGTCGAAGGCCGAGGCGCCGACGATGCGCACATTGTCCAAACCCTCGGCGCGGCAGCGCTCGCTCAGGACGCGCCGCATGTCGGGCACTGGCTCCACGGCGACCACCGACGTTGCCCGCCGCGCGATCAGGGCGGTGAAGAATCCGCTGCCGGCGCCGAGCTCGAGCGCCCGACCGTAGCCGTCCGGGGCCCAGACGCGCTCGATCAGCTGCCCGGCCGGGTACTCGTGTTGCTCCTCCTCGGCGTAGCGGTGGATTTCGTCGTAGGCGGCGGCTCTCGGCCCCGAGTAGATGGCCTCGTTGACCTCGCGGTTGATGCGGTCGAGCTTTTGCCGCGAGGCCGGCGAGAGGCAAGCCATCTTGAGGGGATGAGATAGCAGCAGGTAGAAAAGGAAGCGCCGCTCTCCGATCTCGATGCGGATCACAGCTTGCGGAACAGCAGGTTGAGGTAGGGCAGACAAAGGGATGGTGGTTTTCCCACGGCGCGCAGCGCCGAGCACGCAACCGTGAAGAGCGGCAGGAGGGCGCGCCGCGCCCGCGAACGAGCCGTCTCGCTGAAGAAGCGCCAGCCGTAGCCCGCCTCCTCGGTCACGTCCACAATCCCCGCCCAGCCCGTTGACGGCAGGCAATCACCCAGTGTCGCGTTGTGCCAACCGGTGCCGTCGGCGGTAAATTCTTCGTAGCTCACGCTCCGGAACCGGCGCGGGCGTCCGAGCCGCGCGTAGCGATACGCGCACCACGGCGGCAGCCACTGGACGAACGGCAGCCCGACCGAATGGGTCTCGAGCGGGAAGAACCGGTTGGGCGTATCGAGCACTGCGATATGCCCGCCCGGCGCCAGCATGCGGTAGTACTCGTCCACCTGAGCGCGCCGGTCGCGCACCGGCAGGTGCTCGACGACACCCACCGCCAGGACGAGGTCGAAGCGGGCGGCAGGGTACGGCAGCCGCCGCGTCTCGTCGTTGGTGAATTGCGCCACGTCGCGAACCTTGGCGAGGCCGAGCTCGGCCACCTTGGCGCGCGTGATGGCCACGAATGCCGGATCGGTGTCGAAGGTATGGAGCTCGGCCACCTCCGGCTGCTCGGCCAGATATTCGGTGATGTGACCGAAGGAGCAGCCGACCTCGAGCACCGACAGCCCCGTGAGTCCGCGGCGGCGCAGGTAGGCGAACAGCGGGCCCATGAAGTGCCGCCCGCGTGTCTCCTTGAACGGGAAATAGAGCGGCGCGCGCTCGACGCCCTTGCGCTCGATCAGCATGCGGATCACGCGCTCGCTGTAGTGCGTCGGGTGCTCGCGCCCCTCCACGATCAGCACGCGCCGGTCGCCGAGGTCGACGAGGCGGTATTCCGGGTCAGCCACGGGCAGCAGTATATCAGCCGGCTTCATCGCCTGACGGCCACCGCCAGGATCATGTGCCCGAGCAGGCGGAGCGCCGGGGGCGTGTAGAGGCAGCGGCGGGCGAATTGTTTGAGCGCCGAACGTCCCGCGTCCTCGTCGCGACCCGTCGGGCTCCCGCCACGACCCTCGGCCTCGCGGCCCCGGCCGAGCGCGGCGCGAAGCGCTTTCCGCACCAGGCGGCCCGGATCGTAGGGATGGAAGCCCCGGACGGTGAATCCGTGGGGTTCCAGGAACGCGCGCACCTCACGACGCGTGAAGGCGAATTGGTAGAACTGGCCGCCGTCTTCGAGAGCCTGCCGGCCTTGGCGGCGCAGAAGGGGCGCGAGTAGAAGGCGGACGCCGTTCCAATAGGGCACGGAGAGCAACAGGACCCCTCCGGGTGGAATGACGCGGGCGGCCTCGGCGACGATGCCGTCGGGCCCGGCCGGATCGTGCTCGACGACTCCCAACGAGAGGTAGGCGGCCACGGAGCGGGAGCGGACGGCCAGCGTGCGCAAATCCATCACGGCCAGCGGGGCACCGGCTCGTGCCCCTTCTCTCACCGCCTCGAGGCTCCAGTCGGCGCCCACAGCCGGACGTCCCCGCTCCCGAAAGAACAGGACGTACTGGCCCAGGCCGCAGCCCGCCTCGAGCAGGAGGCCCGAGGGCGGCAGATGGGCTTCGATGAGGCGGGTGAGCGGTGACGCGCGCGCGATACGCAGCAGCTCCTCCACCGACTGTCCGCCCCAGTGCTCGCTCCAGAAGGCCTCGGTGGCCGACCGCGAGTAGTAAGCCAGCGGCACGCGCTAGCTCCGGTCAGCGGCGACCGACCGGACCAGATCGATCTCCCGGGCGACGAGCGCGTTGAGGTCATAGCGCGACTCGACCAGCGCTCGGGCCGCCCTGCCTAGCTTGGCCGCGAACGACTCGTCAGCGAATACGCGTTGAAGGCAGGACCTTAGCGCGTCGGAGCTATGAGGATCAAACAGCAGCCCCGTCTCCCCGTCGGTAACCAGCGATCGATTGCCAGGCACGTCCGAGACGACACAAGGCAGCCCGCAGCTCATGGCTTCGAGGAGCGCCTTTGGGTGCCCCTCAGTGAACGAGGCCAGAACAAAGACATCAGCCTCTGCGTAGTACTGAGGCAGTTTCCGCTGGTCCACGACGCCTGGAAATTCCACGGTCACACCAAGGCGCTTGGCTTGGGCCTCGAGATCATTGCGAAGGGGTCCCGCTCCGACCATCACATCAGCAGCGATCAGCGTCGTGGATCCCATGATGATCGTGCCGAGGTTCTTCTCAGGCGAGAGCCTTCCGACGTAGAGGATGCGTTTCCTATTTCCCCGCGAGCGTTCTGGCCCGCGAGGACGCGGGGCAAACCAGGTTGTATCCACTCCATTGGGTATCAGCTCGACCCTGACGTTGGGCGCCATGGCGACTGCGCGTGCCTTCAGCTCCTCCGTGGTCGCGATGACCGCGGCCGCGCTCTTGAGGCCCCGACGCTCCAAGACGCGCTTGAGCAGACTCTTCGTCCAGGATCGAGAGAGCTGGCCGTACGAGAACCCGTAGGTCGTCACGTAGGGCACGCCAAAACGGCTCTTCGCCTTCAGCGCGGGAATCACGCCGGTGATCTGGAAGACCCGAAGCGCCGCGCATCCATTGAACTGCTCCTTATGGGTTCCTGTCATCTGTTGGGCCCTGCGGCCTCGCCACATGCGTCGCTTCGGCGCGAGCACATGAACGTGCTTGAGCAGCTCAGGGTCCGACGTGAACTCTTCGATCGCCTCCGGGAGATAGCTGAAGTAGAAGAGGTCGCCGAACGCGCGGACATACGGCCGAAAGTAGCCGTCGAGGAGGCGGGACTGCTGGCCCGTCTCGGCCATCGCGCGAATGCCCCCGCCGAGCGCGGGCAGCAGGCCGACCGGCATCAGGCTCGTTTCCTGGCCACGACGCGGAAGCCGGTGCTCTCCTCCGGCCGACGCAGCGCCGCCTCGCGCTTCCAGCGGCTCAGACGCGCGTAGAGAGAGAGCGAGAGTCCGCCTATGGCATCGATCACGCCGGCCCAGGGCGTGTCCAGCACTACCGGCATCACGTCACCGTCGGGCTCGAAGCCGGCCGCCGCCAGCTCTGCGAGGAACTCCTCGCGCGTGTACTCGACCTTGTGGTCGGGGTCGGAGAAAGCGAACAGCCCCGCCTCGCGCAGCGTCCGCCGCCAGCGGGTCTCGCGGTTGGGCCCGGAAACCAGCAGCCGCCCGTCGTCCTTGAGCACCCGGTGGATCTCGCGGAGCACGGCTGCGCGCGGCACCAGATGCTCGATCACGTCGAGGAACAGCGCGGCGTCGAAGGTACGCGCGGGAAACGGGAAGGCGCCGGTAATGTCCCAGGCGAAGACGCGGGCATTGCCGAGCCCGCGCTCCCGGATCTCGCGCGCGGCATTCCGGAGCTGGACCAGATCGTAATCGAAGCCGACAATCGAGCGGCAGGCCCCGGCCGCTCGGACCAGGTGGGCGCCGTTGCTGCAGCCCACGTCGAGCACGGCGTCGTCGGGCTTGAGGTACGGCACGTACCAGTCGTGCCACAGCTGGTCCACGAGATGTTTCGGGTGGATCGCGTACGAGCGCTTGCCGGTCAAGCGAACGAGCCGGACACCCACCGACTTGCCACGGCGGTTGACGAGGTCAACACCCCTCACGACGAGCCGGCCGAACCGCGTCATGCCGCGCTCCGCGCCCTGCTGCGCCACTTCGCCACGATGGTCTCGTATACCCGCCGGGTGCCCTCGACGCAGGCCTCCCAGCGGAACTGGCGCTGGGCGCGCTCGCGGCTCGCCGCGCCCAGCTTCTCGCGCAGCGCGCGATCGCCCAGGAGCAGCAGCAGCCGCTCGACAAAGCGCCCGGGCTGGGCGGGGTCGCAGACGAAGCCGCCTTCGCCCTCCACCACCAGCTCGGGGATGGAGCCACGGTCGGAAGCCACCACCGGCACGCCCGAGGCCATGGCCTCGGCCACGCTGAAGCCGAAGCCTTCCATGGCCGACGGGAAGAAGAAGATGTCGGCCAGGTTGAAGTGGTCGGCCTTCTCGGCCTCGGGCACGTAGCCGGTGAAGACGGCGCCGGCGCCGAGACCCAGCCGCTCGGCGTGACGCTTGAGCTCCGTGAGCAGCGGCCCTCCACCGGCTATCAGGAGACGCGCCTCGGGCCGCGAGGCCGCGACCGACTTCCAGGCATCGAGCAGCAGGAAGAGGTTCTTCCGGGGCTTGAGCCCGCCGAAGAAGAGCACGACCTGGCGATCCCGCAGGCCGTAGCGCTCGACGAGATCGGGGCGCCGGGGGCGCGGGGCGAAGGCCGGATCCACGCCGTAGTAGACCACCGAGACGTGATCCGTCCGCGCGCCGAGCTCGGCCGCAAGCTGGCGGCGTGCGAACTCGCTGCCCACCACCACGTGGTCCGAGGCCTCCACGACGCGCTTCTCGATGAGCCGGTTCAGCGGGCTCGGGTCGAGGTGATGGTGATGGGACACGATGGGCACGTCGAGCGCCCAGCGACGGCGGGCCCAGAGCGCCGAGGGACCGATATAGCGCAACGAGTGGACCCGCAGCAGATCGAAGCCGACGCGATCGTGGACGCGCTTGATCGCCGCGGGCACGACCAGCGGCGCGACGTACCAGCGCAGCCCGCGGCCTATGGGAAAGCGGTGCACGGTCCAATTGAGCGCGTTCTCGGGATGAGGCTTGCCGCGGGCGAGGATGATCTCGATGCGCATCCCGGCCCGGCCGAGACGCACCAGCAGCTCGCGCTCGTAAGTCTCGCCGCCGGAGGTGGTCTCGGGGGCCACGCCGCAGTGGGGCGTGCAGATTCGCAGCGCGGGTGTCATCGAGCCACCGTCATGGAAGGCCCCATCATACGACACCGCCGCTGCCGCCTCATGGCCGGCGCGCCCGGACGACGTAGCCCGTGGTGTAGCTCGAGAGAAAGGCGGAGCGCGCGGTGGCGGGCATCCGGTCGAGCACCCGGAGGCAGGCTCCGACCGGGAGCAGCGGCACGGCGATCAGGGCGCGCAGCGGGCGGGAGCGCAGCTGGGCCGCCGCCTGGCGGAGCATGTGGGCCAGCGTGGTGAAGAACCGTCCCTGCTGAGTCACGCTCACCACCTGGAAGTCGGCGCGCTCGAACAGCTCGACGAGGCGGCCCGCCGAGAAGCGCTGGCGATCACTGGCGTGGTCGAGCCGGTGAAGGAGCGGCGCCGAGAGGACCACCTCGCCCGACGGCGCAAGGACGCGCCGGAACTCGGCCAGCATGCTCTCGTAGCGGTCCACGTACTGGATCACCTCCTGGCAGAGGATGCGGTCCACCGACGCCGAGCGGACCGGCAGGGCCTCGGCCGTGGCCAGGATGTCCGGCTCGGCGGCGGGATCTACATTGAGCAGGATCCACCGCTTCACGCGCTCTTGCGGAGGGCGAAAGCGGCCGCGACGAATGCGCCGCCCGCCCACGTCGAGCACCACGCCCCCGAAGCCGCCGACGAGACGCCCGAGTTCGGCGTCGAGCAGAGCGCGGCGGTAGGAGACGCCGAGGGCCGGTCCCTTCATCCGCGTGTCACCTCGTCGTAAAGGGCCAGGAGACGATCCACGCTCGTCGCGGCGCCGAACCGCTCCTCCACCCGGCGCCGGGCCTCGGTGCCGAGGGCGCGGCGCAGCGCCTCGTCGGTCAGGAGCTTCTCGATGGCCCGCGCCAGGCCATCCGGATCTGCGCGCTCGACCAGCAGCCCGGTGACGCCATCCACGACCAATTCAGGAGTGCCGCCCACCCGGGTGCCGATCACCGGGCGCCCCGCCGCCATCGCTTCGAGGATTACCCGGCTCAGCGAGTCGGGGATCACCGATGGCACCACCACCACGTCGGCCGCGGCGTACAGCGCGAGCACCTCGGCATTGGGCAGCGGGCCGAGCCGACGGATCGAGGGCGCCGCCGGCGCAGCGAGCGGCCCGTCGCCCACCAGGACGAACAGGGCGTCCGGCAGGGCGGGTGCCACGCGCTCGGCGGCCGCCACGAAGTCGGCCGTGCCCTTGCCGGGGGAGAACTTGCCCACGTAGAGCACGACGCGCCGGTCCTTGAAACCGTGGGCCCGGCGGACGGCCTCGGCACGCTCCTCGGAAGCGGCGGGGACCATCGGCGGGACGGTGGGGATGACTCGTACGCGCCCCGCGCCCTCGAGAAGGCCGGAGCGGCGATAGATGTCGAGGATGCCGTCGCTCACCCCGACCACCGCGTCGGCGCGCCGCAGAAAGCGCTGCTTGAAGCAGGCATCGAGCCAGCCCACGAGGAACCCCAGCTTTGTCCGCAGCCGCGAGCGCCGGCCGGCCGCGTAGAGGGTGAAGTATTCTTCGGAGCACTCGTGCCAGAGCTTGCGGAACCCGCAGTCGTCGGGCCGGCGGTCGCCGTGGTGCAGGCACATGGGCGCCGCGTCGATGAGGCTGCCGTCGCGAATGGTGAGCAGCAGGGGCGCGCCCGACATCGCTCGGGCGATGAGCCCCGGCAGGAGCATGTGCTTGTTCTGGGCGTGGATCACGTCCACCCGCTCCGCCCGGGCGAGGCGGCCCAGTTGGACTCCGGCCCACAGCGCGAAGAGCGGGTTCTGGAAGACGCGGGGAGGCAAGACGCCACGGCCCGGCGGGCGCTTCACCGGGAACGGGAAGCGCCGCACCCGGAAGCCGTCCCGCTCCTCGAGCGCGGCGGCGCCGTAATTCGGCGTGACCACGACCACGCCGAGCCCGCGCCCGGCCAGGGCGCGGGCCAGCGCCTCCGTGCTCCACTCGGCGCCGCCCGGAGCATGGGGCGGGAAGTACTCGTTGGCCAGGCAGATCTTCACGCCGCGGCCACCTCTCCGATGGTTCTGAAGCCGCCCGGCGGCGCCCCCGCAAGCGCCCGGTCGAGCCACGCCCGTCCGCCCCGCACGACGTCGCGGTCGTGAAAGGCCATGACGCGCGAGTCGTCGACCAGCCGCAGGCCGTTGGCAGGCGCCCATCGCTCGGCGCCCAGACAGGAGACGTAGCGGATGCCGGCCTTCGCCGCCGCGGCCAGCGTCTTGCGGGAGAGCACGTTGCCGGGCGGCACCAGAGTCACCACCGCGCGGCCGAGGAATCCCTGGAGGATGTCTTGCGCGCGGCGCAGGTGCTCTTGGTGAACGCCCTCTGGCAGCCAGTCGTAGAACTCCCGATGGTCCGCCCGGTTGCCGCTGAACCAGCGCGGCCGAAAGCGGCCGTCCTGCAGCACGCAGTGGGTGTAGCCGTGGTTGGCCACCTCCAGCAGGCCGCGCTCCACGCCTTCTCGCACGAGCCGGCTCGCCTCCCGGAATTTCTTCGGATACGGTGTCACGCTTCCGTCGGTCTCCACCCTCCCCGCCGTGACTCCCACCGTCATCCGGGAGCCCCGAGCGGCGAGCAGGTCGAGTACCGCCTGCCAGTCGCGCGCGTCAAGCTCGCGGTAGGGTCCCCATCGCTTGATGGGCGGCAGGTACTTGAGAAAAAGCAGATTGCCGGGAAACGGCACGGCGAGTGGGCCCACGCGCAGGCGGGTGATCCCGTACACCTCGTTGCGCTTGGAGGCGGCGCCGACGTCGTCCATCCGGAGCGCGACCGCCGCGCCCGTCATGTCCTCACGCCTTCGCGTCCGGCCCCTTCAGCGCCAGGATCTCGATGCTCGGCGAGACGCCGAAGAGGCGGTAGTAGGCGCGCACCAGCGGCCAGAGCGGGCTGCCCGATTCCCGCGGCAAGGCGTCGTCCGCCGGCACTGCCGCGGGCCGCGCGCCGGCCGCGCTGAAGAGCCGCCGGATGCGGCCGCCGAGCAGGGGGTTGAGCGTGTCCACGAAGCCCGTGGGGCGCCCGCGGAGCCGGAGGTACCAGCGGGCGAGGGCCTTGGGCATGCGCGGCAGCCAGAAGAGCTTGTAATGCCCCTCGTAGCAGGCCAGCGCGTTGGGCCCGTGGACGTAGACGGCGCCGCCGGGCCGCGTCACACGGACCATCTCACGGACCGCGGCACGGACGTCGGCGACGTGTTCGAGAGTGGAGAAGCAGTAGGCCAGATCGAAGGCCCCGCCGCGGAACGGGAGCGCCTCGGCGGCGCCGAGGATGGCGGAGGGGCCGCCACGCTCGGCCTTCAGCCGGCAGATCGCGACGGCATCGGGCTCGGCGTCCACCCCGACGCACCGCGCGCCCGCTCGCCGCGCCGTCACGGTGAAGCCGCCCGTCCCGCACCCCACGTTGAGGACATTCAGGCCGGCGAGCGATCGTCCCAGCAGCCGCTCGACGCGCGCCAGATGACCGGCCTCATAGGCCTCCTCGTCCATCCGGGTCGCCACCAGCTCGCGCCAGCTCGGGATGCCGAGGGCGTCGCGGTAGTAGCGCGTGTAGTAGTCGGTGAGCCGGCGCCTCACCGGCTCCGGCCAGCCTGACTGCGGGCCGGCGGCCGCCGGTGCCGTCTCTGAGATCTCGGGAGTCATGGGCTCAGCCGCGCGACCAGCTCGCGAACCACGGTATCGCGGTCCGCCGGCGTGATCCCCACCGAACAGGGCAGCGAGAGGCCCCGCTCGTAGAGCTCCGCCGCCACCTCGACCCGATAGGATTGCGCCGCTGCGAAGGCCGGCTGCAGGTGGAGCGGTCGCCAGAGCGGCCGGGCCTCAATACCCGCCGCGTTGAGATCGCGAAGGAAGGCGCGCACATCGGCGCAACGGTGGCCGTCGAGCAGCACCGAGGCCATCCAGTACGTGCTCCGCGCCCAGGGCGCCTCGGTGAACACGCTGACGCCCTCGATCTCGCCCAGAGCCCGCGCGTAGTGCGCGGCCGTCGCGCGCTTGTCCTCGATGAAGCCGTCAAGCTGCTCGAGCTGGGCCACGCCGAGGGCAGCCTGGAGATTGGTGAGCCGGTAGTTGAAGCCGACCTCGTCGTGGACGAATTCGAGCGCGTCACCCCGCGCCTGGGTGGTCAGCGCCCGGACGCGCGCCGCCAGCCCCTCGTCCCGGGTCAGCACCATGCCGCCTCCGCCCGAGGTGATGATCTTGTTGCCGTTGAACGACAGGCAGCCAGCCAGCCCGTCAGCTCCAGCGCGCCGGCCCTTGTACCGGGCGCCGAGGGCCTCGGCGGAATCCTCCACCACGGCCAGCGGAAAGCGCTGCGCGAGCGCCAGCAGCGGATCGAGATCGCAAGGGTGCCCGTAGAGGTGCACCGGCATCAGCGCGCGGACGACTCGGCCGGTGGCGCGGTTCACCACGCGGCCGTCCTTGACCGCGCATTCGCGCGAGAGGAAGTCCGCGGTTTTCTCCGCGTCGAGCCCCCACGACGCGCGCTCCGAGTCGAGAAAGACCGGGTGGGCGCCGCAATAAGCGACGGCATTGGCCGTGGCGATGAAGGTGAGCGTGGGCAGCAGCACCTCGTCGCCCGGCTCCACGCCCGCGGCGAGCAGCGCCGCGTGGAGAGCCGCGGTGCCGTTCACCGTGGCTACCGCGTGAGGCACACCGACATAGGCGGCCACCTCGCGCTCAAAGCGCTCGACGAATGGTCCCGCCGACGACACCCAGTTGGTATCGAGACACTCCTTGACGTACTTCCACTCGTTTCCCGCGAGGTGGGGCACGGCATTGGGGATGATCCGGCGCGAGTCGCTCACGGCCGCGCTCCTTCCCGCTCCCAGGAGGCGCGGTACCACTCGAACGTCTCCTTCACGCCCGCCTCGAGCGACACTTTGGGCGTGAACCCGGTGAGCGAGCGCAGCCGGCCGATGTCGGGGCAGCGCCGGGCCACCGACCCCGCGGGGGCGGGCATCCGGACGATCCTGGGTTTGAACGCCGCCGCCGCGAGAACCAGCCGCAGCAGGTCCTCGACCCTGGTCTCCTCGGCGTCATTGCCGATATTGACGATCCGGCCCCAGGCCGCCTCCGTCGCGACCAGCCGCGTTACCGCCTCCACGGCATCGGCCACGTGGCAAAAGGCCCGCCGCTGCTCGGCGCCGTAGAGCCTGAAGGGGTCCTCGCGACGGGCGGCGCGAAGCGAAAGCTCCGAGATGACGTGATCGGCGCCCATTCGCGGGCCGTAGACATTGTGGAAGCGGCCGATGACGTATTTCAGCCCGCGCGCCCTCGCGGTGTGAACCACGGCCGCCTCGCCCAGGATCTTGCTCGCCGCATAGGCAAACCGCGGGGCCGTCACGTCCGAGACCGAGAGCGGCACGTCCTCCGGCGTCGGCACCGGCACGCTGCCGCCCATCACGCCGGAGGCATAGGTCTCGCTGGTCGAGGCGAAGAAGAGGATCTCGCCGCGCCCGGGCAGCCAGTCGAGCACATTCATGAGGGCGAGGGTATTGACCCGGATCACGCGCGCCGGATCGGTTTCCACGTTGCGGACCCCGACCACGGCGGCCAGCATATGAACCTGGCTCCAATCGCGCGGGAGGCCGTCGAGCGCGCCCGGGCTCGTCAGATCGGCCTGGATGAACGTCACGTTGGGCCGGGAGCAGAGCGCGTCGAGCTCGTGATCGCGACGGCCGCGCGAGAGATCGTCCACCAGGGTGAGCGCATGCCCTTCCCCGGCCAGCCGCGACGCCAGGTGATATCCGATGAAGCCCGCGCCTCCGAGGATCAGGGCCTTAGCCATAGCCGATCCCCGCGTAGCGAACCCCGGCGGCGCGCACGACCTCCTCGTCGAGGATGCGCCAAGCGTCGAAGAGCGCGGCCGGCCGCTTCAGCGTGGGCAGGAGCCGGCCTAGGTCGAGCTTGGCGTACTCGGGATGATTGGTGACGACCAGCACCGCGTCGGCGCCGGCGAAGGCCGCCTCAGGCGTCATCGGCTCGGCGCCGAGGCTGCGGATCACCTCGGGCCGCACGAGGAAGTCGTGGCCGCGCAGGGTGAGCCCGGCGGCCCGAAAGATGGGGAGCATGGGCTCGATGGGCGTGCCCCGCATGTCGTCGGTGGGCGGCCAGCCCTTGTAGGCCCAGCCGAAGACCGCGAGCCGGGCGCCCTCGGCGCGGCCGCGAGTCTCGCGGATCAGCCCCACGAGCCGCTCGGCGACGTGAATCGGCAGTCGCTCGTTCAGACCCCGCGCCCGGCCGACGAGCCAGGGCTCGTAGCCCGCGGCCGCCGCGGCGCTCATGAGGATATAGGGGTCCTTGGAAAGACAGCCGCCGCCCACGAAGCCCGGCTTGGCCAGATCGGGGCGCGGGTAATCGAGGTTCGCGGCCCGGATCACCTCCAGCGGATCGAGGCCCCAGCGCTCGGCCATCAGCGCGACCTCATTGCCATAGGAGTAGATCAGGTCCGTGTGGCAGTTGTTGACGAGCTTGACCAGCTCGGCCGCCTCGAGCGACGCTACGGTCACGATCTTCCGCGTGACGCGGGAGAAGAGCGCCGCGGCCAGATCGAGGCTTTCGCCGTCGAGCCCGCCCACGACCTGGGGCAGCTCCTCAAGCTCACGCAGCGCCTGGCCCTGGATGGTCCGCTCGGGAGCGAACGCAAGCCGAGGCCGCCGCCACTTTGCCTTCAGTTCTGGCAGCACGACAGCGCGGCTCGCCCCGACGGGCACCGTGGAGCGGACGATCACCAGAGTCCCGTCGGCACAGCGCTCGGCGATGTGACGGGCGGCCAGTCTCAGGTTCTCGAGCTGTGGAGCGTGGTTCTCGGGATCGACGGGAGTGGACACGCAGAGGATCACGGCCTCGATCCCGCGCTCGGGCAGCGTCGGCCCCACGAAGAGCCGCTCGCCCAGATAGGCCTGCAGCCCCTCCTCGACGCCGGGCTCGAATAGGTGCGGGCGCTTCTGCGCCAGCGCCTCCAGCACTCGCGGCGAAGAATCCACGCCGTGAACGGTGAAGCCCTTGCGCGCCAGCGTCACCGCCAGCGTGAGGCCCACGTAGCCAAGACCGACGATGCCGACCGTGCTCATGATCAGTCGAGCAGCCCCTCGGCAACATCTCGGTTGGCTTTTTCGAGGTCGTGAGCCCGACCGACGTCCAGCCAGTATTCGCGGATCAGGTGGGCCGCGACGAACTTGCCCCGGTCCACCAGCGCGCGGATCATGTCCGTTGCGTCGAAGTACTCTCCCGCCGGGATCAGATCGATGGCCGACGGGTCGAGCAGATAGATCCCCGCATTGACCGGGAATTCTTTGCGGGGCTTTTCCTCCACCCGTGTGACCCGGCCTTCGTGCAACGTGAACTCGCCATAGGGAATGTCCACCTGGTGCAGCGACACGCCGACGGTCATGGCGGGGTACTCCAGGCCCCGGTGGTAGTCCCACATCGCGCGGAAGTCGCACTTGGTCAGGATGTCGGCATTGACAACGAAGAAGGGCGCATCGAGCCGCTCGCGCATGAGCGGCAGGGCCCCCATCGTGCCCAGCGGCTCGGGCTCCTCGATGTATTCGATGGTCACCCCAAGCCGTGAGCCGTCGCCCAGCCGGTCGCGGATCATGTCCGCCTTGTGGTGCACCGCGATCAGCACGCTGGCGATGCCGGACTGCCGAAGCCGCTCGATCATGATTTCGATCAGCGGCTTGCCGCCAACAGCGATCAGCGGCTTGGGAGTGGCCTCGGTCAATGGCTTGAGGCGCCTGCCCTCCCCGCCAGCCATGATCACGGCGCGGGCTGTCAGCGGCGGCGGTGCGAGTAAATCCTCGAGTCGTAGGAGGCCCAGCACGCGATGGTCGGCGTCGAGCACGGGGAGGTGACGCACGGAGCGATCCCGCATGACGGCGAGGGCCTCGGCGGGCGGCAGACCGGCCGGGAAGGTCAGGGGTTTGCGGTTGACCACTTCCTCGACCTTGGCGTCGAGCGTGGCGCCGCGAAGCATCGCTCGGCGGACGTCGCCATCGGTGACGACCCCAACGAGGCGCCGGTCGACATCGACGACCAAAACGATTTGCTTCCCGCTTCGGGTCATGGCCTCGAGCACCTGGCGCAGCGTGGCGCCTTCCCTGATCAGGACATGCGTCAGGTCGGTCATGCTGACACGCTCCCCTCGGCAAAGCGCTTCTGGATCAGTCGCGCGTCGAGTGGGACAGTGCGAAGCACCTCGGCGATCCGCGGCGCGGCCCGGCCATCGCCATAGGGATTGGCCATGCCTTTGAGCGTGGCGCGGAAGCCGGGCTCCAGCGCCCGCTCGAGCCCCCGCAGGATGTCCTCGCGGCCATAGCCCACGTCGATGACATTGGCCCCGCGCAGCCTGCCGCGCTGACGGTTTCCGATATTCACCACCGGCAGGCCGAAGGACGGCGCCTCGATGAGGCCGCTCGAGGAATTGCCCACCATGGCGTCGGCGTGCTTGAGCAGCGAGAGGTAGGTCTCGTCCCCGAGCGAGCGGGCCAGCGTCACCCGCGGGTGCCGGGAGGCGAAATCCTCGATACGCTCGATGATGAGCCGGCCCGCCGTGTCTGCATTCGGATAGGTCATCACGATCTGGGCGTCGGCTTTCTCGAGGGTGGCCAGGAGCTCGGTGACATGCGCCGCGGTATCCCGGTACTCGAGCGTTACCGGATGGAAGGTGACCAGGAGCCACTTCGCCTCGGCGTCGAGGCGGAGCGATCCTGCAAGCGCCTCGCGCGAGCGGTAGGTCGCCACGCTCAGTCGGTCGAGGCCCGGGGCGCCCACCGTGTGGATGCGCCATGCCTCCTCCCCCATTTGGGCTATCCGCCGGGCGTGGAGATCGGCAGAGGCGAAATGGATATGGGCGAGCTTGGTGATGGCGTGACGGATCTGATTGTCCATCGCGCCTTCCGTCTCCTCGCCGCCATGGATGTGAGCCACGGGGAGCGCGAAGGGAAGGGCCGCGACGCCGGCCGCCAGCATTTCGAAGCGATCGCCCAGGACGACCACGAGGTCGGGTCGCGTCTCGGCATACGCGCGCGCGAAGCCCTCGATCCCCTTCCCCGTGGAGGCCGCCACTCCCGATGGCGAATCGTCGGTTTCGAGCATCGGGATCCGCGACGCGATGGGCCAGCCGTCTCGCTCGATGTCCCGGACTGTGAGACCGAAGTCGGGCTCGAGATGCATCCCCGCCACATAGAGCTGAAGCGAAAGCCCCGGCCTGGAGCGGATGGCCTCGAGGACGGGGCGCAGGTGCCCCCAGTCCGAGCGGCTCACCGTGACGGCAGCGACGCTTCGCATGGCGGCGCTCATCGCTCTGCCAGATCCTCCCAGCCGATCACCTGGTCGGCGGCCAGGGCACGCTTGACCGGGCGGCCCAGAGCGCGCTCCAACTCGGCTGGCGGGATGCCGGTGCCGGGTCGCTTGACGCGGATCATCTCGGCCGTGAGCCGCTCGCCGGCGCGAATCGCCCGCGCCGCGACGAGGCTCTTCCGCGCCACCCGGCGCGTGTCCATCTCGGAAGGCATCGGGCGCTTCTCGCCGTCGCCGAGGGCGGACTCAACCGAGCGGATCGCGCTGACGAGCGCACCGAACTCCGCGGGATCGAGCGACGCGCGGTGGTCGGGCCCCGGCAGCGTCTTGTCCAGAGTCAGGTGCTTCTCGACAATGCGCGCGCCGCGCGCCACCGCGGCCACCGCGACCTCGATCCCGAGCGTGTGATCCGAAAGCCCGACCGGGACGCCGAATCGCTGGCGCAGGACGTCCATGGCTCGCAGGTTCACCTCGGCCGCGGGAGCCGGGTAGGCGGAGAGGCAGTGAAGGAGCGCGAGCGGCGGGTCGCCCGAATCGCGGATGGCCGCCACGGCGGTCTCGACCTCGTCGACCGTGGACATGCCGGTGGAGAGGATGACGGGACGTCCCTTGGCGGAAATGTGGCGGAGGAGCGGCAGGTTGGTGATCTCGCCCGACGGGATCTTGAAGAGCGGAACGTCGAGTGACTCGAGGGCGTCCGCGGCCCGCTCGTCGAAGGGCGCGGAGAAGAAGACGAGGCCCCGCTTGCCGCACCGCTGCTGGAGCTCCGCATGCTGGTCCGCGGTGAGCTCGAGACGGGCCAGCATGTCGCGCTGGCTTTCGCCGTCCCCGGTGCTCTCGCGCTGGTATGTCGCCTTGGGCGCCTCCCGGCTCACCAAAGCATCGGTGCTGAAGGTCTGGAACTTCACCGCGTCGGCGCCGGCATCGGCCGCCGCCTCCACCAGCCGGCGGGCCAGCGACATGTCGCCGTTGTGGTTGACGCCGGCCTCGGCCACGATGAAGACGGGCGCGCCGTCACCGATCGCGCGCCCCGCCACCGTGAACGCGCGCGGACTCATCGCGTGCGGCCTCCCGCGAGCTCGCCGCGGACCTCGTCGACCACCGAGAGGAGCCGCTCGCCGAGGCCGCCGTCCACCGGGTGGACGTAGCGGGCGGCGAACTTTCGCCCGCGCTCGACCACGGCCTGGCGGCGGTCGGGATCGCCGGTGAGTCGCTTCAGCGCCGCAGCCAGCGCCGCGGAGTCCTCCATGTCAACCCGCTGCACGACGCCTTCACTGACATAGGGCGGCATGAACTCGCCCTCGTAGTCCTTCCCCGCCGCCTGCACCGAGACCACCGGGCAGTCGAGGGCCATGGCTTCGAGGCCCGCCATGGAGGTAACCATCACGGCGGCGTCGGCCACGGCCAAGAGGCGGTGGATGTCGTACTCCTTGGTCAGGATCGCCTCGGGCCAGCCCCACCGCCTCACCTGCTCGCTCAGCAGGCTCAGATTCTCATTGGGGTGCACCTTCACCACCACGTTGGGATGTCCGAGAGCGGGCAAGGCGCCGATCATCGTCCGGTAGTAGGCTTCCTTCTCCTGCGACGAAAAGAGCAGCGACACATACTTGGAGAGAAACACCAGAAGCGGCTTCCCCGGCGCCAGGCCGAAGTCGGCGAAGACCTGATGCCGGAGGTCGGTGGGCGGGATCAGCCGCGCCGCATTGGAGCGCGGATCTCCCACGACCGAGATGAGCGACGCCGCGACGCCTTGCTCGGCGACGAGGCGCTCCTTGAGGTGCTCGCCGATGACGACCATCCGGTCGCCGATGTCGAAGAGCTCCGCCCGGTCGCGGCCCATGACGAGGGTGCCGGAAAAGAGCAGGCACGGGATCTTCCGCACTTTGGCGGCCAGCACGAGGGCCCGCTCCGCGTAACGCCGGTTGCTGGTCACGACCACGGCGGTGGGGGCCAGCGCGTCCAGCGCGCGGAAAGCGGCCTCCTGGAAGAGGAGGGCCACCAGCAGGGTGCGCTCCACCGAATCCCTGAGAATCGGCCGCGTGACGGCGGCCAGCGGCAGCCCGTTGCGTTCGAGAGTTCGCGCGAACTCCGGCCGTCGCTCGACCCTGCGCCATAGATCGCGGAGCGCCGGCCGGTAGCGCCGCACGAGCGCCAGCGCGTCGGCGCGCGGCAGATAATCGGATAGGTAATCGCACGCCACGCCGCTTTTTCCGAGCGCCTCGAGCCGCGAGGCCAGCTCCGCATCGCGCGCCGGCGTGGCGATAACACGGGGCTCGCCTCCCGTGGCTCGAACCGCCGTGGTCAGCGGGTCGACGACGAAATGATGGCGGGGGCGGCACGTGACGAACAGGATCCGCCGCGCGCCATCAGCCGCGCCGGTCCGCACCGCGCTACGGGGAAAGGAGAGGAATTCGCGGAGCCTCAGCCGCTCCTCCCGCGGCTGGAGCGCCCGCGCGATCCATCCATAGGCGTGGGCGGCGGCGAAGCCGGGCGCGGCCACCTCGATGGGCACCCGTTCGCGCTCGGCCAGCAGCCGGCAGAGCCGCTCCAGCATCGAGGTGCCGGTGAGCAGCACCAGGCGGGCCGGCTTGGCGTCTTGCCACACTCGCTCGGCGATCCCGAGCGGCTCGATAACCTCCGAGCGCAGCACGATCCCGCGGACCACGGCGATGACGTCCGGCAGCCAGACGCCGCGGTGGAGCAGCTCCGGCGCCTCGGCCTCCGCAGGCCACCAATCGGTCGTGAATCGACGGGTGAGCCGCGCCAGCTCGCCGGAGTCGACCTTGAAGGACTCCTCGTCGTAGTAACAGACGCGCGTCCCGGCGGGCAGCCGCGGATCGTCCACCAGCTCCCGCGCCGCGAGCACCGTCAGCTCGCCAGCCGGCGCGAGCCGAACCGCGGCCTCGACGAGGCGGCGCCGATAGCGCGCGACGTAGCGCCGGTAGAGCGCCCGCACCCAGGGCCGGCGGAACTCGCCGTAGCCGCGAGTGGACTGGCCAACGAGGAGGATGCGACTCACGACTCGCGTTTGCCTCCCACGCGCACATCGCTCCGGATCAGATCGCGGGCCCTGACCATGGCGCGTGTCCCGACCGTGACTCCCGGCAGAATTACGGCGCCGGCCCCAATGAAGGCCAGGGTTTCCACCGTCACGCCGCCGCAGAGAATGACGCCGGGCGAGAGGTAGGCATGGGCGGCGATGCGGCAATCGTGCTCGGCGACGGCATTGCTGTAGAGCACCGCATTCTCCCCGACCGTGACGCCAGCGCCCAGAACGACCCCCGCGAAGACCACCGCTCCGTCGCCGATCGCACAGCTCCGCGACACAATGGCCCGCGGATGGACGAGGCTGGGAATGACCGCATCGGCTTTCCTGAGGATCTCGAACAGCTCAACTCTACGGCCGAGCGCCGTATTGCCAACACCCACGACGGCCGCGTCAGCTTTGCCAGAGCGGACCAGTTCGGCGACCTGGGTATCGTCGCCCAGCACGTCGGGTCGGGCAGCTCCGCCCGGCCGATCGGTGAAGCCCGCCACGGTCCAGCCGCACTCGGCCGCAACGTCGGCGACGGCGCGCGCGTGACCGCCGGCGCCCAGGATCAGGAGTCGGCGGGCTGCCACGGCATCACCCGGGCGGGAGGGATAGGCGCCCGCCCCTCGCGGAGGATGAGCTCGGCCAGCATGAAGTCCCACTCGGTGTCGATATTGGCCGATGCCTCGAACCCCATCACCACGCCGCGGTTGTCGTCGCCGAGGATATGCCCCTGCTCCATCAGCACGTGATAGCGCGTGACGTAGACTGCGCCGGAGGGCTGATAGACGGCGGGCGCGTCCTGACGTCGCACGTACTTATGCCCGTCGGGGAAGAGGGCCACGGTGCGGTCCCCCTCCAGCGTCTTCATGAAGAACGGGTGGTACGAGGCCTCGCAGAGGGTCTGGCCCGAATCGGCGCCGGTGGCACTCACCTTCTCGATGGTCCTGTCGATGTCGGCGCCCACGCGAAATGGCGAGGTGGGCTGGAGCGTCACCACGAGATCGGGCCTGACCCCCGCCGCGCTCTCGAGCCAGCGCACGGCATGCTGGAGCACGCCGAGCATCCCCGCCTGGTCGCTGGCCAGCTCGGCGGGGCGCACGAAGGGCACCTCAGCGCCGTGACGCCGGGCTTCCTCGGCGATCTCGGGACTGTCCGTGGAAACGATGAAGCGATTGAGGAGCCGGGCTTCGCGCGCCGAGGCCACGGCGTGGCCGATGAGGCTCAGCGCGCCCAGCCGGCGCAGGTTCTTCCCCGGCAGCCCCTTGGAGCCGCCGCGCGCTGGGATGATCCCGAAAGCGTAGGGCGAACTCGCCACGCTCACGCTCGCTCGGCTCGCATTTTTCGAACCATTTCACCGCTCACCTCGTCACGCTCCTCGCCCGCGGCTCGTCGGCCGTGCCTCGGCTCGCACTACACCCGCACCCAGCGCTTCTCCGCGGACGCCTTCTGGGCCGCCTCGATCACGCGCATGGTCTTCAGCCCGTCCCAGCCGTCGCACCTGGGAGTGGCCTCGCCGCGGACACACGCCAGGAAGTGCTTGGCTTCCTCGACGTACATGTCGTTGAGCTGGCAGGAGAACGGATAGATCTCCCAGCGGTTGGCCTTGGGATCGAAGAGCCGGATCTCGTTGTCGAACCGGCGCCACTGGATCACGCCCGCCTCGCCCATCAGCTCGAAGTGGCTGTGCATATTCCAGGCGAAGAGATTCATGTGGATATTGCCTATGGTGCCCGAGGCAAAGCGCACCGTGAGATCGGCGATGTCGTCGGTGGTGATCTCGAGGCTCGAGACCCGCTCGACGACCGCGCTCACTTCGGCGATCTCCCCGCAGAGCCAGCGCATGTAATCGATGGCGTGGCTCTCGTCGAGCACGCAGCCTCCGCCCTGCTTGACGTCGGCCATGTAGAACTGCCGGTAGTCCTTGCCGGGATAGCGGATGGTCAGGTGGTAGGCGTATTCGGTGCGGGCCGCACGGATGGGTCCGATTCGGCCGTCCTTGATCAGCTTCTCGACCAGGAGCATGGGCGGCCAGTAACGCCAGTTATAGGCGGTCAGCACCTTGAGGCCTTTCGCATCGCAGAGCTTGAGGAGCTCCTCGACGCCTTCGACCGATTGGGCGAAGGGCTTTTCCACCATCAGGTGGGCACCTCGCTCGGCGGCCTGGCGCCCGAGCGTCACGTGGGAATCCGGCGGGGTGCAGATTACCGCTGCGTCGGCGCCGTCGAGCGCCGCCTCCACGCTGGAGGCGATCGCGGCAAACGGGAAGTCCTTGGCGGCCGCCTCCCGTTGGGCTTGCGCGGCGTCGAATCCGCTGAGGCTTTCCACCCCAATCGCGCTGAAGTTGCCGAGGTGGCGCCGGCCGATGCTGCCGAGTCCGATGATGGCGAGTTTCACGGGAATCCTTTCTTCTTACGCGCGGGCCCGCTCGAGGATCGGCGGCGGAGCCGGCGCGGGGGTGTCATGGGCGTGAATCCGTTTCCACTCGTTCTCGTACTCTTCGATGCGCTTGAGGTCCCTCAGAACCATGAGCTCGCGCAGTCCGTAGAGCTCCACCGCATTGAATTTCTTGCAGATGACGGCGGTCACCCGGGTGGCGTCGCCCACGTCGAGCAGGAAGGCCTCGAGATCGCCGCCGTACTGGTCGAGGATGCGCTGCTTATTGGCGTAGTACCACTCGGTGCCGGGATACGGCGTCGCAAAGAACGGCTTGACGTTGAGGCCCAGGCGGTTCCACGCGCGCACGTTGTCCTTGAGGCTGTCGAAATCCTCGTCGGGGAAGCCCATCATCTGGTTCGGAATCGGCCGGATCCCGGCCTCGAGCGTCCACTTGAGCGAGCGCTCGTTGGTTTCCGGCGTGGCGCCCTTGCCGATGGTCTTCATCACCCGCGCCGAAAATGATTCGTAGCCGTAGACCAGGTGCGAGCAGCCCGACTGCTTGATGGCCCGCAGCACCTCGGGCGAGCAGAGCGTGGCGTGGCTGGTGCCGCCCCAGTGGACGCCCGAGCACTTCTCCGGGTCATGGGGCACACCGTCGCGCACGCACTGGGGCTGGAGGCCGTCCTCGATCCACAGCCGGGCGATGTCGGTGAGCCACTTTTTGCCCGAGAACTGGTGCATGGTCATCAGGTTCTCGTCGAGGAAGCCGATAAAGTCCACGCCGAAGCGCTCCCGAGCGTACTTGACCAGGTTCACCACATAGCGCGGGCTGTGGTAGCGGATGTTCCGGTCGTAGGTGAAGGTCACGTCGGGCTCGCCCTGCGCGTTCTCCACCTGCTTCATGTCCCCCGAGATGCCCAGGTGGAAGCAGAAGCGGCAGATCAGCGAGCAGCCGTAGCTGGCATTGATGTCCAGCCGGCGGCGCGACAGCATACCCTCCTCGGAGAAGAGCGCCATGCTGTTCTTGAAGTACACCTCGAGCGGGAACAGCTCCCACGCGGGATACGGCAGGCTGTCGAGGTCCTCGAGCAGCGGCTGCTCCGGGTTGAGATGGCTCTTGCCCGAGGGGTCGCGCCAGATCAGGCCTTTGACCTCGGCCCACTCGCGATTGCCGGCGTCCACCCGCCGCAGCAGCTCGAGGAACGAAACGAACGCTTCGCCCACCGCTCCCACGTCCACCTGGGGCAGAAAGCGCATGATGTCGTGCGGCATGCTGGTGAGGAAGCCGCCGCCGGCGACGCGCAGGGCCCGGGGCGCGACCTCACTGGCCATGGCGGTGATGTGCTTGATCGAGCGATAGGCGGTGGTGATGCCACCGATCGCGATCACGTCCCATGCGTCGGCCTTGAGCACCTGGGCCAGCACCGAGTCCGGGGCGCGCCAGGCATTGTGGTCGTAGACCTGAACGAGGTGGCCGTCGCGCATGGCCAGGGAAGCGAGCAGGGCCATGCCGTAGGGCACGTGGCGCGGGTCGTCCTCCTCGCGGATCAGCGGATTGACGAAGAGCACCTTAGCCATGCTGGCCGTCCTTCCCTGTCCCCAGGAATTCTTCGAGCCGCACCGTGGCGATGCCCGGGCCGAAGAGCACGCCGCCCTCGGTGCAGTTGTAGGTCTCGCAGGTCGCCTCGGCCGCCATTTCGAGGAAGACCTCGCGGAACCAGTAGTAGGCGGGATCACTGAACCACGTCTCCCCGAGATGGGGATTGGTGACATGGACGAAGGCCTCGGTGTGGCGGTCACCGAACAGCTCCACCAGCTCCGGGTAGTACTGGGTTTTCTCGTACGGGGTGCCGGGTGCGTAGGAGAGATCCATGCCGATCAGGCCGACGCGATGCTTCTTCAGCACGGCGTGGGCGAGGACCCAGGCGGCGGTGCCCACATTGCCGCCGCCGTTGAGGCACGGCAGGCCGTTCATTTCATAGAGCCGGCGCGACACGCTGCCCGGCCGGTCGTAGTCGTCGTACATCGGGTTCCACCAGTAGAGCTCCATGCCGGCCTTCTCACAGCGGTCCACCACCGCCGGCGCCGCGGAGGTGGCGACGGCGACCTTGATCCGCGGGCCGTGGGCGTCCACCAGATCCACGAGGGCGCGGTTGGCGGCCACCTCGTCGCCATGGTGCGTCGGGTCCATCTCCTGGCGCCTGAAATAGTCGTCCGCACCCGCCGCCGTCAGCGCTGGATCGCCGAACCAGCGGACGATGCGCTCGGGATGCGGGTCGACGCTCACGACCACGTGCGGGACAACTCCCGCGCGCAAACAGGCGCCCAGCGCCCCGTCGGCGGCCACGATGGTGCCGGCGAAGCCGGAGGCCTTGAGCCGCTCCAGGCTGCGCCGCCGCTGAAGGCTCGGTCCCGCGCCCACCACGAGCGCGACGTCGCCCTTGCCGAGAGAGGCCCGGCCGAGCTCGAGCACCGACCGGCCGATCCGCGGCCGATTGAGCTCCGCATTGGCCAGCCCCACCGCGGCGACGCGCTCGAAAGTCGCGTCCTTAAGCCCGCTGGCGATCCGCTTCCCGAGGTTCATCAGTCTTGGCGCGCTTTCGCTGTTCCATCTTTCGTATCCGCTCGGCTCGCCTTCGGCTTCACCTCGCCCTGCTGCTTGTCGCCTTCCCAGAGGAAATTCTTCTTGCTCACGAAGCAGATGCTGCCGCCCAGCCGGGACAGCGCCTTGCGCTCGAAGGCCTCGGTGGCGCCCGCTTCGGCTTCCGCCTCGCTTTCCTTGATCGCGGCGTCCACCTTGTAATTGCCTTTGAGAAACTCCTTCATGCCTTGCTCTCCTTTGAGTTGGGTGAAGCCTCGGACCCCGCCGCTGGCCCGGCGAGCCGGCGAAGGGTCAGGAACTTCGACTGTGGGATGCCGAGCCGTAAGAGCTGGGCGACGGGCTCCTCAGGGCGGTCGAAGGTCGCCACGACAACGGCGTCGAACTCTTCTTCGCCGAGCTCGGCCACAGGCCGAACGGTGAAGCCGAGGAACTGGCCGTCGGGCTGAGCGGCGAAGACGCCGATGGGCTCGAGCCCGGACTCCTTCAGCGTAAGGTAGGCCAGCTCCGCCGCCTCCCCCACCCCATACAGCGCGACGCGCTTC
>JBKPCB010000069.1:0-22300 GCA_046727155.1 Candidatus Methylomirabilota bacterium | reverse complement strand
CAGCCGGAGCGATCCCGCCGGCCGTCCGGTGGTGGTGGACCTGCTCCCCCCGGACGCAGGGAGACTGTTCCCGGTCGGGCGGCTCGACTACGACGCGGAGGGGCTCCTGCTCCTCACCAATGACGGCGAGCTCAGCAACCGCCTGCTCCATCCCCGCTACGAGATCCCGCGAGTCTACGAAGCCGAGGTCGAGGGCGCGCTGGCTCCGGCGGAGCTGCCGCGATGGCGGCGTGGCATCACGTTGCCGGACGGCCCCGCCGTGCCGCGCGATGTTCGCATCCTGCGCCGCGGCGCCCGCAGCACGTGGGTGAGCCTGACCTTCGCCGAAGGGCGCTACCGGGAGGTCAAGCGGTTCTGCGAGGCGCTCGGGCATTCCGTGTTGCGGCTGAGGCGTGTGCGCTTCGGGCCGCTGCGGCTGGGCGATCTGCGCGTAGGAGGCTGTCGGCCCCTCACGGCGGGCGAAATGGCCCGCCTGAACAACTTGCGTGGGTCGTGACTTTCTCCTATACTCCTTGAGGTTAGCCGACCGATGCGCATCAGGAGCTACTATTGACCTGGACGAATGGCGTTCCAGGATCAATAACCTCGACGAGCAAATCCTCAACCTCCTCAACCAGCGCGGTAGCGCCGCCCTCCAAATCGGCGAGCTCAAGAGGCAGAAGGACCTCCCGTACTTCGTCCCGGAGCGCGAGACCCAGATCCTTGACCGCCTCGTCGCGCTGAATCCGGGCCCGCTGAGCGCCGAGGCCGTTCGGGCCATCTGGCGCGAGGTCCTATCGGCGTCGCTGGCGCTCGAGCATCCGCTGCCGGTCGCCTACTTCGGCCCCCCGGGCACCAATACCCACGCCGCGGCGACGCGGAGGTTTGGCTCGTCGACGGAATTCCTCTCGGCGCACAGCATCGCCGAGGTGTTCGACGAGGTCGAGCGGGCGCGGGCGGCCTTCGGCGTGGTGCCGGTGGAGAACTCCACGGAAGGCGCGGTGAACGTCACGCTGGATCGCCTCATCGACGCCGAGGTGTATATCACGGGCGAGGTGACGCTCGACATCGCGCATTACCTGCTCTCGCGCGCCGCCGACCTCGGCGAGATCAAAGTGGTGTGCTCGCATCCCCAGGCCCTGGCGCAGTGCCGGGAGTGGCTCAGCGCCCATCTGCCGGAGGTGAAGACCGAGGAGACGTCCTCGACCTCCGCGGCCGCGGAACGGGCGCGCGACGACGCCACCGTGGCGGCCATCGCCTCGGAGCTGGCGGCACGGCTGTACGAGGTACCCGTGCTCAGGCCGCGGATCGAGGACAACCCGTCCAACTCCACCCGTTTTCTGGTGATCGGCCGGCAGCCGGTGCCGGCCACGGGGCGGGACAAGACGTCCATTCTCTTTTCGATGAAGAACGAGCCCGGCGTGCTGTACAGCATTCTTCAGCCCTTCGCCGCGCGCCGGCTGAATCTCACGAAAATCGAGTCGCGACCGACCAAGCGGCGACCCTGGGAGTACGTCAACTTCGTCGACTTTGAAGGCCATCGCGATACCGATGATGTCCGCGCCGTCCTGGCCGAGGTCAAGGAGCGCTGTCAGTTCCTCAAAGTCCTCGGATCGTACCCGGCCGCGTAAGGAGCCGCGCATGCCAGTGCCCTGGGAATCGCTCGCGAACGACCACATCCTCGGGATCGCCCCTTACGAGCCCGGGAAGCCCATCGAGGAGCTCGAGCGCGAATTCGGGCTGACGGACGTCATCAAGCTCGCCTCGAACGAAAATCCGCTGCCGCCCTCGGAGCGGGTCTTCAAGGCCATCAGCCAGGCGCTCGCGCACCTGAACCGCTACCCCGACGGGAGCGGCTACTACCTGCGCCAGGCTCTGGCGCGGCGGCACGGCGTCACGGCCGACCACATCATCCTCGGAAACGGATCCAACGATCTCATCGAGCTCGTGGTGCGCGGCTTCCTGCGCCCGGGCGAGGAAGCGGTGATCCCGCATCCTTCCTTCGTCGTCTATCCGATGATCGTCCAGGCGGCGGGCGGCATCCGTGTCGTGGTCACTCTCAAGGATCACCGGCTGGACCTGGAGGCGATGGCGCGGGCCATCACGCCCATGACCAAGCTGGTCTTCATCGCCAATCCCAACAATCCCACCGCGACGATCGTCACGGCCCACGAGGTCGAGGAGTTCATGGCGCGGGTTCCCGACAAGGTCATCGTGGTCTTCGACGAGGCCTACGTGGAGTTCGCCCAGGGACCGGACTTCCCGGATTCCCTCGGCTACATGAAGCAGGGGCGCAAGGTCGTGGTGCTCCGGACCTTCTCCAAGGCGGCGAGCCTGGCGGGGCTCCGCGTGGGTTATGCCGTCGCGGACGCGGACTGCGTGGCGCTGCTCAACCGCATCCGGCAGCCCTTCAACGTCAACTCGCTGGCACAGGTGGCCGCGCTGGCCGCGCTTGAAGACGAGTCGCACATCCTCGAGTGCCTGCGGATGATCGAGGCGGGCCGCCATTTCCTTTTCGACGAGTTCAGCTCGCTAGGGCTCAAGTACGCCCCGTCGCGCGCGAACTTCATCCTCGTGGACGTGGGCAAGAACGCCTCGGACGTTTTCCAGCGGCTGCTGAAGGAGGGCGTCATCGTGCGGCCCATGACCAGCTTCGGGATGGAAAGCGCTCTGCGCGTCACGATCGGCACGCCGGAGGAGAACCGCCGCTTCATCAAGGCCCTCAAGAAAGTCCTCGCCGAGAGCAAGGCCACGTGATTCGACGCCTCTCCATCGTCGGGCTCGGCCTCCTCGGAGGCTCGGTGGCCAAGGCCGCACGGGCGGAGGGGCTGGCGGCGGAAATCGTGGCCGTGGGCCGGCGCCCGGAGAGCCTGGAGCCGGCGCGGCGCGACGGGGTCGTGGACCGGGTCACCATCGATCTCCGAGAGGGAGTCGGATCCTCGGACTTCTGCGTGCTGGCGACGCCGGTTGCCACGCTCGCCGCGCTCCTTCCCGCCGTCTGGCGCGCGCTGCCCGCCGACGCCGCGCTCACGGATGTGGGCAGCACCAAGTCGGGCATCGTCGAGGCCGCCGAGGAGCTCGGCCGCTCGGCGCCCCGACACTTCGTCGGCAGCCACCCGATGGCCGGCTCGGAGCAGAGCGGCTACGCGATCTCGCGGGCGGATCTCTTCCGCGGCGCGCTCGTCATCCTCACACCCACCGACCGGACCGACCCGCAGGCCGTGAAGCGAGTCTGTGAGTTCTGGGAAGCCCTGGGCGCCCGCGTGAACAGCATGGATCCGGCGAGCCACGATCGCGCGGTGGCCGCGGTCAGCCATCTGCCGCATCTGGTCGCCGACGCCCTGATGGACGCCGTGCTCAGGATGGACCCGCGCTTCCTCGACGTCGCCGCCCGCGGCTTCAAGGACACAACGCGGATTGCCGCGTCGAACGCGCGGGTCTGGCGCGAGATCTTCCAGGAGAACCGCGAGGCGCTGGGTGAGGCCCTGGGGGCGTTCCGTCAAGCCCTCGCTGACCTCGAACGCCTCATCGCCTCGGGAGACGCCGCAGCGGTGGAGCGCGAGCTGGATCGCATCCGCCGGGAGCGAGAGAGGCTGTCGTGAACGTCAGGGTCACGCCGACGCACCGCCTCGCGGGAGCCGTCGAGGTTCCCGGCGACAAATCCATCTCCCACCGCGCCGCGCTCTTCGGGGCGCTGGCCGAAGGGCGGACCGAGATCACCGGCTTCCTCGAGGGCGAGGACTGCCAGAACACGCTCAAGGCCGTCCGCGCGCTCGGCGCCAACGTCACGCGCAAAGGCCCGGGCCATTACCTGGTGGACGGCGCCGGCCTCATGGGCCTCACCGAGCCCGAGGATGTCATCGACTGCGGCAACTCAGGGACCACCGCGCGGCTGCTGCTGGGCGTGCTGGCGGGCCAACCCTTCTGGAGCATGCTGACGGGCGACGACTCGCTCCGGCGCCGCCCCATGGGGCGTGTCGCCGAACCCCTGCGGCGGATGGGCGCAACCGTCGTGGGCCGAGACGGCGGCGCCAGGCTCCCGCTGGCCGTGTGCGGAACGCGACCCTTGAAGGCGCTCCACTTTTCTTCACCGGTGGCCTCGGCCCAGGTGAAAACGGCCTTGCTGCTGGCGGGGCTCTGGGCCGATGGCCCGGTGACGGTGGAGGAGCCGGCGCTCTCGCGCGATCACACGGAGCGGATGCTCGCGAGCTTCGGGGCGCGTCTCGCAGCGGCCCCCGGGCGGGTGAGCATCACTCCGGGCGGCCGCCTCACCGGCCAGCCGGTGGCCGTGCCCGGCGACATCTCCTCGGCGGCCTTCTTCCTCGTGGCCGGAGCGATGCTGCGCGAGGCGCAGATCACGATGAAGAACATCGGCGTGAATCCCACTCGCACGGGTGTTCTTGACGTGCTGAACAGGATGGGCGCCCGAATCACGCTGGAGTCCGAGGGCGCCAGCGGCGCGGCAGAGCCGGCCGCCGATCTCAGCGTGAGCGCCGCGGCGCTCAGGGGAACGGATATCGGGGGCGAGCTCATCCCGCGCCTGATCGACGAGATCCCAGTGCTGGCCGTGGCCGCCTGCATGGCCCAGGGCGTGACGCGGATTCGCGACGCGACCGAGTTGAGGGTGAAGGAATCGGATCGCATCGCGAGCATCGCGGCCCAGCTGGAGCGGATGGGCGCGGAAATCAGCGAGCAGTCGGACGGGCTCGAGATCCGGGGCGGCCGCCGGCTGCGGGGCGCGGTGGTTCAGAGCGGGGGCGACCACCGCATGGCCATGGCGCTGGTCGTCGCGGGGCTGGCCGCGGAGGGCGCGACCGTCGTCGAAGATACGGCCTGTATCGCGACGTCGTTTCCGGGCTTCCTGCCGGCGCTCAATGGTCTGGCGGGTGGCGCGTGCGCGGTCGAGCAGCCGTGAGTGTTGGGCGCAAGAAGGAGCTCGTGATCACGATCGATGGGCCGGCGGGGGCGGGAAAGTCGACGGCGGCGCGCGAGCTGGCGCGGCGACTGGGTTACCGGCTCGTGGACACGGGCGCGCTCTATCGCGGCCTGGCCTGGGCCGTGCGGGAAGCCAAGCTGGCGCCCGAGGACGGCCCGTCCGTCCGAGCAGTGCTCGATCGGACGACGGTGGATCTCGACGGCGATCGCGTGCTCGTCAATGGGCGGGACGTGACGCGTGAGATCCGGAGCCCGGAGATCGGCGAGCTCACGTCGCAGTTGACGGCGCTCCGGCCCGTGCGGGATAAGATGACGCCCGTCCAGCGCGGGCTGGCGGCCGGCGGGGGGGTGGTGCTCGAGGGGCGGGATACGGGCAGCGTGGTCTGGCCCGAGGCGGAGGTGAAGTTCTACCTGGACGCCGACCTCGAGACGCGGGCTCGGCGACGGCGGGAGGAGCTCGCCGCGCACGGGGTCGCGGCGGAGCTGGCCGCGGTACGCGAGCAGGTGGCCCGGCGCGACCGGCAGGACATGGGACGGGCGCTGGCTCCGCTGGTCAAGCCGGCGGGCGCGATCGTGGTGGATACAACGGGCCGAGACATCGAGGATGTCGTGCAGACGATGCAGAAGGCGGTCGAGCAGGCGCGATGCTGTACACGCTCCTGAAGCCGATCGCCGTGGCGCTGATGCGCCTGTTCTTTCGCCTCGAGGCGCGCGGGCAGGAGCACGTGCCGCGGGCGGGCGCGCTCTTGCTGGTCTCGAACCACGTGAGCGTACTCGACCCGCCGCTGGTCGGCGGAGCAGCGCCGCGGAAGCTATACTTCCTGGCCAAGGAAGAGCTCTTCCGCATCCCGATCTTCGGCAGGCTGATTCACGCGGTCAACGCCCGACCGGTCAGGCGGGACGGTTCGGACAGCCGTGCCCTCAAGAGCACGCTCCGGCTGCTCGGGGAGGGGAAGGCCATTCTGATCTTCCCCGAGGGCACGCGCGGGAGGGGGAACGGACGGCTGGGCGAAGGCAAGCCGGGAGCGGGGATGCTGGCGGTAATGAGCGGCGCAGCCGTCGTGCCCGTCTACGTTTCGGGAACGGATCGGGCTCTGCCCCGCGGGGCCACGCTCCCCCGACCGGCCAAAGTCCGGGTACGCTTCGGGCCGCCGCTGCACTTCAAGGCGGGCCGCGATGACCGGCGCAAGGAGCAGTACCGTGAGGCGAGCGCGGAGATGATGCGCGCCATCGCGCAGCTGCGGGACCAGCAGGGTTAGCTTCAACGCCAGGGGCGGCGGATGCGTCCGCCCCGGTGGCACAGATCAAGGAGGAAGTCGCGGAATGGAGACGGAGAACAAGAAGTCGAAGGCCCTCGCGGGCGGACAGAAGGAGGTGGACGAGGCCCCCGAGGAGAGCATGGAGTACTGGATGAGCCGCAGCGTCAGCGGCGACATCGAGGAAGGGGAGGTGGTCCACGGCCGCGTCGTGGAAGTCCGGGACAGCGAGATCCTCGTGGACATCGGCTACAAGAGCGAAGGCACCATCGCGATCGAGGAGTTCCGGCACGCGGGCAGCCTGCCCAAGGTCGGTGACGAGATCGAGGTGTACCTCGAGTCCAAGGAGGACAACGAGGGGCTCATCGTCCTGTCCAAGGACAAAGCCGACAAGATCAAGGTCTGGGACGCGATCTCGAAGGCTCACGACAGCGGGACGCCGGTGGAAGGCCGGGTGGTGGAGGTGGTCAAGGGGGGCCTGGCGGTGGACGTCGGGGTGCGGGCGTTCCTTCCCGGATCCCAAGTGGACCTCAGGCCGGTCAAGAACCTGGCCTCGCTGATGGGCCAGAGCATCCGGGCCAAGGTGATCAAGCTCAACCGGCGTCGCGGCAATGTCGTGCTCTCCCGCCGCGCCGTGCTCGAAGAGGAGCGGGAAGAGAAGAAGAAGCACACGCTGTCCGTCCTCGCCGAGGGCATGGTCCTCACCGGCACCGTCAAGAACCTCACCGACTACGGGGCGTTCATCGACCTGGGCGGCATTGACGGCCTGCTCCACGTCACCGACATGTCCTGGGGCCGCATCGGGCACCCGTCGGAGATTTTCCAGATCGGCGACCAGGTCGAGGTGGTCGTGCTGCACTTCGACAAGGAGACGGGCCGCGTCTCGCTGGGCTACAAGCAGAAGTCGTCGGACCCGTGGGCCAATGTCGACGAGCGCTACCCCGAGGGCAGCAAAGTGCAGGGGCGTGTCGTGAGTCTGACCAACTACGGCGCCTTCGTGGAGCTCGAGCCGGGCGTCGAAGGCCTCGTGCACGTCTCAGAGATGTCGTGGACGCGGCGCGTGCGGCATCCCTCAAAGCTCGTCAATGTCGGTGACACCGTGGAAGTCCTGGTGCTCGAGGTCAACAAGGCCACCAAGCGGATCTCGCTCGGCATGAAACAGGTGGAGAGCGATCCCTGGGCGACGATCCAGGAGCGGTATCAGCCGGGCATGCGCATGCAGGGCAAGGTGCGCAATCTCACCGACTTCGGCGCCTTCGTCGAGCTCGAGCCCGGAGTGGACGGACTGCTGCACATCTCCGACATGTCCTGGACGCGCAACATCGGGCATCCCTCGGAGATCCTCAAGAAGGGTCAGAGCATCGAGACGCAGATCCTCAACGTCGACCGAGACAACAAGCGCATCTCACTGGGACTCAAGCAGATCCAGCCCGATCCGTGGGAGAGCGTGGCCCAACGCTACCCGATGGGGTCGCGCGTGACCGGCAAGATCGTGCGCCTCACCGACTTCGGCGCCTTCGTGGAGCTCGAGCCGGGGGTGGACGGGCTCCTGCACATCTCGCAGATGTCCAACCGGCCCGTGAACTCGCCCGCCGACATCGTCAACGTGGGCGACGAGCTGACGCTCATGGTGATCCGAGTCGATCCCAACGAGCGCCGCATCGGCCTGTCGCTGAAGGAGCTGGCCAATGTGATCGAGGAGCCGGCGCCGGCGGACGGCCGCGGCCGCAAGGGGCGCAAGCGCCGCGGCGGCGACGAGTTCGAAGACGAAGAGGAGTAAACGGCCATGCCCGCGCGCGGCCGGATCGCGCTGATCGCCGTCGGCGTCGCGGTCGGGGTGGTGGTCCTCTTCGTCGCGACGGTCTGGGTGCTGATGGCCGTTCTCGAGGACGGCGGGTTGCCCGGCGGCGGCAAGGTCGCGGTGATCGAGGTCGAGGGCATCATCGGCATCGGCGCGGACCGCGGGATGGACACCGACGGCATCGTTCGCACGCTCGCCGATTACCGCGACGACGCCTCCATCCGCGCGGTGGTGCTGCGGATCAACAGTCCGGGAGGCGTCGTCGCGCCGACCCAGGAGATCTTCACCGCCGTCCAGCGGGTTCGCGATGCCGGCAAGCCGGTCGTCGCCTCGCTGGGGTCGGTAGCCGCCTCGGGCGGCTACTACGTAGCGGTGGCGGCAGACGAGGTCTACGCCAATCCCGGCACGCTCACCGGATCCATCGGTGTGGTCATGCAGCTGGCCAATATCGAGGGGCTACTCAAGAAAGTGGGCGTCGAGTACGTCGTCGTCAAGGCTGGAGCCTACAAGGACGTCGGCAGCTTCGCCCGGGCCATGAGGCCGGAAGAGCGGCGCATCCTCCAGGCGCTGCTGGACGATGTCTACGGCCAGTTCGTCTCTGCCGTGGCGGATCGCCGCGGGTTGGACCGAAAGACGGTGCTGGCCTTCGCCGACGGGCGCATCTATTCCGGCCAGCAGGCGCTCAAGCTGAAGATGGTGGACGAGCTGGGGGGCCTGGAGGACGCCATCGAGGCCGCGGCGCGCCGGGCCGGGCTGCCCGCGAAGCCCCGGGTCCTTTACCCGAGACGGCCCTTTTCGCTGCGCGGCCTGCTCCAGAACCAGCTGGGCTTGGGCGGGGCAGGGCAGTTCCTCCCCATGCTGCCCTCGCTCAAGACTCCGCTCTACTTGATGCCTTAGCCGGCAGGGGTGCCCTCTAACTGCCCACACTACTTGACAAAGTTTCAGGGGGCATGCTAATTTCGGTTCCAAGGTTATCGCGGGTCTCGGGGAGTCCCCGAAGCCGTGGAGGGCGGTCCTCTTGAAGGGAGTCGGCTCATGACGAAAGCGGAATTGATCGAAGAAGTCGCCAAGGTGGCGAGCCTGACCAAGAAGGAGACGGAGTTGATCGTCAACACCGTCTTCGACAACATCACCGACGCCCTCAGCAAGGGTGACAAAGTCGAGTTGCGCGGCTTCGGCAGCTTCCGCATCCGCCATCGCAATTCCCGTAAGGGCCGCAATCCCAAGACGGGCGACAGCGTCAGCGTGCCCGAGAAGCGCGTGCCGTTTTTCAAGGTGGGGAAGCGCCTCCGCGAGCTGGTCAATACCTGATCCGAGTGGATCGTCTCTGGGCGCCGTGGCGGATGAGTTACGTCTCCACCGCCGGGTCGCCCGCCGATACGTGCATCTTCTGTAGCGCCCTCGCCGCCGGCGACGACCGCCGGGCTCTCATCCTCCAACGGGGCCAGCGCGCTTTCCTCATCCTCAATGCCTACCCCTACGCGTCGGGCCATCTGATGTCGGTGGTCACCCGTCACGTCGCCGGCTTCGAGGAGGCGACGGCCGAAGAGCTCACCGAGACCGTGACCCTGATCCAGACGGCGGTGCGCGCGATCCAGGCCGCCTATCACCCGGACGGCTTCAATATCGGCATGAATCAGGGACGGGTGGCCGGCGCAGGGGTGCCGGGACACCTGCACCTGCACGTGGTTCCGCGCTGGAGCGGCGACACCAACTTCATGCCCATAATCGGGGAAACCCGAGTGCTGCCGGAGTCGCTCGAGACGACATACGATCGGTTGTCGACCGCGCTGCGATCGTGAGGGATACTTCCCCTGAGGTGACTTCGCCGGCCGAGCTGACCCCGATGATGAAGCAGTACCGGGAGCTGAAGCGTCGCTACCCGGACTACCTGCTGCTGTTCCGCCTCGGCGATTTCTACGAGCTGTTCTTCGACGATGCCCACGCCGCCTCCCGGCTCCTTCAGATCACGCTCACCTCCCGGCAGAAGGGCGAGGGGGCGATCCCCATGGCCGGCATCCCGCACCACGCGGCCGAGGGGTATATCGCGAAGCTGATCAGAGCCGGCCGGAAGGTGGCCGTGTGCGAGCAGATGGAGGCGCCCGCCAAGGGGAAGAAGCTCGTCCGGCGCGAGGTGGTGCGCGTGATCACCCCCGGGACCATCACGGACACCCAATTCCTCGACGGCTCGACCAATAATTTCCTGCTCGGAGCGCACCGGACGGCGGCAGGGACTCTCGGAGTGGCGCTGGTGGACGTCTCGACGGGAGATTTCTGGCTCGGCGAGGAGACTGCGGCCGGCGACGCGCTGCTCGAGGCGGCGCTGCTCAGACGCCCCGCCGAGCTCTTGCTGTCCCAGAACGCGGATCCCGCCTGGGTGGAGCGCCTGGCCGCGCTGGGGCTTCCCATGACCCGCGTGGATCCAGGCTGGGTCGCGCTCCGGGCGGCCCGTGACCTGCTCGCGGCTCAGTTCGGCGACACTCCGCTCGAGGCCTTCGGCATCGGCGGGATGACGGCCGGCATCCAGGCGGCCGGCGCGACGCTCGCGTATCTGCAAGAAACGCAGGGGCAGAGCCTCTCGCATCTCCGCCGGATTCAGCGGCTGGTGCCGGGCGATGCCATGCTCCTCGATCCCGCCGCGGTGGCAACGCTCGAGCTGTTCGAGACGGGTCAGGACCGCAGCCCGCGCGGCACCCTCTTCGCGATCCTCAATGCCACCCTGACCCCGATGGGCGCGCGGCTGCTGCGCCAATGGCTCCTGCGTCCGCTGCTCGATCGAGACGCCATCGCCGGCCGTCACGAGGCCGTGGGCTCCCTGGTGCGGGAGCCTGCGGCCGCCGCGGGGCTGAGGCGGCGACTGGCCGGAGTGGGAGACCTTGAACGGCTCACCAGCCGGGCGGCGCTCGGAGTGGCCCATGCCCGCGACCTGCTCGGCCTGCGCGGCTTTCTCGCCGAGCTCCCGGCCCTGCGCGAAGCCCTCGCCCCGCTCAGCGCGCCGCTCCTGACCGCGCTCGCCGAGGAGATCGCCCCGCTGCCGGACCTTCAGAAACTACTTGAAGGGGCACTGGCGGATGATCCGCCCCACGGGCTTCGGGAGGGCGGGCTCATCCGGGAGAGCTGGAACGCCGAGCTCGGTGAGCTCAAGCGGTCGGCGCGAGAGGCGCGCGAATGGATCGCCTCACTGGAGCACCGGGAGCGCGAGCGAACCGGCATCCCATCGCTCCGAGTCCGGTTCAATCGCGTCTTCGGCTACGCGATCGAGGTCGGCAATGCCCACGCGGCCAAGGTGCCGGCCGACTACCTGCGCCGCCAGACGCTCGTCGGGGCGGAGCGCTACGTCACCGCCGAGCTCAAGGAGTACGAGAGCCGCGTCCTGGGGGCCGAGGAGCGGATCGCCCGCCTCGAGTACGAGCTCTTCGTCCAGGTGCGCGAGGACGTGGCCGCGCGGGCTGCCGACCTGTTGCGCACCGCGCGCGCCGTCGGCACGATCGACGCGCTGGCCGCGCTGGCCCAGGTGGCCCGCGAGCGGAACCACGTGAGGCCCGAGGTGGACGACGGACTCGCGCTCGAGATCGCCGACGGCCGCCACCCGGTGCTCGAAGCGGGCGCGGCCCCTTTCACGCCCAATGACGCGAGCCTGGATCCCGCCGCCTGCCAGATCGTGATCCTCACGGGTCCCAATATGAGCGGCAAGAGCGTGTTCATGCGCCAGACGGCCCTGATCGTGATCCTCGCCCAGATGGGCGCCTTCGTGCCGGCCCGCTCGGCGCGCATCGGGCTCGTGGACCGCATCCTCACGCGCGTGGGCGCCCAGGACAATATGGCGCGCGGGCAGAGCACCTTCCTCGTCGAGATGGTCGAGACCGCGAGCATCCTCCACCACGCCACGCCGCGGAGCCTCATCCTGCTCGACGAGGTGGGCCGCGGGACTTCGACCTTCGACGGACTGGCCATCGCCTGGGCCGTCACGGAGGAGCTGCACGAGCGGGGACAGGGTGCCAAAGTGCTCTTCGCCACTCACTACCACGAGCTCACGGCGCTGGCCGACCGGCTGGCGCGCGTGCGCAACTTCCACGTCGCGGTCCGCGAGTGGAACGACGAGATCATCTTCCTGCACAAGGTGCGGCCCGGCGGGACGGATCGCTCCTACGGGATCCAGGTGGGGCGGCTGGCCGGCCTGCCGCCGTCGGTGATCGAGCGGGCCAAGGTGATCCTGGCGGAGCTCGAGGCGGAGCGCACCGAGCTGTCGGCGGCGCTCGACGCGGACGAGCCCTCGAAGCCCCCCCGCGCCCAGCTGGCGCTGTTCCCGCCGGCCCACGACCCCTTGCTCAAGGAGCTCGGCGCGCTCGACCTCGGCTCGCTCACCCCGCTTCAGGCGCTCAACCTGCTCTCCGATTGGCAGCAGCGGCTCAAGGGACGCCGATGAGCCAGATCCGCCGTCTGCCGGACCAGCTCGTCAACAAGATCGCCGCCGGGGAGGTCGTGGAGCGCCCCGCCTCGGTGGTGAAGGAGCTGGTGGAGAACGCCGTCGACGCGGAGGCGGCCGCCATCACCGTGGACCTCAAGGACGCCGGCCGCCAGCTCATCCGGGTCAGCGACGACGGCACGGGCATGACGGCCGAGGACGTGGATCTGGCCCTGTTGCGCCATGCCACCTCCAAGCTCGCGACGGACGCCGATCTCGAGGCCATCGGCACGCTGGGCTTCAGAGGGGAGGCGCTGCCGGCCATCTGCGCGGTGACTCGCTTCTCGCTGCTGTCGTGCCGCCGCGGCGCGGAAGACGGCACCCTGGTGCGAGGGGAAGGAGGCGGCATCAAGGAGAAGCTGCTCGTCCCAGCCACGCCGGGGACGTCCGTCGAGGCCGGAGATCTCTTCTTCAATACGCCCGCCCGTCTCAAGTTCCTCAAGAGCGCGCCCGCCGAGCTGGCGGCCGCCCTGCGGCTGCTGCATGCGATCGCGCTCGCGCATCCCGGCATCCACTTCCGCGCCACGCACAATGGCAAGACCGTGCTTTCGGCGCCGCGCGCGGGCACCCTGCGCGAGCGGCTCGGCGAGCTGATCGGCTTCGAGAAAGCGGAGAAGATGCTCGCGGTGGACCGATCCCAGGGCGGCGTGCGCGTCGTCGGGCTGGCCGGACCGCCCCAGCTGTCGCGGGGCAATCGCGACGAGATCACGCTGATCGTCAACGGGCGGCCCGTGCGCGACACCTCGCTCGCCCAGACGCTGCTCGAGGCCTACCGGCCGCTGCTGGCGCGCGACCAATTCCCGATCGCGGCGCTGGCCATCGAGCTGGCGGCCCGTGAGGTGGACGTCAACGTGCATCCCACCAAGGCCTGGGTGCGATTCCGCTCGCCACGGCTGGTCCAGGAGGCGCTCTTCACCGCCGTCCAGGACGCGCTGCGCTCGAGCCGCGTCGTGCAGGATCAGCGGGGCCTCGCGGCCGATTGGGGCGGCGCGCCGGCGCCGGTCGCAACGGAGCGCGTCGATGACGGCGGGGCAGGAGAGAGCCAGCCCGCGTTGTTCAACGAGGCCGTCGCGGAGTTCGGCGGCTCGCGCTTCGGCGCCGTGATCGGCCAGCTCCAGGACACCTTCGTCGTCTCGGCGAGCGAGAGCGAGGTCTTCTTCATCGACCAGCACGTGGCCCACGAGCGCGTGCTCTTCGAGCGGCTCGAAGGAGAGCTCGCGCAGGGCCCGCTGCCCTCCCAGGAGCTGCTCTTCCCCCAGCCGCTGGAGCTCGGGGCGGCCCAGGCCGAGCTGGTCCGAGGCTGGGCGCCGACGCTCGACGGCTTGGGCTTCAGGCTCGAGGGCTTCGGCGGATCGAGCCTCCTGATTCGCGCGGTGCCCTCACTGCTCAAGGGCGAAGAGCCGCGGCGGCTGATCGAAGCCCTCCTCGACGAAGTCGGCCGGCCGGACAAGGACGGCGCTCAGCCGCTCGTCCACCGGGCGCTGTCCTTCCTCGCCTGCCGCGCCGCCATCAAGGCCCATTGGCCGCTCCAGCGCGACGAGATGACGCGACTGCTGGGAGATCTCTCGGCCACGCAGACGCCGTACTTCTGCCCCCACGGGCGGCCCATCGTGAGCCGGCTGTCGCTGCGCGAGATCAAGCGCGAGCTGGGGCGAACCTGGTGAGCCGGCCGCCCCTGCTCGTCATCGTCGGGCCCACCGGTGTGGGCAAGACGTCCGTCGCCGTCCGGCTGGCGGCGCGCCTGTCCATGGAGGCGGTCAATGCCGACTCGCGCCAGGTCTACCGGGGCATGGACATCGGCACCGGCAAGCCCACCGTCGAGGAGCGCGCGGCGCTCAGCCACCATCTCCTCGACGTGGTGAATCCCGACGAGCGCTACCACGCCGCCCGGTTCCGCGCCGACGCGATCGAGGCGATCGAGGAGATCGGCAGCCGGGGGCGCCTGCCGGTTGTCGTGGGCGGCACGGGGCTCTACGTCCGGGCGCTGCTCAAGGGTCTGAAGCCAGCGCCTCCCGCGGATCCGGCGCTCCGGGCCGAGCTCGAAGCCTTCGCGGCCTCCCACGGCTGGCCGGCGCTCCACGCGCGGCTCGCCCGGGTCGATCCGGAGGCGGCCGGGCGCCTGCATCCCAACGACCGCGTCCGGATCGTCCGCGCGCTGGAAGTGCAATCCCGCGGCCGCGCCGCGGCGGGGGACACGGCGGCCGGGGATTGGCGGCACGGCATTCCTCCGTGGCGGCTCCTCGTGGCGGGGCTGAGCCAGACTCGGGAGCGGCTCAATGCCAGGCTCGCCGAAAGGGCGCGCGGGATGGCGGCCCATGGGATGATGGAAGAGGTGAAGCGCCTGCTGGCCGCTGGCTATGACGAGTCGCTGCCGTCCATGGGAGGCATCGGATATCGGCAGTTCTGCGCCGTGCTGCGCGGGCGCATGACCGAGGCTGAAGCGCTGCGGACCATGATCCGCGACACCGCGCGGTATGCGAAGCGGCAGATGACCTGGTTCGGGCGCGATGCGGAGATTCGCTGGATCGACGTGGACGCGGCCGGAGGTCTCGACGGCGCGACCGACGCCATCCTCAAGGCCGTCGCGCAGGAGGGGCTGATCGAGTGAAATCTCGGGAGAAGGCGTTCCTGGCCGCGTTGCGCCTGCCCAAGCAGGCGCGCTTCGAAGTCGAAGAGAGCCTGGATGAGCTCGGGCATCTGGCCGAATCGGCCGGCGCCGAGGTGGTCGGGCGGGTCACACAGGATCGGCGCGCCCCGACGCCGGGACTCTATTTCGGCAAGGGCAAGGTGCAGGAGCTCAAGACGCTCTCGGAGCAGCACGGCGCCGATCTCATGATCTCGGATGACCCGCTCTCGCCCATCCAGGAGCGCAATCTGGGCGGCGCGCTCGGCCGCCGGGTGATCGACCGCACCGCCCTGATCCTCGACATCTTCGCCCAGCGGGCGCGCACCATGGAGGGCAAGCTGCAAGTCGAGCTGGCGCAGCTCTCCTATCTCTTGCCGCGGCTGGTCGGCCAGTGGAAGCATCTCGAGCGGCTGGGCGGCGGCATCGGAACCCGGGGTCCCGGCGAGACCCAGATCGAGTCCGATCGGCGGATGATTCGCCACCGGATCCAGAAAATCCGCCACGAGCTCGCGCGCGTTCGCGTCCACCGCCGGCTGCTGCGCGACCGGCGCAAGGCCAGCGGCATGCCAGTGGTCGCGCTGGTCGGCTACACGAACGCCGGCAAGACGACATTGCTGAACCGGCTCACGGGCGCCTCCAACCGGGCGGCCGACCAGCTCTTCGTCACACTGGATCCCGCCGCGCGCCTGGTGTCGACCCCGCCCTACGCGCCCTTCATCCTCACCGATACGGTGGGCTTCATCCGCAAGCTGCCCCACCAGCTGGTCGCCGCCTTCAAGGCCACGCTCGAGGAGCTGGCCGAGGCCGATCTCCTCGTGCACGTCGTGGACGCGAGCCATCCAGGCCTCGACGACCAGGTGGCGGCCGTCGATTCGCTCCTGTCCGAGCTCGATCTCGGGGGCCGGCCCAGCATCGTCGCGCTCAACAAGGTGGATCGTGTCGAGGGCGGCGCGCCTCTGCGCGTGCTGCTCGAGCGCTTCAACGGCGTCGCGATCTCGGCGGTGACGGGGGAGGGGATCGACCGGCTGCTCGGACGCATCGACGAGGCCTTTCGACCGCGGCTCGCCCGGATCGCGCTGCGCATCCCGTACCGCGACGGCCCGGCGCTGGCCTTCTGCTACGAGCGCGGGCGGGTGCTGGCGCGGGCCGACGAGGCCGACGGAATCACGCTCCAGGTGGAGCTGCCGCGCCGGCTGCTGCCCCGGCTCGATCAGTACCGGCTCACCGACTGACGCGCGCCGGCTCGGCAGTTTCCGCCATGGGCGCGTCGGCGGAATGCTACAATCGGTGCCCGGTCGTCGCGCACCGCCATGGGACTTGCCAACTGGCTCACGACCCTTCGAATCCTCCTCATCCCGGTCTTCGTCACGCTGCTGGTGTATCGGCGCGCGGCGCTGGCCCTGGCGGTATTCTGCCTGGCGAGCCTGACCGACCTGCTGGATGGCTGGATCGCCCGGAGCCGCGGCCGGCAGACGCGGCTGGGCGCCTTCCTCGATCCCGTGGCCGACAAGCTGCTGCTCACCTCCGCCTTCGTGACGCTCACCTGGCTCAAGATGATCCCGTTCTGGATCGCCGCCGTCGTCGTCAGCCGCGACCTCGTCTTGAGCGTGGGCGTGCTGGTCATCCACGTGGCGGGCGGCACGGTGCAGCCGGCGCCCTCATGGCTCGGGAAGATGTCCACGGCCTTCCAGATGCTGACCGTGCTCGCCGCCGTGGCGTCGTTCTACTTCAAGCTGCTGCCCGACGTGCCGCGGGTGCTGGCCTGGATCACCGCCGCGTTCACGGTCGCCTCGGGGCTGCAGTACATGATCCAGGGCCTCAAGCAGCTCGAGCACTCGCCGGCCACGGGGAAGGGGGCGTAGCGCCGTGACCTGCGGCGCTTCCGCCGACGCGCCCGGCGTCGTCGTCGCCTCCGTCGCCTCGCGCACGCCCGCGGGGCGAGCGGGGCTGCGCCCCGGGGACCGGATCCTGGCGATCAACGGCCATCCGCTCCGCGACACCATCGACTTCCACTTCCACGGCGGCGAGGAGCGCCTCCGCCTCACCGTCGAGCGTGAGGGGCGGGAGCGCAGCGCTTTGCTCCGGCGCCGCGGCGCGCGGCTCGGCCTCGAGCTCGAGCCGCCCCGGCCCTCGGAGATCTCGACCTGCGCCAATAAGTGCGTCTTCTGCTTCATCCACCAGCTGCCGAGGGGAATGCGGAAGAGCCTCTACGTCAAGGACGACGACTTCCGGCTCTCGTTCCTGCACGGCAACTACATCACGCTCACCGACCTCGAGGAGGACGACCTCAGCCGGATCGAGACGCAGCGGCTCTCGCCGCTCTACGTCTCGGTCCATGCCACGAATCCCGAGCTCCGCCACCGGCTGCTCGGCAGTCCCCGCGTCACGCGCGAGCTCCTGCCCGTCATGGAGCGGCTGGCCAAGTCCGGCATCGCCATGCACGCCCAGATCGTCCTCGTCCCGGACTGGAATGACGGCGTTCATCTCGAGCGGACTGTGCGGGACCTGGCACGACTGCATCCGGGCGTGACCACGACGGCGGTCGTGCCGGTGGGGCTCACGCGCCACCGGGAGCGGCTGCCCGCGCTGCGGACGGTGACGGCGGCGGAGGCCGGGACCCTGGTGGCCGACATCGAGCGCTGGCAGCGGGAGCTCCTGCCGCTGCTCGGCACTCGCTTCGTCTTCGCAGCCGACGAGCTGTATCTCCTGGCCGGCCGCCCACTCCCACCGGCCGCGGCCTACGAGGGCTTCGCGGTGGCCGAAGACGGCATCGGGCTGGTGAGGCGATTCGAAGACGGTTTCGGTCGAAGCCTTCGTCGCATCCCCGCCCGTGCCGGAGGGCGGCGCGCGGTGACAGTGGTCACGGGTGAGCTCTACGCCCCACGGATGGCGGCGCTCCTCGCCCGCCTCCGGGTCGAGGGACTGAGCGCGCGCCTCGCGCCGATCGCCAATGACTGGTTCGGACGTGGAATCGGCGTCGCCGGCCTGCTCACGGGCCGCGACATCCAATCCCAGCTCGCGGACCGCGAGCTCGGCGACGAAGTGCTCATCCCCTCCGTCGCCCTCCGGGATGGCGCGGGCGTGTTCCTCGACGACATGACGCCGGCGGACCTGGCCGCCTCCCTGGGGGTGCCGGTAACCGCCGTGGAGCCCACGGCGCCCGAGCTGATCGCGGCCCTGCTGGATCGCTGAGCTCCGTCGTGCTGCGCCCCATCATCGCGATCGTCGGCCGCCCCAATGTGGGTAAGTCCACCCTCTTCAACCGGCTGGTCGGCCGCCGCCGCTCTCTCGTCCGCGACACGCCGGGCGTGACGCGGGACCGCCTCTACGGCACCACGGTGCACGAGCGCTGGCAGGCGACGGTAGTGGACACCGGCGGCTTCGAGCCGCGCGCGACGTCTGATTTGGTCGCGGCGGTCCGCGACCAGGTCATGCTCGCCATCGAGGAAGCCGACGTCATCCTCTTCGTGGTGGACGGCCAGTCCGGCCTCACCCCGCTCGACGAGGAGATCGCCGCCATACTGAGAAAGAGCCAGCACCCCGTCGTGCTGGCGGTGAACAAGGTGGACGTGACGGCGCACGAAGCGCTGCTCGGGGAATGCTACCGCCTCGGCTTCCCGACCGTCCTTCCGGTTTCGGCCGAGCACGGGCGCGGCGTGGCGGAGCTGCTCGAGGCCTGCCGCGCGCTGGTGCCGACGCCGGTGGTTGAGCGTGCCGTGGAAGGCACCCGCGTCGCCATCATCGGCCGGCCCAATGTCGGCAAGTCCTCGCTGGTCAATGCCGTGCTCGGCCACGAGCGCGTGCTGGTCCACGCATTGCCCGGCACGACCCGCGACGCCGTGGACACACCCGTGAGCTTCCGCGACACGCCCTATCTCCTGATCGACACCGCCGGGATCCGCCGCAAGGGCAAAGTATCGGAAGCGCTCGAGAAGCTCGCCGTGGTCATGGCGCTGAAGAGCCTCGAGCGCTGCCAGGTTGCCGTCCTCGTCATGGACGCCTCCGACGGCGTGACCGCCCAGGACGCCCACATCGCGGGCTATGCCAACGATGCCGGCCGCGCCATCGTCGTGGCGGTCAACAAGTGGGACTTGGTGCCGCCGGGCATGGTGCAGAAAGCCGACGTGGTCGGCCAGGTCTACGAGCGGCTGCCCTTTCTCGAATACGCGCCGATCTGCTTCATCTCGGCCCTGAAGCGCCAGGGATTGGCCGAGCTCTTCGACCAGGTGGACCGCGTCGCGGCCGATTCCCAGCGGCGCGTCCCGCCCGGCGAGCTGCTCACCGCCCTCCGGAAGGCGCTGGAGCGCCGGCCGATGTCCTTCCGCGGCGTTCCCCTGCGCATCTACACGGCTGTACAGGTGGCGACGGCGCCGCCCACCTTCGCCCTCCGGGTCAACTTTCCGGCCAACATCCATTTCTCCTACGAGCGCTACCTCATCAACTCGTTGCGCCACGCCTACGGGTTCACGGGCTCCCCGATCCGCCTGCTCTTCCGGAAAGGAGGCGGCAAGACGCGAGCGGGAAGGCCGGCGGGCAAGTCCAGGCGCTAGCACACGGTCCGACGTGTCTCAACTAAAGGCCCCTAACTAGGCAGAACCCCTAGCCGATTTCGTTTGAGCCGCAGGCGGTCTGTGCTAACATTGCGTAGTCTTTGAACAAATATCAGCGGGGGATCCTCACGTGAGCCCTGAGCCAGACGACTTTCTGGAAGAGGAAGAGCAGCAAGAATACGCGCCGCGGAGCATCTTCGCCGCGGGCTGGTTCCGGGCCGTTCTTGTGCTCACGGTCCTGGCGATCGTCGTCGTGGTTTCGCTGCCGTATCTCTTGAACTGGTTCGAGCCTTCGCCGAACGCTCCGTCAAAGACGGCGGCGCGGCAGAATCTCGAGTCCGCCAAGCCGGCGCCGCAGAGCGAGCCGATGATTCCGGCCACGCCGGGACAAGCGTCTTCGGCGCCGGTCAAGTCCGAAGCCACGCCACCCGCGGCGCCGCCGGCTTCTGCAACCTCGCCGGCACCGAGCCCTTCGGCAAAGCCGACGCCCGAGAAGACGGCCCCTGCGGTCCCGGCGCCGTCGACCCAAGCGCAGACGCAGCCGTCGCCCGCGACGCCGTCCAAGCCCCTGCTGCAGCCGCCCGTGAGCAAGCCGGATGCGACCCGCCGGACGGCCGCGATCGCGCCCAAAGCCGAGCCGGCGCGGCCCGCGTCAGCCGGCGCCTTCTACGTGCAGGTCGGGCTCTTCAAGGATTCGCACAATGCGGACGCGCTGGCCAAGAAGCTCCGCGACGAGGGGTTCTCGGTGGAGGTAACCCGCGTGTCGCGCGGGAGCGCGCCAGGGAGTACGGCGCCGCCGCGTCACGAGCTGCACATCACCGGCTCGAGCGTCGAGGCCGTCAATGCCGCGCTCAAGGGGCGGGGAGTCGCGCACTCGGTCCAGGGTGGCGTGTCGGTGCGCCCGGCCTATGATCTCAAGCAGGCGACGGCGCTCTCGAAGGAGTTGTCTGCCGAAGGCCTCCACGTGATCATCCGGCGCGCCGGCGGGAACAGCGCCGACACCTTCACCGTCGTCCGCGTGGGCGGGTTTCCCGACCGCGCGAAGGCGTCGGCGGTGCGCGAGGATTTGCAGGGCAAGGGGCACGCCGGCTTCGTGACCCAGGGCACGCCGAAGTGACGGGGCCCGCGGCCCCGTTCGTGGTGCTGGTAACGACGCCGTCCGCGGAAGCGGGGCTCGAGCTCGGACGGGCCCTCGTCGACGAGCGCCTCGCGGCCTGCGTCAACGTCGTGCCGGGCGTGACGTCCATCTATCGATGGGAAGGGAAGCGCGAGGAAGCGGCCGAAGCCCTGCTCCTGATCAAGACGGGCCAGGACCGCTATGCCGCGCTCGAACGGCGCGTGCTCGAGCTGCATCCGTATTCGGTTCCCGAGGTGCTGGCGCTGGCGATTCAGACCGGCGCGCCGGAGTATGTGCGGTGGGTCCAGGAATCGGTGACCGGCGAGGGGAGGTGACGGCGCTGACCAAGAACGACTTGATCAATGCGGTGGCCGCGCACGGGCTGTCTAAGCGGCAATCCGCCTCGGTGGTGGAGTCGCTCTTCGACATCATCTTCAAGTGCTTCGAGCGGAGCGAAGACGTGAAGATCGTCGGCTTCGGGCATTTTCGGATTCGCAAGAAGGCGTCCCGCCGCGGCCGCAATCCACAGACGGGCGACAGCATCGAGATCACGGCGCGGAAGGTCCTGACGTTCAAGCCGAGCAAGGGGCTGAAGCTACGGATCAACGCGTAGCCGGCCTTCGCGGGGTGGAAGCGTGATCCCGGAGAAGCTTTACTACCGAATCGGGGAGATCGAGGCGATCACGGAGATCCCCGCCTACGTGCTCCGGTACTGGGAGTCGGAGTTCAAGCTCCTCCGTCCCAAGAAGAATCCCGCCGGACAGCGGCTGTACCGCAAGCGCGAACTGGATCTCGTCCTGCGCATCAAGGGCCTGCTCTACGACGAGCGGCTCACGCTGGAAGGCGCCAAGAAGCGGTTGCGCGCCGGCGGCATCGACCAGATCGACCCCGGGCTTCGCGGCGCGGCGCTCGAGGAAGCGCTCCGGCGCACGCGCGAGCGGCTCCGCACGCTGCGCGACCGGCTCGTGAACGGGCGACCCGGCCGGGCGCCTTGAGTTTCCCCCCTCGGCCCCGTACAATGCGTGATGGGTCGGGGCGTGGCGCAGCCCGGTAGCGCACTTGACTGGGGGTCAAGGGGTCGCAGGTTCAAATCCTGTCGCCCCGACCAATTCTCCCCGACGCTGAGCGCAGATTCCCCGATCTGCTCTTTTTTTGTCTGGGACCGCAGAGTGAGCCATGGCGCCCGTGATTCTGATCACCAACGATGACGGGATCCACGCCGCCGGGCTCACGGCGCTGGCCGGGGCGCTCGAGGAGCTGGGCGAGGTCTGGATCGTCGCGCCGGACCGCGAGCAAAGCGCCGTCGGGCACGCCCTCACGCTGCACCGCCCGCTGCGAGTCGAGCGCGTTGGCGAGCGGAAGCTCTCGGTCAACGGCACGCCATCGGATTGCGTGAATCTCGGCGTGCTCGGGATCCTGCCGGAGCCGCCCGTGCTGGTCGTGTCCGGCATCAATCACGGCTCCAACCTGGGCGACGACGTGACCTATTCGGGCACGGTGTCGGCCGCGATGGAAGGCACGCTGCTCGGGGTGCCGTCGATGGCGATCTCGCAGGCCGATCCCGACGTGGA
>JBKPCB010000068.1:0-8698 GCA_046727155.1 Candidatus Methylomirabilota bacterium | reverse complement strand
GAACGAGATCGAGCAGCAGCTCGCCGACGCGGGGGCGGCCCTCGTGGTGGCGCCCGAAGGGAGCGCGGGGGCCCGGAGCGCCGCGCGGCTCAAGCTGCCGGTCATCAGCGTCGCGGCCTTCCGCGCCATGGAGGCCCTCCCCGCGGGAGAGCCGGCGGCCTGCCGGCCGGAAGACGACGTGGCGGTGCTGCTCTATACCGGCGGGACCACCGGCGTCTCCAAGGGCGCCATGCTCACCCATCGCAATATCGTCGCCAATACCATACAGTTCGCCGAGTGGTACGCCTTCGCCCCGGGCGAGGAGATCTCCCTCTGCGCCCTGCCGATGTACCACAGCGGAGGGATGTCCGGGGTCATGAACGTCCCGCTCTACGCGGCGGCGACGCTCCTGGTGGTCGGCCGGTTCAATGCCGCCGCCGCGGCGCGCGCGGTGGAGCGGCACAGAGTCACGCGCCTCTTCGGCGTGCCCACCATGTTCATCGCCCTGCTGAACGACGAGACGGCCCGGCGCGGCGACTACTCGTCGCTGCGCGCGTGCCGCACCAATGCCGCGCCGCTGCCGCCCGCCGTCAAGACGGCCTTCGACGCCCTCGTCGGTCGCGAGGTGCTGGTGGAGGGATACGGCCTCACGGAGACGAGCCCGCTCACCCATGCCAACCCCGTCGGGCGCGCCAAGGCGGGCTCGATCGGCATCCCGCTGCCGGACACCGACGCGCGGATCGTGGACCTCGAAAGTGGCGCCGATGTCGCGCCGGGCGGCCCGGGCGAGCTTCTGATTCGCGGGCCACAGGTGATGCGCGGGTACTGGGAGCGGCCGGAGGCGACGGCGGAGGCGATCCGCGACGGCTGGTTGCGCACGGGCGACGTGGCCACCATGGATGCCGAAGGCTACTTCAGCATCGTCGACCGCAAGAAGGACATGATCAATACGGCCGGCTTCAAGGTGTGGCCCCGTGAGGTGGAGGAGACGCTGTACGCGCATCCCGCCGTCAAGCTGGCCGCCGTCGTGGGTGTTCCCGACGACTATCGGGGGGAAGCGGTCAAGGCATATGTGGTCCTCAAGGACAGCCACCGCGGCCGCGTCACGGAGCCCGAGGTGATCGAGTTCTGCCGCGCGCGACTCACGGCGTACAAGGCTCCCCGCACCGTGGACTTCCGCGATGAGCTGCCCGTGAGCGGCTCGGGCAAGATGCTGCGGCGCCTCCTGCGCCAGGAGCGCGGGGCCGAATAGTGCCGCCTCACGTCTCCGAGCGGGCATGGCGGGGCGCAGTGCCGGCTCTCGCGGCGGGTCTCGTGATCGTCGCCGCGTGGGTGGCCCTCGCGCGGGTGATGCGGAACGACACGCTGCTGCCTGGCCCCCTCGCGGTGACGGAGACGCTCGGCCGCCTGCTCGCGTCCGGCGCCCTCTTCCAGCACACCGGTGCGAGCATCGGGCGCATCTTCCTGGCGTGGACCCTCGCGGTGGCAATCGCCATCCCTCTCGGCATCGGCATGGGTCGGAGCGCGCGGATGGACCGATTCGTGCGGCCCTTCGTCGAGCTCTTTCGCCCCATCTCGCCGCTCGCCTGGATCCCGCTCGCCGTGCTCTGGTTCGGCATCGGCCTCAGCGGCAAGGTCTTCATCATCGTCATCGGGAGCTTCTTTCCGGCCCTGCTCAACACCATCGCCGGCGTCAAGGAAGTGCCCACGATCTTTCTCACCGCCGCCAAGACCTTCGGCTGCACGCCCCTCCAGCTCACCACGCGCGTCTGCCTCCCCGCCGCGCTGCCCACGATCGCGACCGGGCTCCGCATCTCGTTCGGCACGGCGTGGATGACCATCATCGCGGCCGAGATGGTTGCGTCAAAGTCGGGGCTCGGCTACATGATCGTGGACGGCATGGAGATCCTGCGCTCGGACATCGTCATCGTCGGCATGGCGGTGATCGGCCTGCTCGGCTTCATGTTCGACTCGGTCTTCCGAGGAGTTGAGGAGTGGCTCAAGGATCGGTAGCGCGCGGCGGGATGCCCGGCCGGCGCGCAGAGGAGGACGCATGAACGACGCTCGCACGATCACATCACGTCTCACGACCCTGGCGGCGGCCGCGCTCGCGCTGGCGGCCGCGGTGCTTGCGGGTCCCGCGGTGAGCCGGGCGCAGGGACCCACGGTGGTCAGGTTCGGCGTGCAGCCGTCGACCCAGCCGCCCTACATCGCCCGCGAGGCCGGCTTCTTCAAGGAAGTCGAGGACAAGTTCAAGACGAAAATCGAATTCGTGAGCTTCCCATTCGGCGGCCCTCAGAACATCGCCTTCGCGGCGGGCGAGCTCGACTTCTCCCAGAAGGGCATGGCGCCCTGCGCGGTGGCCATGCAGCGCGGGAAGGGCAAGCTCGTGCTCATCAATATCCTCGAGCAAACCGCCATCATCTCGCTTCCCGAGGTCGGCTCGATCGCCGACCTCAAGGGCAAGAAGGTCGCGCACCCGGGTAAGGGCTCTCAACAATATCCGCTCATGCTGCTGGCGCTCGACCGCGCCGGTATCAAGCCCGAGCAGGTGGATCTGATCCGCATGGACGCCGTCAACATGGCGACGGCGCTCCAGAAGAAGGAGCTCGCAGCCTACATCGCCTGGGACCCCCATACCACCAAGGCGGTGGTGGGCGGCTTCGGCAAGGTGCTGGTGCGCGTCGAGACCCTGATGCCGCTCAAGGCCGGGCACTATCTCGGCGAGGGCGTGGTCGTCCGCGAGGAGTTCGCCGCCAAGAATCCGGAGTTGACCCGGGCGGTGGTGCAGGCTCTCGTCAAGGCCAATGCCCTGATCGTGGACCAGCCGGACACCGCCGTCCGGATGTGGTCGAAGACGCTCGGGCTCGACGAGAAGATCATCCAGTTCTCGCTCAAGAACAAGATGGCGGTCTACATCAAGGATCTGGTGCCGGACCGCGCGGCGCTCAAGACGTACTTCGAGTTCCTGAACAAGTACGAGATCACGAGCGTTCCCGACATCGAGGAGTTCCTCAAGGTCAAGGTCGACCCCTCGTACCTCTGACCGCGCATGGGCTCCCCCGCGGGCAAGGGCTCCCTCCGCATCGAAGACCTCGGTTTCACCTATGTGACGCCCCGGGGCGACGAGGTCGTCGCTCTCGGGCAGATCGACCTCGAGGTCAGCGCGGGGGAGTTCGTGTGCTTGCTCGGGCCCTCGGGGTGCGGGAAGAGCACCCTGCTTTCCATCGTGGCAGGCCTGCTGCGGCCGACGCGCGGGAAGGTATTCCTCGACCGCACGGCGCTCCATGAGCTCGATGATCTCTACGGGCGCATCAGCGTCGTCTTCCAGGAGTACGCCCTGTTCCCGTGGCTGAACGTGCGGAGCAATATCGAATTTCCCATGAAGATCCGAAGGTGGGCGGCCGCGCGTCGATCCGCCCAGGTCGAACGCTTCATCGAGCTTGTCAACCTCGGCGCGTGGGCGGACAAGAAGCCGTCCGAGCTCTCCGGCGGCATGAAGCAGCGGGTGGGGATCGCGCGGGCGCTCGCGCTCGACCCCGAGCTGCTCCTGATGGACGAGCCGTTCGGCTCCCTCGACGCGCAGACGCGGTCGGTGATGCAGGAAGAGCTGCTGGCCATCTGGCAACGGGAGGCGAAGACGGTGCTCTTCGTCACCCACTCGATCCCCGAGGCGATCTATCTCGCAGACCGGGTGGTGGTGATGACCTCCCACCCGGGACGCGTGAAGGCGGTGATCCCGGTCCCGGAGCGGCGCCCGAGGGACGTCACGAGTCCTGCATTCAACCGGATCCAGCGCGAGGTGCTGGACTTGCTGCGCCCCGAAATCCAGAAGACGGGAGTTTGAACTCTTCGCACCGCCCAAGGAGACGCCCATGAGAGGACGCACCCTCACGCTTGCCCCGCTCGCGCTCTTGCTGGCCCTGATCGCCTCCCCGGCTGGGGCGCAGGAGAAATATCCGAATCGCCCGATCGATTTCGTCGTGCCGTGGGGGACCGGAGGCGGGGCCGATTCCATGGCCCGCCAGGTCGGCAGCTTGAGCCAGCCCTTCCTCGGAGTGGCGCTGCCCATCTCGAATGTGCCGGGGGCCTCGGGCAATACGGGCCTGGCGCAGGTGCTCAATGCCAAGCCCGACGGCTATACGATCGCGGTCTACATCGCGGACACCCTCGCCACCATCCCGAGCGGGCTCGCCCGCCACAAGGTGGACGATTTCGAGTGGATAGCGCGCACCCAGGTGGCCGACTCCTTCCTCTTCGTCAAGTCCGACAGCCCCTTCCGGACGATTCAGGAGCTGTTCAGGCATGCGCAGGCCAACCCGGGCAAGCTCCGCGTGGCCTCGACCGGCTTCGGCTCGGTGGACGACGTCACGGTTCTCTATCTGGAAAAGAAGGGATACAAGATGACGACCGTGCCGTACCCCAAGCCGGGCGAGCGCTACGCGGCCGCCCTCGGCGGCCACACCGAAGTGCTCTACGAGCAGGCGGGCGACGTGCAGCAGTACGTCAAGGCCGGCCAGCTCAAGCCGCTCGTCATCTTCGCCGAGAAGCGGCATCCCGCTTTCCCTGATGTGCCCTCGTCGAAGGAACTAGGGCTCGAGATCTTCCTGCCCCAGTTCCGCGGCATCGTGGCCAGGAAGGGGACGCCGCCCGAGCGCGTGCGGGCGCTGGCCGAGGCTATCGGCAAGGCCCTGGACACGCCCGCCTGGAAGAAATTCGCCGAGGAGTGGTATATCCGGCCCGACAGCTACATGGGGCCGGACAAGTTCGGGCCCTGGGTGGCCGGCGAGGTGGCAACCCTCGAGCGGTTCGTCAAAGAGTTCGGGATCAGGAAGTAGCGTGGGGCCGGCCCGCCGCGTCGCCGCTCCGCTGGCCGGCGTGCTCCTGTCGCTCGCGCTGCTGCTCTCCACGCGCGGTCTGAACCAGGTCGTCCACGGCCAGCAGCTCGGCCCCGGCTTCTGGCCGCGGCTGGTGCTGATCGGTCTTGCCGCCGCGTGCCTGGCGAAGCTGCTGAGCGTGCTGCGTCACGATCGCGGAAGCCGACCCCGGGAAGCGCCGAGCGGAGAAGCTCCCGACGGGGGGGCCCGGATCTCCCGGGCGAAGCTGGCAGCGGCCATCGCGCTCATCTTCCTCTACGTCCTCGTCTCGGAATCCGCGGGCTTCGCCCTGACCACGGCCGCCTTCATCGCCGCCTTCATGTGGCTCTGCGGGGCGCGCTCCCCGCTGGTCATCGCCGCCAATACGCTCGTCGGGACGGTCGGCCTCCTCTACCTCTTCGTCAAGGCCGTCTATCTCCCGCTGCCCAAGGGCGACGGTCCGTTCGAGGCCGTCACGCTGGCGCTCTACCGGCTGCTGCGCATCTTCTGAGGCGTCCGTGAGCGAGATCCTCGTCAATCTGGGCGCCGGCTTCGTCCAGGCGCTCCATCTTGTGAACTTCCTGATGATCGTCCTGGGGCTCGCGATCGGGATCGTGGCGGGGGCGCTGCCCGGCATCACGATGCTGAACGCCATCGTCCTCGTGCTGCCCTTCACCTATTTCATGGGCATCGTGCCGGCCCTCTTGTTGATGATCGGGGTCTACTGCGGCGGGGTCTTCGGCGGGTCGATCACCGGCATCCTCTTCAATATTCCGGGCGATCCGATGAATGTGCCGACCACCTGGGAGGGCTACCGCCTCAACCGAAAGGGCCAGGCTCGGTACGCGCTCGGTCTCGCCATCATGAGCTCGGCCTTCGGCGGGCTCGTGAGCGCGCTGTTCCTGGCCTTCTTCGCGCCCCCGTTCGCCAAGTTCGCGCTGACCTTCTCCACCGTGGAGTTCTTCTCCGTGGTGGTCTTCGGGCTGGCCAGCGTGTCGGTGCTCGGGCATGCCTCGCTGACGGGCGCTCTCATCTCGCTCTTCGCCGGCCTGTTCCTCGGGACCATCGGGACCGAGGCGCAGTACGGCGTCGAGCGCTTCGCCTTCAACGTGCCCTTCCTCAAGACCGGGATCGACTTCGTGACCGTCCTGATCGGGCTCTTCGCCATCGGCGAAGTGCTCGACCAGATCGTGGCCGCGGGGCCAGAGCCGGCGGTCGAGGCGGCGAAGGCAACCGCCGTGCCGCGACTGCCGCTGCTCGACCTCTGGCCTCTCCGCTGGCCCCTGGTGCGCGGCACGGCAGTGGGCATCGTGGTCGGCGGCCTCGCCGGGGCAGGAGCCACCGTGTCCTCGTTCGTCTCCTACGGCCTGGAGAAGCAGGTGTCCAGCCAGCCGGAGCTCTTTGGCACCGGGCATGCCGGGGGGCTCGTGGCCTCGGAGAGCTCGGTGAACGGCTCGACGGGCGGGGCGATGATCCACCTGCTCACCCTCGGCATCCCCGGCAGCGCCGCCACGGCGGTGATGATGGGCGCCTTCCTGATCCACGGGATCCAGCCGGGGCCGCTGCTCTTCACCAAGCAGGCCGTGGAAGTCTACACGATCATCGCCGGGATGATTCTCGCCAACGTCATCATGATCGCGCTCGGCTTTCTCGCGGCGCTGTCGTTCGCCATGCTGATGAAGGTGCCCGCGGCGATCCTCAACACGTTCATCGTCGTGTTCTGCTTCGTGGGCGCCTACGCGCTGCGGAACGACATGGCCGACGTCTGGCTGACCATGCTCTTCGGCGTGCTCGGGTTCGTCATGCGGCGCTACGACCTGCCCATCCCCCCGCTGATCATGGGGGTGATTCTCGGCCCGATGGCCGAGCAGTTCTTCCTGACCAGCATGGTCGCCAACGCGAACGACCTGAGCGTCTTCGTCACGCGTCCGATCAGCGCGGTCATTCTCATGATGTCGGCCCTGATGGTGCTGTGGCCTGTCTTCAGGGCGTGGCGCGCCCGCCGCGCGGTGGGTTGACTGCACGCAGGGTATCGACTAGCATCTTCGCAGGGTACAAGCCGGTTCCCCCGACTCAACGACGAGAGGAATCCCGGTGGCCGACAAGGCGCAGACACTCACGGAGCATCTCGCGACCCAGCAGGCGTTTCTCTCGCCCGACATCGCTCCCAATGTCGCCGCCGTCCTCGGCCGCATCGGCCGTGTCGCCGCCGTCATCGCCCAGGAGCTGGCGCATGCCGCCTTCCACGACCGCCTGGGTTACATGGGCGGCACGAATGTCAGTGGTGATCAGGTCAAGAAGCTCGACGTCTGGGGGCACGAGACCATGCTCGCCGCGCTGCGCGCCACCGGCGCCTGCGCCGCGCTGATCTCCGAAGAAGCGGGCGAGCCCGTCGAGATCCCTGAGGCCAAGGGCGCGCATGCCCTCGTGGTCTGCTGCGATCCGGTGGACGGCTCCTCGAACCTGGACGTGGGCGGCTCGGTGGGAACGATCTTCTCGATTCGCCCGTCGCATGGCCAGCGGCCCGCGGGGCCGGCGGCGCTCGGGCCCGGCACGGACCAGGTGGGGGCGGGCTATGTGATGTACGGGCCCGCGACCTTGCTGGTCTACACGGTGGGGCAGGGAACGAACGGCTTTACGCTCAACCGCGACACGGGCGAGTTCCTGCTCACCCATCCCAATATCCGCACTCGCAAGAGGGGCAAGATCTACGGGATCAACGAGGGCAATGTGAAGACCTGGCATCCAGGCCAGCGCGCCCTCGTCGACTATCTCAAGACGCCGGACAAGCCGAGCGGCCGGCCGTACTCGCTGCGGTACTCTGGAGCCATGGTGGTGGACGTGCACCGGGTCCTGCTGGACGGGGGGCTGTTCATGTATCCGGCGGATTACTCCGACCCGGCCAAGCCCAAGGGCAAGCTCCGGCTGCTCTACGAGGTGGCGCCCATGTCCTTCGTGATGGAGCAGGCCGGAGGGGCGGCCACCACCGGCACCCAGCGCTGCCTCGACGTGCTGGCGAAGGAATATCATCAGCGCTCGGCGGTGATTCTCGGCAGCCCGGAAGACGTCGCGCGCGCCGAAGAGTTCTACCGCGGCTGACCGGCGAGCCAAGAAAGGGACGCAGCCATGATGGACAAGCGGGTTCGCGAGATCCTGAGCTGGTACGCGAGCGACAACCCCGGCACGCTCACCAACCTGGCCCGGCTGCTGACGCATGGCAAGCTGGCCGGCACGGGACGGCTCGTCATCCTGCCGGTGGACCAGGGCTTCGAGCACGGCCCGGCGCGGAGCTTTGCCGTCAACCCGCCGGCCTATGATCCCTCCTATCACTTCCGCCTGGCCATCGACGCCGGCTGCAATGCCTATGCGGCGCCGCTGGGCTTTCTCGAGGCCGGCGCCGCCGAGTTCGCCGGCGAGATCCCGCTCATCCTCAAGATGAACAACCACGACGTGCTGCACGACGAAAAGGATCCGCTCTCGGCGGTGACGGGCTCGGTGCGGGATGCTCTCCGCCTCGGCTGCGCGGCCGTCGGATTCACGATCTATCCGGGCTCCTCCGCGGCGCAGACCATGTACCAGCAGTGCCGCGAGATGATCGCCGAGGCCAAGGCCAACGGCCTGGCGGCGGTGGTCTGGTCCTACCCGCGCGGCTCGAGCATCAGCAAGGAGGGTGAAACCGCGATCGACGTGGTGGCCTATGCCGCCCAGATCGCCGCCCAGCTGGGCGCGCATGTCATCAAGGTCAAGCCCCCGACCGATCACATCGAGCAGCCCGAGGCCAAGAAGGCCATCGAGAAGGCCAACGTGCCCCGCTCGACCCTGGCCGACCGCGTGCGCCACGTGGTGCAGTCGGCCTTCGATGG
>JBKPCB010000067.1:0-7049 GCA_046727155.1 Candidatus Methylomirabilota bacterium | reverse complement strand
GGAGCATTGCGCTGAACGGCTGCTTCGCGCCAGGGAGGAAGCCCAGGTCGAGCACGTCTTCCTCTTTCCCAATCACACGCTGGAAGGTGCATACGAAATGCCCGCGCGCGAGGTCGAGGCCTTCCGCCGCATCGTCCGGCCGCGGCTCGGCCCAGTCTAGGCGCCGCCGGTAGCTGTATCGACGCTCAAGACTTGCCGCCTGCTGTAGAATCGTCGCACCGTGCACACGATCGCGGACCTCGATCGGCATCGCTACATGAGCCTCGCGACGTTCCGCCGCAGCGGGGCCGAGGTGAAGACCCCCGTGTGGTTTGCGGCGGCGGATGGAAAGCTCTACGTCTTCACGGCCGCCGACTCGGGCAAGGTAAAGCGATTGCGCCGCTCGCCGCGGGTCCGCATCGCCCCATCGGATGCGCGCGGAAGAGTCCGCGGCGTGTGGTGGGACACTGCCGCCCGGATCATTTCCGACACCCGCGCGATCGAGCGGGCGCGCGCGGCGCTGCGGGCGAAGTACGGCTGGCAGATGTGGCTGACCGATCTGCTCTCACGACTCACGGGGCGAATTCAGCGCCGGGCCTGGGTCGAGATCGAGCTCCCCGAAACTCTGAGAGAGGCTCGCCCGTGAAACCTCCTGTCCGCTGTCCCTGGTCCACATTCGATGACCCGCTCTACCTCGCCTATCACGACAACGAATGGGGCGTGCCGGTTCACGACGACCGGACCATCTTTGAATTCCTGGTGCTCGAAGCCTTCCAGGCCGGGCTGTCGTGGCGCACCGTGCTGCACAAGCGGGAGAACTTCCGGAAGGCGTTCGCGGGCTTCGACCCCCGAAAAGTCGCGCGCTTTGGCATGCGCGAGGTTCGCCGGCTCATGAAGGACACGGGCATCGTCCGTAACCGCGCCAAGATCGAGGCGTCCATTACGAATGCCAGACAGTTCCTCAAGGTGCAGAAAGAGTTCGGGGCGTTCGACCGGTACATGTGGTCGTGGGTGGCGGGAAAACCGATTCGTCATCGATGGCGATCGCTGAAGGATTATCCGCCGTTCATCGCCGAGGCGGAGGCCTGGGCCAAGGACCTCAAGGCGCGCGGCTTCAAATTCTTGGGCCCGACCGTTGTGTATGCCCACATGCAAGCCACGGGCATGGTGAACGATCATGCGGTGAGCTGCTTCCGCCATCGACGCCGCGTCGGCGCAAGTCGCTACCGATACGCGAATGGGCCTCTCGCGGCTGAAGGCGTGACGAGCTTTCGATAGTCCCGGTAGTTAACGAGTCTAATCCGTTCTCCTGCAAGCGCCGTCCTCAGCCGCGGATCGGTGAGGGATTCGAGCTCGATCCGACGCTGCCAGTCATAGACTGGGTCGAAGTGAACACCCCGATCCCCTGGATGACATCCGAGTTCCGAGAAGCCTGGTGCGACGTTTTGGAGAAGGGAGATCAGGTAATCGAGGCTGATGTGCCGAAGATCCGTCTCGCGCTGATCCCACTGCCCGTAGAAGCTGCCGACATAGATGACCTCGGAGAAGCCCCGCAGGGGGATGCGGTGACGCCGGCAAAGCTCGATGAACAACGACGCGATGTTGAACTTCCGGTGGACATGGTGATGCGAGTCGATGTGCGTCGGGATCTCCCCGGTCATGTCCGTGAACATGTCGAACTGCCGGTCGAGTTCCAGCCGCTGCGCTCGAAGGTCGAGATCGAGGATCCGATTGCCCGCGGTGAAGTTCACGTGAAGGCCGAGACTCAGGTTCGGATGTTCCCCTGCCAATCGGACTGCCGACGTGGCTCCCGGCATGTTGACCATGAGACTCGCACTGGTCACAATCCCGCGCTCGTGCGCCTCGATTATTCCTCGGTTGGTCCCCTCGTCCCCGCCAAAGTCATCTGCGTTGACGATCAGACAGCGTTCGTGAGGCGTAACACCGGGCGAATCGGTCGCATCGCTGGCGGCGGGTGCCGGTGGCCAGAGAAGTATGAAGGACGCTACGGCGGGTAGCGTGGTGAGAAGGTGTCGGCGCGAGAGCCAGCTCGGCCGTCCTTCCGGACCAATCGCGCTGGTCCGGAAATGATGCGACTCCTTTGACGCAAGTTTCCCGTGACAGTCCAAGCTGAATTGAGAAACCGCAAGCAGCGTGCCACGTCCGGGTGTGCGCGCAAGTGACGAAATCCAAACGCATCGCATGGCGTGCGGAAGCGTCTTCTTGGCCCCTTGAGGACAGTGTCACAAGCCGGGCGTTCAATTTGGAGACATCCTGAAAGCGTTCGATGACCAGCAGTATCGCAACCCCCCTGCCGGAGCTAGCCTCACTCAGGCCGAGGGCGCCAGGGCGCGAATCGCCTCGCGCAGCAGGGCGCGCTTCCGCTCCGGATCCGCCTCTGTCGTCATGAGCGAGAGGAAGGCCGTGTCCAGCCCATTGTCCATGTAGCGCTGGACGCGCTTGCGGATCTCGGCGAGCGGGCCTCGGCCCACGAGCTCGTCGATGATCCGCTCCGGAATGGCCGCGACCGCGCCCTTACGATCGCCGCCCGCCCAGGCATTCCACATCGGCGCGAGCGCTTCGGTGCGGCCCAGCCACTCCTGATAGGCGCGGTACACCGGCACGTTCATGTACGCGGCGACGTGGCGCCTCACCATGATGTCCGCTTCACCGCCTGGGGGGTCGATGCTGAGGAAGAGCCGGGCGGTGACTTCGATCGCCTCGGCGTCGCGGCCGGCCTTGCGGGCGGCCTCGCGGACGACGGCGACCGATTTGGGAACGTCCTCGGGCGAGCCCCAGTTGAGGATGACGCCGTCGCCGACCTCGCCGGCAACCCGCAGCATGCCGGGGCGCAGCGCAGCAATGTAGATGGGCACGGGCTTGGCCGGCACGCGAGAGAGGCGGAAGCCGTCCACCGCGAGGGTCTCGCCCTTGAAGACCACGCGCTCGCCGGCAAGCGCGGCCCGGAGGACCTGGGCCATCTCGCGCACGCGGGTGGCGGGCTTGACGAACCGGTCACCGTTCCACGCCTCCACGATCACCTGGGAGCCCGAGCCGATGCCGAGCACGAAGCGGCCGGGCGCCAGACCCGCGAGTCCGGCGGCCGTGGAGGCAAGCGTCGCGGGCCCGCGCGTGTAGACATTGGCGATAGCGGTCCCGACGCGCAGGCCGCTCGCTTGGGCGATCACGGCCAACGGCGTGAAGCCGTCGGCGCCGTCCACCTCGTACGACCAGGCATCGGTGTAGCCGAGTCGTTCCGCCTCGCGCGCCAGGTCGGCGAGCTCGGGCAGCGTGAAGCCCTCCATCGGCACCGACAGCGACCAGCGTTTCTTGCCCATGCATTCTCCTCGTTGAGTGCCCGCTATGACTATCCTGGGGCGACGTCGGGGCCGCTCCCCCGGAACACGCTACGTTGCAACCCACTGCGGCCGCTTCCCACTGGACACGAGAACACGGTCTCGTGCCACATTGGACGGCTCGTCTCGGACGGCGGGGCCCCAGCCCCGCGACGTCCTGCGGCTCGCACTGCAAGAGCTGCGTTCGGGCGAGTGGGTGACGGAGCCGGCCGTGCGGGGGGTCCGCGACGCCAGGACCCGCCGTCCAAGTCGCGCTCATCGCTCGCGGACGCGAAGCCGCGGGTCGAGCACGTCGCGCAGGCCGTCTCCCAGCAGATTCAGGCTCAGCCCGGCCAGTGTCAGGGCGAGGCCCGGGAAAAGGCTAACCCAGAACGCCTCGCGGATCACGTTCTTGCCGCTGGCGATTACATTGCCCCATGATGGCACGTAAGGCGGCACGCCCACGCCCAGGAAGCCCAGAATGGCCTCGGCCAAGATGGCGTAGGCGAAAATGAAGCTGCCCTGCACCAGCAGCGGGCCCACGCAATTGGGCAGGATGTGCCGGAACGCGATGCCCAAGTTCCGCCGTCCCAGGGCCTGCGCGGCCTGGATATAGTCGAGCTCCCGGATGCTCAGCACCGTGCTACGGATCAGCATCGCGGTGCGCGGCATGTAGACCACCGAGAGCGCGAAGATCACGTTCCAGACCCCGGGCCCGCGCGCGGCCATGAGCGCGATCGCCAGCAGGATCGCCGGGAAGGCCATCAGCCCGTCCATGAAGCGCATCACCACGACGTCGAGCCGCCGGAAGTACCCGGCCACGAGGCCGATCACGATTCCGCCGAACGAGGTGAGCAGCATGGTCGTGAGGCCGACGAGGAGGGAAACGCGACTGCCGTGAACGACCAGGCTGTAGACGTCGCGGCCGAACTCGTCGGTGCCGAGGTAGTGCTGGGCGCTCGGCGGCAGGAGCCGGCTCGCCGGCACCAGCCGAGTGGGATTGTGGGTCGAGACGACGTCGGCCAGCAGGGCCGCCACGACGAACACCGTCAGAATGACCGCGCCGGCCACGGCGCTGGGATTGCGCATCAATCGATGGAGCCAGCTCGGGCGCGTCACCACGGCCGTCGCGGGCGGTAGTTCCAGGCCGTCGAGCGCGCCCGGCGCCGCCTCAATCATAGCGAATGCGCGGGTCGATGAACGCGTAGAGCACGTCCACTGCCAGATTGATGAGCACGTAGGTCGCCGCCGTGACCAGCACCACACCCTGCACCACTGGATAGTCGCGGCGCAGGATCGCCGAGATGATCAGTCGGCCGAGGCCCGGGATGTTGAAGACGATCTCGGTCACCACCGCGCCCCCGATCAGGACCGCCGTCGTGACGCCGATGACGGTCACCACCGGCACGAGCGCGTTGCGGAAGGCATGAACGTAGGTGACCGAGCGCTCGGATAGGCCCTTGGCCTGCGCGGTGCGGATGTAGTCCTGCTGGAGGACGTCGAGCATGCACGAGCGGCTGATCCGGGCGATCAGCGCCGACTGGTTGAAACCCAGCGACACGGCCGGCAGCACCATGTACCGCAGCGCGGCCACCGGATCGATCAGCAGGGAAGCGTAGCCGGCCGCCGGCAGCCAGCCGAGCCGCACCGCGAAGAGATAAATGAAGTTCAGGCTGAGCCAGAAACCCGGGATGCACACGCCGAGCAGCGAGCCCAGCATGAGCCCCCGGTCCCAGACGGATCCTCGGTGCGCGGCGGCGACGATTCCCGACGGCACGCCGATGACGACGGCGATCAGGAGGGCCGAAGCCATGAGCACCAAGGTCGGCTCAGCCCGCTCGAAAAGCGCGGTCGTCACGGGGCGATCGAGAAAGTACGACTGGCCCAGGTCCCCGCGCAGGACGCGGCCGTAGAACCTGAGCAGCTGCTCGTGAAGCGGCCGGTCCAGCCCCAGCGCCTGCCGCGTCGCCTGGATTTGAGTCGGCGTCGCGTCGGGCCCGAGCATGACGCTGACGGGATCGCCCGGGATCAGGTGAATGAGGAGGAAGACGACGGTGACGACCACCGCCATCACGGGAACGATGGCCAGCACCCGGCGGACGAGATAGGCGGTCACGGGATAACAGCGGGGCCGTCAGGCGCGGCCCCGCCGTCTCAGCGGATTACTTGTCGAGCCACACGTTGTAGAAGCGGATGCGTTCGTTTCCCTCGTCGAAGCCCTTGACCTTGGTCCGCGCCGCCCGCAGGCCGAAGAGGTCCCCATACCGGATCACCGGGACCTTCTCGTAGAACTGCCGCGTCTGCTTCTCCCACAGCGCCATGCGCCGCTTGGGATCCGTCTCCCGAGCCAGCTCGGACTGCAGCGACAGGATGTCCTCGTCGTTCGTCCAGCCGGGCCAGCTCGACGTGAGATAGATATGATGCGTCGGATCGTAGAAGGCGCCCATTCCTGTCGTGAAGACATCGTACTCTTTCGAGTTATTGCGCCGCTTGACCAGCGTCGCCCAATCCACGACCTGCAGATCGATCTTGAAGCCGACGTCTTCGAGCTGCTGCTTGGTGAGCAGCGCGAAGTCGTACATCCATTTGTACTCCTGGGTGGTCATGAATCGGATCGGCTCGCCCTGGTAGCCCGATTCCTTCAGCAGGCGGCGCGCCTTATCCTTGTTGTGCTCGTTCCACGGCAGCCCGGCAATCTTCGTGTGCCAAGCGGTGATCTCCGCGGGCGCGAGGCTCGAGTCCATCCGGTAGAACTCGCTCTTGCCGCCCGCCACGTTCTTCATGATGGGCTCGATGTCGAGCGCCGCCTGCCAGGCCTGGCGGAGCTTCTGGTTGGTCATCAGGCCTTCCTTCTTGTTGAAGACCGCGACCAGCCAGTAGTAGGGCTTGGAGATGATCGGCCGGGCATTGGGATTCCTCTTCAGCCGGTCGTAGGCGTCCAGATTCAGGTCGTCGGCGAAGTCGAGCTCGCCCGTCTCGACCTGGGCGACGCGCGTCGCCACCTCGGGCACTGGCACCCAGCGGATCTCATCGAGATACGCAGTCTTACCGCCGCCGTAGCCATTCGGCTTCTCGTTCCGGGACTTGTAGTCGTCGAAGCGAACCATCCGGATGTATTGGTCCGGCTTCCACTCGGCGAGCTTGTAGGGGCCGGTGCCGATATACTCGGTGACCTTGGTCTCGGGCGGGAACTTCTCGGCGATTTCCTTGGGATAGATCGCGCCGAAGTTGTTCGGCACGGCCAGGGAAATGAGAACGATGGCCGACTTCTCCTTGAGCCGCATCTCGACCGTGTACTTGTCGAGCGCCTTGAGCTCGGCCACCTGGGCGAACAGGGACTTGCCGTAGTTGGACTGCTTGCCCCAGCGGTTGAGCGAGGCGACGACGTCTTCCGAGGTCATCTCCTTGCCGTTGTGGAACTTGATGCCCTGGCGCAGCTTGAAGGTATAGGTCAGCCCATCCCGGCTCACCGTGTGGCCCTGGGCCAGCATGGGAATGGGACGCTTGTTGCTGTCGAGGCTGTAGAGCCCCTCGTAGATGTGATTGGTCAGCGTCTCGGTGATGCTGGCGGTGGTCCAGTGCGCGTCCAGCGAGGGCGGCTCGCCCAGGTTTCCCACTCTGAGAATGCCGCCCTTCCGCGGCGTGTCGGCGGCGCCGGCCGCCCCGGCGGTGAGCACTGCCACCGCGACGAGTCCGATCAGCGTGCTTCGGAGCCAGACGGTCCGTGTCATGCTC
>JBKPCB010000066.1:0-7975 GCA_046727155.1 Candidatus Methylomirabilota bacterium | reverse complement strand
GGGGTGGCCCGCCGCCGGGGGCGCGTCAGCGGTATTCCCGGAAGAAGGCGCGGAGCTCGTGCGCGAGCGCGGCCGGCTCTTCCATCGCCGCGAAGTGCCCGCCCGCCGGCATCACCGTCCAGCGGCGGATATTGTACATGCGCTCGGCCAGCGAGCGGGGCGGTCGCACGATCTCCTTCGGGAAGGCCGCATAGGCCGTCGGGACTTCGATGCGCTGGCCTTCGGCGATGGGCGACGGCTGATGAAAGCGCGCGTAATAGGGCCAGAAGGACGAGTTGATGGCGCCGGTGATCCAGTAGATCATGATATTCGTCAGCAGCACGTCCTTGGAGAAGCGCCGCTCGACGTCGCCGCCGCAGTCGCTCCACGCCCGGAACTTCTCGACGATCCACGCCGCCAGCCCAACCGGCGAGTCGGTGAGCCCATAGGCGAGGGTCTGGGGGCGCGTGCCCTGGATCCACTGATAACCCGTTTCCTCGTTCAGCCAGCGCCGCAGCTCATCGAAGTAAGCGCGCTCCTCTTCGGACGGCGCGCTGTCGCGCAGCACCTCGCGCTTCACGGCCAGCAGATTGACGTGGATGCCCGCCAGACGCTCGGGGTAGGCCGCGCCGAGCCGCGATGTGACGAAGCCGCCCCAGTCGCCGCCTTGGGCGGCGAAGCGGCGGTAGCCCAGCGCGTCGGTCATGAGCGACGCGAAAGCGTCGGCGATCTCGACGACGCCGAAGCGCGGCTGACCCGGGGCGAACGAGAAGCCGTAACCCGGGAGCGAGGGCGCGACGACCGTGAAGGAGTCGGCGGGATCGCCGCCGAAGCGGGCTGGATCGGTGAGGAGAGGAATAATGCGGTGAAACTCCCATACGGAACCGGGCCAGCCGTGGGAGAGCAGCAGCGGAAGCGGCCGCGGCCCGCGGCCTTCCTCGTGGATGAAGTGCAGCGCGATGCCGGCGACCGGGGCGGTGAACTGACGGAATTGGTTCAGCACGGCTTCGTGGCGGCGCCAGTCGTAGCGCTCCTGCCAATAGGCCACGAGCTCCTTCATGTACGCGAGGCTGGTGCCATAGCCCCAGGCCGGGCCGGGCGCCTCGTCGGGCCACCGCACGCGCCCGAGCCGCTGGCGCAGGTCGGCGAGCACCTCTTCGCCGACCTGGACGCGGAAGGGAGCCGGCGGCATCAGAAGACGGGCCGCTCGACGTAGCCGCCGAAGACCTGGCGCAGCCGTGCGACGATCTCGCCCATGGTCGCGCGCGCCTTGACGAGCTCGATCGTCGCCGGCATCAGGTTCACCGCCGGGTCACGGGCCTCGGTATCGAGCCGGTTCAGCAGTCGCGCGACCACGGCTCCGTCGCGGCGGCCACGGACGGCCTTGAGCCGCGCGATCTGCCGGCCCTCGATGGCCGGATCCAGCTTGTGAATCGGAATGGGCGGCGGCTCGAAGGGCTCGACATGGGTATTGACGCCGATCAGCGGCTGCTCGCCCGAGGCCCGCCGGCGCGCCGTCTCGTAGGCCGAGTCGGCGATCTCCCGCTGGAAGTAGCCCTCCTCGATGGCTTTGACGGTGCCCCCCATGGCGTCCACCTTGGCGAGGATGCGGAACACCTCGGCCTCGATCCGGCTGGTCAGCGCCTCGACGTAGTAGGAGCCGCCGAGCGGATCCGCCACGCTCGCGACGCCGGTCTCGAGCGCGAGGATCTGCTGAGTGCGCAATGCCACCTTCATCGCTTCTTCCGACGGGATGGCATAGGCCTCGTCCATGCCATTGGTATGCAGCGACTGGGCGCCGCCCAGGACGGCGGAGAGCGCCTGGAGCGCGGTGCGGACGATATTGTTCATCGGCTGGGCCTTCGTGAGCGTGGCCGCCGCCGTCTGGCAGTGGAAGCGCAGTCGCATCGATTCCGGTTTTTGCGCGCCGAAGCGCTCCTTCATGATCTTGGCGTAGATCCGGCGCGCGGCGCGGAACTTGGCCACCTCCTCGAAGAAATCGGCCTGGGCCACGAAATAAAAGGCCAGCCGGGGCGCGAACTCGTCCACGGGCACGCCGGCCCGCGTCACTTCCTCGACATAGGCCACCGCATTGGCCATGGTGAACGCCACTTCCTGAACCGAAGTCGCCCCGGCCTCCGAGATGTGATAGCCGCTGATATTGATCGGATTGTAGCGTGCCAGATTCCGCGCGGAGTACACGATCATGTCGCGCATGACCCGCATGGAGGGGCGGATGGGGAAGATCCACTCCTTCTGGGCGATGTACTCCTTGAGGATGTCGGCCTGCACCGTGCCCGACAGCTTGTTCAGATCGAGGCCTCGCGACTGGGCCAGGGACACGTACATGGCGAGCAGGATCCACGCCGTGGGGTTGATGGTCATGGAGACGGAGATGCGCTCGAGGTCGATGCCGTCGAAGAGCGCTTCCACGTCGTCCAGCGTGTCCACCGCCACGCCCTCGCGGCCCACTTCGCCGAGCGACCGCGGGTCGTCGGAGTCGTAGCCCATGAGCGTCGGCATGTCGAAGTCCACGCTGAGCCCCGTCTGCCCCTGAGCGAGGAGGTAGCGGAAGCGCTGGTTGGTGTCCTCGCCGGTTCCGAATCCCGCGATCTGGCGCATGGTCCAGAGCCGGCCGCGGTACATGGTGGGATAGGGCCCGCGGGTGAAGGGGTAGCGACCGGGCAGGCCGATGTCTTCTCTCGACGTGCCCGCCACATCTTCGGGCGTGTAGACGCGCTTGAGCGGCAGCCCGGACAGTGTCCGATGCTGGCCGCGCAGATCGGGCTGACGCTCGAGGAAGGCCTTGAGCTCGGTGGCCTCCCATTCGGCCCGCTCGGCCGCGGCGCGCTTGAGTGCTTCGGGATCAAACATTTTTGTCTCCCTTGTTCAGCGTCTGCCTGTACAGATCGCGGTCGTCGATGACCCGGCGGGCCTTGAACTCCGTGCGGGGCAGCGTGCCCTCGGGCACCAGGTCGATGACCGGATGCACGCCGAGCCGCGCCCTGAGCCTTTCCTTCATGGTCCGCGCCACCGCCGCGAGCCGGGCCGGCTCGGCATGGCTCGCCGAGAACTCGGCGCGGATCAGCAATTCGTCCATCGTCTCGCGCCGCGACACGATCATTCGGAACTCGCCGCCGAAGCCTTCGATGGCCCGGAGCGTGTCCTCGACGACGCTCGGGTAGACGTTCTCCCCGCGCACGATGATCATGTCGTCGAAGCGTCCGTAGAGGCCGTCGGGCAGTCGCGGATAGGTGCGGCCGCAGGGGCACGGATCGTTCACCCATCGCGCCCGATCCCCGGAGACGAGCCGGATCATGGGCTGCGAGGTGCGCTCGAGATGAGTGTAGACCGGCGTGCCCTCGGCGCCGTACGGCAGGGGCTGAAAAGTCTCGGGATCGCAGACCTGGGTGTAGACGAGATCCTGCCAGAGATGCATCCCGGTGCGATGGCGGCACTCGCCATTGGTCATCCACGGGGTCATCTCGGCCATGCTCCCCATGTCCACGCAGATCCCGCCGAAGGTCTTCTCGATGAGCGCCTTGGTTGCCGGAATGCCGGCCCCGGGCTCGCCCGAGAAAAAAAGAATGCGGAAGCCGAGGCTCCGCGGGTCGATCCCCTCACGTTTTGCGGTCTCAGCGAAATGCAGCGCGTAGGAGGGCGTGCCGTAGAACGCCGTCGGCTTGAGATCGCGCGCCCACTGCACGGCCATCAATGTCTGGCCCGGCACGCCGGCGCCGAACGGGAACACGGCGGCGCCCAGCCGCTCCCCGCCGGCCAGCGCGCCCCATGACCCGAGATAGAGGCTGAAGAAGGAGCAGATCAGGATGCGATCCTCGGGCCGGAGGCCGGCGCCCCAGAGGACGCGGGCGTGCGCCTCGCCGATGCGCCGCCAGTCATCCGCGCCGATTCCGAACACGGTGGGCCGGCCGGTGGTGCCGCTCGTGCCGTGGATGCGGGCGACCTCCGAGGGCTCGATGCAGAGGTAGTCGCCGAACGGTGGCGCCGCTTCCTGCGCGGCCCGAAGCTCGGCCTTTTGCACCGCCGGAAAGCGGGCAAGATCGTCCAGGCTCTTGAGCGTGTCGGGCGACACCCCGGCGTCCTGCCATTTGCGGCGGTAAAACGGGCTGCGCTCCCACGCGTAGCGGAGCTGGCGCTGGAGCTTGGCGAAGATCAATTCGTCGCGGGCGGCGGGCGCGGCGCACTCGACCTCGGGCAGCCAGTGCTCGGCGGCGGGAGCCGGCCGGTACGCCGAATCGTAGACGGGAGGCCAGGTGGAGAGGTCGACGCCGCGCGTGCGTTTCAGGATGGTTTGGTCGAGCGCCGCCATGGGCTCAGCGGGAGCGGCGCGCGGCCACCAGCTCGCGGACGCGCGACACGATCTGCTCGGGCGGGGTGTCCTGCAGGATCAGCTCGGCCACGCCCATCTGCTTGAGCGCGGGAACGTCCTCGTCGGGGATCACGCCGCCGCCGACCAGCAGGATGTCGTCGGCCTTCATCGCGCGCATGATGGCCAGGACGCGCGGGAAAATGGTCATGTGCGCGCCGGACAGCAGGCTGATGCCGAGCACGTCGACGTCTTCCTGCACCGCCGCTGCCACCACTTCTTCCGGGGTCCGGTGCAGCCCAGTATAGACGACCTCCATCCCGGCGTCGCGCAGGCAGCGGGCCACGATCTTGGCGCCGCGGTCGTGGCCGTCGAGTCCAACTTTGGCGACCAGCACTCGGATAGGTCGCTCGGCGGGCGGCGCGGGATCGGGCATCGGAGACGGAGCGAGCCGGGCTGGCGCTAGACGCGGGAAGGCTTGCTGCTGCCCAGGCCCTCCGGGCGATCGGCCAGCCGGGGCACGCCTTCGGTCCGCAAGGCCCCCGTATTGCCATTGTTGCTGGCGCCGGCCCGCGCGGCGTCGAGCACCTCGCGCACCTTGACGGCCAGAGCGTCGGGGGTGAACGGCTTGGACAGGAATGCCATGCCCGCCCCCAAGACCCCGTGGCGCACGATGGCGTCGTCGGTGTAACCGGACATGTAGAGCACCCGCATGTCGGGACGGAGCGGCGCCAGTCGCTGGGCGAGCTCGCGCCCGCTCATTTGGGGCATGACCACGTCGGTGACCATGAGGTGGATCGGGCCCTGATGCCGCGAGCTGATCTCGATGGCTTCGGCGCCGTGGCGCGCCTCGAGCACCGCATAGCCGTTCATTTCGAGGATTTCGCGGACCACGGCCCGGACGCGCTGGGCATCCTCGACCAGCAGGACGGTCTCGCCCCGCGCCGTCTTGGGGCCGTCGTCCACGATCTCCGGAACGGGCACTTCGACCGGCGCGCGTGCGACGGCCGCGGCCGCCACGGGTATCTCCACAGGCGGCGGAGGCGGCGCAACGTCTTCGCGGCGGCGCGCGGAAGCGGGCGCAGGCGCGGACACGGCGGGCGCGGGTGTTTCCTCCCGCTGGCGCTGAGCCGCCAGGTCCTCGCGACGGCGCATGGGTGCCGGCACCGCGATCTCCGGCCTGGCCGCTGACGGCGCCACGGCCGCGGCGGCGGCTTCGATCTGCGGCAGGTACACGCGGAATGTCGTGCCCCGCCCTGGTTCGCTCTCCACCCAGACGTGTCCGCCGCTCTGATTCACGATGCCGTAGACGGTGCTGAGTCCCAGCCCCGTGCCCTTGCCCTGGTCCTTGGTCGTGAAGAACGGCTCGAAGATGTGGGACTTGGTATCCGGGTCCATGCCGACGCCCGTGTCGCTGACCTCGAGCATCACGTACTGACCGGGCTTGGCGCTGCCCCGCCGTCGCGCGGTCGCCTCGTCCAGCTCCGCATTAGCCGTGCGGATCGTCAGGCGGCCGCCGTCGGGCATGGCGTCGCGCCCGTTGACGGCCAGGTTGAGGATCATCTGCTCGACCTGGCCCGGGTCGGCCTTGACGCGTCCCAGGTCCGGGGCGGTGACCGTGACCAGGTTGATCGTTTCGCCGATGAGCCGCTGGAGCATCTTGTGGATGCCGCCCACGATCGTGTTGATGTCGAGCACCTGGGGCGCGACGACCTGCTTGCGGCTGAAGGCCAGCAGCTGGCGCGTGAGCGTGGCGGCCTGGTCCGCCGCCTCGCGGATTCCCTCGGCGTTTTGGCGCAAAGGATGAGCCTGGGGCAGGCGGCGCAGGATCAGATCGCTGTCGCCGCGGATCACCATGAGCAGGTTGTTGAAGTCGTGCGCGATGCCGCCGGCCAGCTTGCCGACGGCGTCCATCTTCTGCGCCTGGCGCAGCTGCTCTTCGCTCTGGCGGAGGGCCTCCTCCGAGCGCTTGAGCTCGGTGAGGTCCACCGTCAGCCCGCGCAGCTGTGCGGCGCGTCCGTCGGCATCGGGCACCACCTGCACGATGTCGCGGAGCCATACTTCGCGGCCGTCGGCTGCGACGCTCCGGTACTCGAATTCATGGTCCTTGGCCTTGGCCATGGCGTCGCGGCAGATCGTCATGCACCGCTCGCGGTCGTCGGCGTGGATGCGCGTGATCCAGAAGTCGCGCTCGCGCAGCCAGCGATCCACCGGATAGCCGAGGATGCCCTCGGCCCGCTGGCTCACGAAGGAGAACTTCAATGTCGCGGCGTCGGCCTCCCACACGATGGCGTCCAACCCCTGGACCAGGTCGCGGAAGCGCTGCTCCGACGCCTGGTGCGCCGACTGCAGCCGCTCTTCCTGAGTCAGGTCCTCGATGATCAGCAGCAGACGGGCCGGCTCCTCCTCGGCCATCCGGATCCCGGTCATGGTGATCCGCACCGGCCGGGTCTCTTGCCGGGCGCTGACGACCAGATCGAAGAGGACGTCGTGCTGGGGGGCGCCGGTCTGCAGCACTTCACGCCCGCGCCGGACGAGCCCCTCCGCGCGCACCACGTCGTTCAGGTCGCGGCCCACCACGTCGTCCTGATGGAGCTGAAACGATTCGAAGAAGGACCGGTTGGCGGACAGCACCCGCATCTCCGATGAGAGCAGGAGCAGGCCCGACGGCACGCTGGCCACGATCTTCTCGGCGTAGCCCTTCAAATTGAAGATCGCCCGCTCCTGCCGCATCTGCGCCTTGAGCAGGTGGGCGCGCTGCTGCTGCCGGTACAGGCCGATCAGCAGGCCCAGCAGCGCGAGCACCACGAAGGCGGCGAGAGCGCCCGCCAATTGCCCTTGCTGATGAAAGCCCTTCAGTGCCTCGTCGCGGTCCACCTTGAGGACGAGCCCCCAGCCCGCGGGGGCGATGTAGCGCGTGGCGGCGAGCGTCGACACGGCGCGGTAGTCGGTCACCTCGCCGAAGGTGTCCCGGCCGTCCTGGGCGCGCTTCGCCAGCTCGCGCAGCGTCTCCAGTGAGCGGCTCATCGCCGCCCAGCCGGCCGACGGGTGGCGCAGCGGCGACAGGTACGAGGGCTCCGTCGCGTCCAGCCGGAACAGCAAGGTCTCGCCCGTCTGCGTCGGGACCGTCTCGTCGGTGAGCAAGGGGAACAACCCGCTCTCCGGTTTCATTCGCAGCGACACGACTCCGAGCACCGGTCGCGTGGGCGCGGGCTCGCCCCGGCCCGGGGCGCCGTCGGAGAAGACGGGGACCGCGATGGTCAGCATCCGGCGCCCGACCTTTTCGCCGGAGAGGTCCACCTTCACCTGGCGCGTCCGCGCCACCGTCGAGAGGAGCTCGGGGTTCTCGGGCCCCAGGTCGGCGGTGCCGTTGGAGCGCGCCACCGGACGGCCTTGGGCATCGTAGACCGTGACCGCCGCGTACCCGTAGGCGGCGGCGACGCGATTGAGGATCTGGACTACCGAGTCGTCGCTCCTGCCCGGGCCGCCGAGCAGCGCCCGCACTGACGGGAAGGACGCCAGCACCTCGGCGTCGGCGCGCCGCGAGTTGAGCCAGTTATCGACGAGCCGGGTACGGTCGTCGGCGATGGTCGAGACCCGCGCCTTCCAGCTGGCCACAGCGTCCAGGCGCTGGTTTTCGATGTGATACCAGAAGGCAACCAGCACCAG
>JBKPCB010000065.1:0-55599 GCA_046727155.1 Candidatus Methylomirabilota bacterium | reverse complement strand
CCCTTTCCGGCCTGCAGCAACACCAGGCCGATGATGATCAGGCTCACGATCACGTGGAGGATGACGACGAGGGTGAACATGTCTACTCCTTTGCGCCGCCAGTCCTGGCGGCGGACTTTTTCGCGATGGCGATGAAGCTCGGGGCTTGGAGGCTGGCGCCGCCAACGAGCACCCCGTCGATGTCGGCTTCCTGAGTGAGGACCGCGGCATTCTCTGCCTTGACGCTGCCGCCGTAGAGAATGCGCACCGACTGGGCGAGCTCCTTGGAGCCCAGCTCTGACACGAGCCCGCGCAGGTACCCGTGCACCTCGGCCGCCTGACTCGGCGTCGCGTTGACGCCCGTGCCGATGGCCCAGACGGGCTCGTACGCCAGCACGCACCGCCCGATGTCCTCGGCCGTGAGGCCGGCGCACCCGGCGCGCAGCTGGCCCTCCACCACGGTGAAGGTCAGTCCCTGCCGGCGCTCGTCGGCGGTCTCGCCCACGCACAGCACCGGGCGGAGGCCGTGGCGGAGCGCCGCGGCCACCTTGCGGCTGATCTCCTCGTCCGTCTCCCGGAAGATGTGGCGCCGCTCCGAATGACCGAGCAGCACCCAGCGACATCCCAGCTCGGCGAGCATCGCGGGCGAGATCTCGCCGGTAAATGCCCCGCTGGGCTCCCAGTGGCAGTTCTGCGCTCCGAGGGCGACGGCCGAGCCGGACAGCGCCTCGCCCACCGCGGCGAGCGCGGTGAACGGCGGGCACACGACCACTTCCACGCCCCGCGGTCGCTTGAGGCCGTCACGCAGCGACTGGGCCAGCGCGCGGGCCTCCGCCTGCCCGCCGTGCATCTTCCAATTGCCGATCACGAGCGGGATGCGCATCAGGCCGCGTCGTCGAGGGCGGCCACGCCGGGCAGCGTGCGGCCTTCCAGGAACTCGAGGAACGCTCCGCCCGCCGTCGAGATGTAGCCGATTCGCGCGGTGACGCCAGCCGCGTGAACCGCCGCGATCGTGTCGCCACCCCCGATCACCGAGAACCCGCCGCACTCGGCCACGGCCTTCGCTACTGCGAGCGTGCCGGCGGCGAAAGCTTCCTTCTCGAAGACGCCCATGGGCCCGTTCCAGATCACGGTCCGCGCGCCCTTGAGGGACGCGCCGAACAGGGAAATTGTCGCAGCGCCGATGTCGAGCCCCATCAGATCCGGCGGGATCTCCCTGACTCCCACCGTGTGCGCGCCAGCCGCGTCGTCCGCGCCCGCGGCGACCACGACGTCGACCGGCAGCTTGACCGGCACCCCTCGGGTCCGCGCCCGATCGAGCACGGCGCGCGCGCCTTCGATCCGATCGGGCTCGAGCAGTGAGCGCCCGATGCCGTGACCCAGCGAGGCTAGAAACGTGAAGGCCATGCCGCCGCCCACGAGCAGCCCGTCCACTCGGTCGAGCAGGCTCTCCACCAGCGCCAGCTTGTCCGAGACCTTGGCCCCGCCGAGGATGGCCCAAACCGGACGCTCCGGGCTCTCGAAGATCCGCCCCAGCGCCGAGAGCTCGCGACTCATCAGCAGTCCGGCGGCGGCCGGCCGTCGGAAGCGCGTGATCGCCTCAATGGAGGCATGGGCGCGGTGAGCGGCGGCAAAGGCGTCGTTGACATACACGTCCGCGAGCCCCGCCAGCGCGCGGGCGAAGCCCTCGTCATTGGCTTCCTCTTCGGCGTGAAACCGCAGATTCTCGAGCAGCGCCACTTTTCCCGGGCCGAGCGCCCGCACGGCCGTCTCAACTTCGGGCCCGATGCAGTCGGGCAGCAGCGGGACCGGCTGGCCGAGCAACTCTTCGAGACGCGCGGCCACGGGCGCCAGCGAGTACTTCGGATCGGGCTTGCCCTTTGGCCGGCCCAGATGCGAGGCCAACACGACGCTCGCGCCGGCCTTGAGGCAGCAGTGGATGGTGGGCAGCGCCGCGGTGATCCGCGTGTCGTCGGCGACGCGGCCGTCGTCGAGCGGCACGTTGAAGTCCACCCGGAGGAAGACTCGCTTCCCGGACAGGTCGAGCTGATCGACGCTGAGCTTGGCCACCGCAGTCCCTGCCGGGTCGCTGCCGGGCTAGAGCGACCTGGCCATGTAGCGGATCAGATCCCGCACGCGGCAGGAATAGCCCCATTCATTGTCGTACCACGCCAGCACCTTGACCAGATTGCCATCCACCAGCGCCGTCGAAGGCAGGTCCACGATGGAGGAGTGCGGGTTGCCGTTGAAGTCGACCGAGACCAGCTCCTCGTCCGTTGCGTCCAGAATGCCCTTGAGCGAGCCTGCCGCGGCCGCCCTGAAGGCGTCGTTGACGGCGGCCGGCGTGGCCGGTTTGCCCAGCTCCGCCGTGAGGTCCACGACCGAGACGTTCGCCGTCGGCACGCGGATCGCGATGCCGTCCAGCTTGCCCTTGAGCTCCGGCAGCACCAGGCCGACTGCCGTGGCGGCGCCCGTTGTCGTGGGGATCATGCTGACCGCGCCCGCCCGCGCGCGGCGGAGATCCTTGTGAGGAAAGTCGTGGATGGGCTGGTCGTTGGTGTACGAGTGCACCGTCGACGCGAAGCCCCGCTTGATTCCGAAGTTGTCGAGCAGCACCTTGGCCACCGTGGCCAGGCAGTTGGTCGTGCACGACGCGTTGGAGACGAGCGCGTGTTTGACCGGGTCGTACTTCTGCTCGTTGACCCCGAGCACCACCGTGATGTCCGGGTCCTTGGCGGGAGCCGTGATGACGACCTTCTTGGCGCCCGCCTGCAGGTGCTTGGATGACGTGGCGCGGTCGCGGAAAATCCCCGTGGACTCGACCACCACCTCCACGCCCATCTCGCCCCACGGGAGGGTCGCGGGGTCCTTCACCGAGCAGACGCGGATCTCGCGCCCGTTGACGAAGATCGCCTCGCCCTTGGCCATCACTTCGGCGTCGAGATTGCCGTGGACCGAGTCGTGCTTGAGCAGGTGGGCCAGGGTCTTGGCATCCGCTAGATCGTTGACCGCAACTACTTCCAGCTCCGGCGACTGAAGCGCCGCGCGAAAGAAGACTCGCCCGATACGCCCGAACCCATTGACCCCGACCCGAACACTCATGGCCGCTTCCTTTCCCAATTGTCTCGGTGTGATCGATATTTCCGGCTGCCGCGAAGGTTCTTGATTATATTCGCCGCCGGGCGCGCGGCGCAAGCGCTCCCCACACGCCGGCGGCGTGGGGAAACGATGAGGCGAGGGCTGAGTTAAATCAGGCTACGCGGGCGACCGTGAGGACCCCAACCGTCGCCGCGCCCGCCTGGCGCAGGCAGCGCGCGCACTCGCCGACGGTGGCGCCGGTGGTGAAGACGTCGTCCACGACCATGACGTGCCGGCCCGCCACCAGCTCGGGCCTGCGCAGCGCGAAGGCGCCGCGGACATTGGCCCGCCGCGCCTCGACTCCCAGCTCCGTCTGTGGCGGCGTCGCCGCGGTCCGGCGGAGCACATCCGAGCGCACCGGCAGGTCCCAGGCGCGGCCGAAACGGCGGGCCAGCAGCAGGGCCTGGTTGAAGCCCCGCTCGCGCTCGCGCCGCGGGTGTAGCGGCACCGGCACGATCAGATCCGGCTGGCCAGCGGGAAGCGCGGCCGGGCCCAGCTCGGCGAGCAGTTCTGCGAGCGGCCCCGCCAGCGCGCGCCTCCCGGCGAACTTGAAGGCAAGGAGGGCCTCGCGCACGTTCTCACCATAGCGCGCCGCGGCGCGCGCATAGGCGAAAGGCGGCCGGCGGCGGCGGCACGCGCCGCACATCCCCGGCACGCTCATCGATAGCCCGCACGCGCGGCAGACGGGCCCCTCGATGCGCTCCAGTGAGCGCCAGCACCGCCCGCACAATGGATCACGCCGCCCGTCTCCGAGCCGGTCGTGGCAAACGGGGCAGAAAGGCGGAAAGACGAGATCCAGCAGCGCGCCTGTCCAGGCACGCCAAGCGGGTTCCGGCAGGCCTACGGCCGCGACGTGTTCCAACGACGGCACGACGGACAGCGGTCCACCCAGTGGGGGTGCAGGGCGCCGCAGGCGGCGCAGCGGTGGGGCCACTCGAAGCTCTCGGTGAAGCGCAGCGCGCGCCGGTATTCTTCGAGCGCCTCGCGCACCTGCCCGCGCCGCTCGAAGATCGCGCCCAAGTAGGCGTGGATCACCGGCAGCTCCTGGGCGCGCACCTCCATCTTCTCGAACTGCTCCGCCGCTTCGTCCAGCATGGCCAGCTCGAAATAGACGCGCCCGAGCCCGAAGGCCACCGCGAGATTGTCGGGCTGGCGCGTCGCTGCGCTCTCGTAGAGGGAGATCATGCGCGTGGGCCGTCCCTCGGCGCGGTGGAGTTGCTCGATGCGCGCAAGGAGCGGCAAGGCGGGCTGAGTCTCGAGCGCGCGCTCCCAGGTGCGGAGCGCTTCGCGCGCATCGCCCGCCTTGAGCTGACTGTCGCCCAGCGCCAGCGCCGCCGGCACGAAGTTCGGCTGGACGTGCAGTGCCTCCTTGAACCGAGCGATGGCGTCCGCCGTATTTCCGGCGGCGAGGAGGCTGCGGCCCAGCTCGTACTGGAGGCCGGCCAGCCAGCCTTCCTCGACGGGCTTCGCCTCCCGCGAGGCCAGCTGAACCAGGCACTCCTGCGCTTCGAGAGCTTCCGCCCAGCGGTCGCGTCCGAGGGCGACGTCCCGAAGTCCGCGCAGCGCCGTCACGTGGTCGCGGTCGCGCGCGAGGATGCGCCGGTAGATCGCGATGGCGTCGTCGGGCCGGCCGAGACGGAGATAGTCCTCCGCCACCGCGAGCAATGTGTCCGTCCGCTCCTCGGACCGCAGCGCCTGCAGATGATGACTCAAGGCCGCCTGGCTGTCGCCGCGCTCCAGGGCCAGCTCGCCCAAGCGGGCCGGTGCCTCGACATGCCCGGGCTCGCGTTTGAGCACTTCCTCGAACGCCTCGGCGGCCTCGGCCGGCTTGCCCGCGAGCTGGGCGTCCACCCCGCGGTGGTAGATCTCGCTCAGCGACTCGGCGCGCCGGGCCCGACGGGCGAGCTGGTAGTCCTGGTAGGAGCGTGTGAGCTCGCGGAGCGTCCCCAACCCGAAGGCCAGGACCGCGCCCAGCAGGAAAGCGCCGACGACCAGGGCCATGAGGGGAAGCTCGTAGGCCCAGTCCGTCCCCAGCGCGATGCGGACGTGAGCGGAGTTGATCGAGCTGAGATACGCGACGAGGACGCCGAACACGAGGGCGACCAGGAAGGCGAGACGGATCGACACGGACGGGGGCGCCTGGGGGACTCGCTACCGGGCGGCCGTCCGCTCTTCTTCCTCGACCGCACGCTGGCATTCGATGCAGTAGCGCGCGAACGGCAGGGCCTCGAGCCGCTTCTCCGAGATGGGCTCGCCGCAGCGCTCGCAGTCTCCAAAGCCGCCCTCGCTGATTTTCTGGAGCGCGGTCACGACTTCCTTGAGCAGCCGACGGTCGCCGTTGCCCAACTCGAAGAGGAACTCGCGGTTGTAGGCGGAAGAGGCCTGGTCGCCGAGGTCCTTGATGGAGTCGTCCTCGGGACCTTTCCCGTATAGGACGTTCTTGCCCACCTCCTCGACGAGCTGGCGGTGCTTCTCCTCCAGCTTCTTCCGATATTGAGCCAAACGCTCCTTCTTCATCGCCGCCTCCTTACAACGCGCGCCATAACCCGGCCGCGTTAGAGGCGCAGGCTACCATGACCTTTTCTGGAAATCAATCCCGGCAGGGGTCCATCAGCCCTCGACGGAGAGGACCGGAGCGTCTCCCCAGAGACGCTCGAGCTGGTAGAAGGCGCGAGTCTCCTCCAGGAACACGTGGATCACTACGTCACCGTAGTCGAGCAGGAGCCAGCCACTCTCGGCGCTGCCTTCGCCGTGCCTCGGCCGCACGCCCTGCCCGCGGAGCGTCCCGCGGACGGCATCGGCGATGGCGTCGGCCTGCGGGGTGGAGCGGGCGCTGCAGATAAGGAAGAAATCGGCGATCCCGGACAGCCCCTGTAGATCGAGCACTGTCACGTTCAGGGCCTGCTTTTCGAGGGCGGCCCCGGCGGCCAGGCGCACGACGCGCTCTGCGGACAGGGTCGCCATCATCCCGCCGGCCGGTAGAGCCCGTGATCCCGGATGTAGGCGGCCACGACCTCCGGCATGCGGTAGGCGAGGCTGCGTCCCTCGCGGGCGCGGCGACGGAGGTCCGAGCCGGAGATCGGCAGCGAGGAGGAATGCACGAGCAGCGGCGCCTCGATCGGCCCCTCCCCCGGCGCTTGCCCCAATGGCACGAAGGGCGGAAGCCCGAGCTCCTTCAGCACCTTTTGGGCGGCCGGCGCCTGGGGATCGAATCCGGTGCTATTGCGCGGGACGACGACGAGCCTCGCCAGGCGCGCGATCTGCCGAGGCTCCCGCCAGGCCAGCAGGTCGAGGAAGGTCTCGGAGCCGATCAGCAGGGCGAGTGCCCCCTGGGGCGCGAGCTGCGTCAGAGTGTCCACGGTATAGGACGGGCCGCCGCGCTTGAGCTCGATATCGGACACTTCGAAGCGCGGATGCTCGTCCACGGCGAGGGCAGTCATCTGATAGCGGTGATGGGCGGGAGCCAGCTCCGCCGGAGGCTTGTGGGGCGGCTGGGCCGCCGGCACGAAGATGAGCCGGTCGAGCGCGAGCGTCTCGCAGAGCTCGTCGGCGACGAGCAAATGGCCGAAGTGGATCGGGTTGAAGGATCCCCCAAACACTCCGATGCGGGCCACGGGGCGGCTACTCGCGGATATGCCCGTCTCCCCAGACGACGAACTTTGTCGTGGTCAGCTCGCGGACGCCCACCGGCCCGCGCGCGTGCAGCCGCGAAGTCGAGATCCCCATCTCCGCGCCCATGCCGAACTGCGCGCCGTCCACGAGCCGGGTCGAGGCATTGACGAGCACGGCGGCGGCGTCGACCTCCTGGGTGAACCGGCGCGCTCTGCGCACGTCCGAGGTGATGATCGCCTCCGCCAGCCCGGAGCCGTGACGCCGGATGTGGGCGACGGCCTCGTCGAAGCTGTCCACCACCTTGACCGACAGGATGTAGTCGAGATACTCGGTGTCCCAGTCGGCCGGCGCCGCGGGGCGCGCGCCCGGCATCAGCGCGCGGGCCCGCTCGTCGCAGCGCATCTCCACTCCGGCCTCTTTAAAGCGGGCGGCCGCGGCTGGCAGGAATGCCGGCGCCGCGGCGGAATGCACGAGCAGCGTCTCCAGCGAATTGCACACGCTGACCCGCTGCGTTTTGGCATTGAGCGCCACGGCCAGCGCCATGTCGAGATCGGCGCCTTCGTCCACGTAGACGTGGACCAGCCCCTTGTCGTGCTTGAGGACGGGTACCGTCGACCGCTCGGCGACGAGCCGCACGAACTCCTCGCCGCCGCGCGGGATGATGAGATCGACGTACCGATCCAGCGTCAGCATGGCCATGACCGCGGCGCGGTCCGGCGTGTCCACGTGCTGGATGACGTCGGGCGGCAGCCCCGCCTTCTCGGCGGCCCTGGACAGGATCTGGGCGATCACGGTATTGGAGTCGAGGGCCTCGCTGCCCCCGCGCAGCAGCACCGCGTTGCCCGACTTGAGGCAGAGCCCGGCGGCATCCGCGGTGACATTGGGGCGCGATTCATAGATGAAGCCCACGACTCCGAGTGGAACGCGCACCCGTGCGATTTCCACGCCGTTCGGCCGCCGCCAGGCCTCGACGGTCTCGCCCACGGGGTCGGGCAGCGCGCCGATTTGGCGCAGGCCCGCCGCCATCTCCTCGATCCGCCCCTCGGTGAGGGTCAGGCGGTCGACAAACGCGCGGGTCAGGCCGGCCGCGCGCGCGCGCTCCAAATCGGAGCGATTCGCGTCGAGGACGGCGGCGGCCTTCTCCTCCAGGCCGCGCGCCATTTGATGGAGCGCCTCGTTCTTGACCCGCGTGGAAGCCAGGGCCAGAGCCCGGGCCGCCGCCTTGGCCGCCCGCGCCTTCATTTCGACCTGCGCCGCCACGTCCATGCGCCCGCCTCCCCGCGCTCAGAGCACCACCAGGTTGTCCCGGTGGATGACTTCGTCGAAGCCCTTGTACCCCAGTATTTTCTCGATGTCCCGCGTCTTCGCCCCGCGGATTTTCCGCAATTCGCCCGCGTCGTAGTTGACAAGCCCGCGCGCGAACTCCTGCCCGTCGAACTCGGCCAGCGCGACGACCTCGCCGGCCTGGAACTGGCCCTCCACCTCGACGAGGCCCGAGGGGAGCAGGCTCTTGCCTCTCTCAGTTAAGGCCTTCTTCGCCCCGGCGTCAACCACGAGTCGGCCCTGCGGCGGGACGGCGAAGGCGATCCAGCGCTTGCGCGCCGCCAAACGGTCGTCCCGGGGCTGAAAAAAGGTCCCCACATCCTCGGCCCGCATCACGCGCTGAAGCATTCCCGGCTCGCGCCCGCTGGCGATGACCATGGGGATCCCGGAGGCGCTGGCCTTCTGCGCCGCCTCGAGCTTGGTGCTCATGCCGCCCACGGACACCGTGGCGGTGGCGTCGAAGACCAACCGCTGGATCTCCTCGGTGACGGCTTCGACGGTGGAGAGCCGGGTGGCGCGTGGATCCCGACGCGGGTCTCCCGTGTACAGCCCGTCCACGTCAGTGAGCAAGACGAGCAGGTCGGCATCGATGAGGTGCGCCACGAGGGCGGCGAGGTTGTCGTTGTCGCCGACCTTGATCTCGTCCACCGCCACCGTGTCGTTCTCGTTGACGATCGGCAGGACGCCGAAGTCGAGCAGCGCCAGAAGGGTATTGCGCGCGTTGAGATAGCGCGATCGGTCGCTGATGTCCTGGCCGGTGAGAAGCACTTGGCCGACCTTGATGCCGTGCTTCTTGAACGCCTGCTCGTAGTGCCACATGAGGGCCGATTGGCCGACGGCCGCCGCCGCCTGCTTCTCGGGGATGGAGCGTGGCGTGGCGCCGAGTCCGAGCCGGGCGGTGCCGGTGGCGATGGCGCCGGAGGACACCAGGGCCACCTCGCGGCGATCGCGCGCGAGGGCCGCCAGATCGGCGGCCAGTCGGCCGATCACCGCGGCCGAGGGACCCTGACCCGGCGTCGTGATGAGCCCGCTGCCGACCTTCACCACCACACGCCGGGCGCGGCTCAGCGCTCGGCGGCCGCCCATCGCTCACTCAGCAATCGCGTCGCGATGTCGCGCACCAGCTCGGGCAGCCCGAGACCGGTCACCGCCGACACCGCGTGGAACGGCAGACCCTCGGCAGCGCAGAATCGCTCGATAGTCGCCCGGCGCGCCTCGGTGCCCGGCAGCTCGGCCTTGTTCGCGGCCACGATCTGGGGCCGGGCGGCCAGCTCCACCGAGTAGGCGCGCAGCTCGTCCTGGATGGCCCGGTAGTCGTCCACGGGATCGCGGCCATGGCTGGGATCGAGATCGATCAGATGCACGAGCAGTCGCGTCCGCTCGGTGTGACGCAGGAATCGGTGCCCCAGGCCTTTGCCCTCGGCCGCGCCCGGGATGAGACCCGGCAGATCGGCGATCACCAGCGACCGGTGCACGTCCACCCTGACGATTCCGAGCGTCGGCTCGAGCGTGGTGAAGGGGTAGTCGGCGATCTTGGGCTTGGCCGCTGAGAGTCGGGAGACCAGGGTGGACTTGCCCGCGTTGGGAAAGCCGATCACGCCCACGTCGGCCAGGAGCTTGAGCTCCATGTGGATCCACCGCTCCTGTCCGGGCCGGCCCAGGTCGGCGCGGCGAGGGGCGCGGTTGGTGGAGGTGGCAAAGCGCGCATTGCCGCGACCGCCCCGTGCGCCCCGGGCGACCAGCAGCCGCTGGCCGGGCTGTGTCAGGTCGCCGAGCAGCTCGTGCGAGTCGCGGTCGGACACTACGGTTCCGAGCGGCACTTTCAGAATCGTGTCGGCTCCGCTCTTGCCGTACTTGTTGGCGCCCTTGCCGTGCTGGCCACGCTCGGCGTTGTAGTGGCGCTGGTAGTGGAAGTCCAGGAGGGTTGTGATGGCCGGATCGGCCTCGAGGATGACGCTGCCGCCATCGCCGCCGTCGCCCCCGTCCGGCCCGCCCCGGGGAATGAACTTCTCGCGCCGGAAGCTCATGCATCCGGCCCCGCCGTCGCCACCCTTGACGGAGACATCGATCTCGTCAATGAACATGTGGAGAACGGGAAGCGCCGGCCGCCACGCCCGCGCTGATCAGGCGGGTTGCTGGGCGATGCTGATGTACTTGTCGTCGCCCTTGCGCTGAAAGCGCACGTAGCCGTCGGCCTTGGCGAACAGCGTGTGGTCCACGCCGACGCCCACGCCGACGCCCGGCTTGAAACGGGTGCCTCGCTGCCGCACGAGGATGCTGCCCGCGGTGACGAACTGCCCTCCGAAGCGCTTCACCCCCAGCATCTGGGGATTGGAGTCGCGGCCGTTCCTCGAGCTGCCAACGCCTTTCTTGTGCGCCATGCCCTAGACCTCGATCTTCGTAATGCGGACCGCGGTCATGATCTGCCGGTGTCCGCGGTGCCGACGGTAATTCTTGCGCCGCTTGAATTTGACGACGAGGATCTTTCGGCCTTGCTTCTCGACGAGCACCTCGCCCGTCACCTTGGCCTTGGCGAGCGCCTTGGGCTCGATCGTGACCTGGCCATCTTTGTTCACGAGCAGAACCTCGTTGAACTCCACTGCGGCGCCCTGGGCCTTGCCCAGGCGCTCCACTTTGATGACCTGGCCCGGGGCCACGCGGTACTGCTTGCCGCCCGTCGCGATTACGGCTTCCATGTCGTGTCTTTCTTCTCGCTTAAATGTCAAACCTGGCTGTTGTGCGGTTGGGCTCCTTCGCCCAAGGGCTCATCCGACCTGCCTCGCTTAAATGTCAAACCTGCCAGTTGTGCGGTTGGGCTCCTTCGCCCAAGGGCTCATCCGACCTGCCTCGCCTAAATGTCAAACCTGCCTGTTGTGCGGTTGGGCTCCTTCGCCCAAGGGCTCATCCGAACTGCCTCACGTGAGGGTTGATCACGGTCACGAATTTCCCGAGGGGCTATAAGACCACATCGGGGCGTCGAAAGTCAAGCCGGGCGCGGCTTTAGCGCTATCGGCAGATCACCGGCTGCCCCCTAGGGACGCACTAAGCCTCGGCACAGGCAGAGCAGCCCCATGAGCGAATCGAACCAGCGGCCGCCAGCATGCCGCGGCCGTGGCGGACAGGGTGCTTCTCCGCCAAGCCCCAGCGGGAACAAGATCGCGAAACGCTCATTCATCATGATCGTCTCCTTCTCGAACCCCCCCTTTTCAGGCCGCTCCGACGTATCGGGACAGCCGCTGCCGAAGAAACAGGCGCGAGCGGTGCACCCGCGACTTCACGGCGGGCAGGCTGATATGCAATGTCTCGGCGATTTCCGGATTCGAGAGACCTTCCACGTCGTGCAGCACGAAGGCCGTCCGGTAGTCACCGGGCAGGTCGTTAATCGCCGTCGTGAGCACCGTGCGCAGCTCGCTCTTCAGCGCCGGTTCCTCGACCCTCGTGGACCAGTCTCCCGCAGGCTCGACGTGGTGACCCTGCTCGTCGAAGGTCGGCAGTAGATCGTCCCACGACACCTCGCGACGCTTGCCATGACGACCGCGCAGCTTCTGATAGGCCGCATTGGCCGTGATCCGATACAGCCAGCTGCCGAACGCGGACTCGCCCTTGAAGCTGTCGATCTTGCGGGCCGCGGTCCAGAGCGCGTCCTGCACGACTTCCTCGGCGTCCTGCTCATTGCCCGTGATGCGGATGGCGAGCCGATAGACCCGGTCTCCGAATGTGGCGACCAGGGCTTCTGTCGCGCTCGCCTCGTGCCGGCGCAGGCGCTCAACTAGCGCCGCATCCGGGTCCACCCGTCCCTGGGCCCCTGGGCCCCGGCCGGGCTGACCGCTCGTTGCTTCCGCCGTCCGGCGGTTCATATAGGCTCTCCCGTGCGCCAGTCGGGCCGGCGCATCGTTGGTTGCATCAAGGGTCAGCTCGTCGTGTATAGCGTCAGGTGCTGCTTCAGCTCCTCCACGCACTTCTCCATGGCCACGATGTCCTTGGACACCTTCGTCATGAGAATGGCGCCCTCGAGCGCCGCCACCAGGAACTGGGCCGCGCGCGCCGGGTCGCAATCGCGCCGGACGCGGCCGGAGGCTTGGCCTCGGCCAAACGCCTCGGTGAGCCTCGCCCGCCACTGAACGAAGATCTGCTCCAATCGCTGGCGAAATCCCTCGTGCACATCCGACAGCTCGCAGGCCAGGTTGCCCATGACGCAGCCGCCCACGCAATTGCGGCGGCGCTGAGCCTCGAGGACGCGGTCGAGAAAGATATGGATCTGCGCGATCGGGTCGCCCGCGGCATCGGCGAACGCGGGTTCGAGGGTGCGCTCGAGAAAGCCGCGCATCACCCGGTCGATGATCGCATAGCCCAGATCTTCCTTGCTCTTGAAGTAATAATAGAAATTCCCCTTGCCGACGCCGCTCTCGCGCAGGACGTCGTCGAGCGACGTGCCCTGGTAGCCCTGCAGGTGCATCAGCTCGGCTGCGGCGACGAGGATCTGGTCGCGGGTCGCGGCGCCTCGTGCACTCCTGGTTTCCGTTGTCATGGTTGGGCTCCTTCGCCCAAGGGCTCACCCTCCATCTCGCTTGACTGCCAATCCGTCCGGCTGTACCAACCAGTCAGTACACGATATTCGCCCGACTTTGCCGCATCTGTCAAATGTTTGTAACTTTGCGCTTTTATTCCAAACAGTTAGATCAACTAACGACAGCCCGGCAGCGTCGGTCACGTATCTATATATACAGCTGAGGAGCGGGCTGTCGGCGCAGGCTAGACGAGGTTGAGGAGTTTGAGGAGATCGGCCGTCAGGTCGTAGATCTGGGCGCAGCCGGCCTCGCCGCCGATCAGGCTCTGGATCCGCTTGCGGAGCCCGGCGTCGGCGGGCTCTCCGATCAGCGAGGCGATCTTCTCCTGAGGCTCGTTGCAGATCCCGAGATACGGCAGGCGGGACGTGATGGAATCCGCGGCCACGATCACGCCGCGGTCCAGGTCGATCTCATAGTGGAGATCGAAGCCGTGCACATTGTCGTGCATGGCGTGGAAGAGGTGCAGCCGGCTTCCGGTCCGCACCAGCCGCGAGCGCTTGCGCCGCGCGAAGATCTTCCGGGCGCCGGATGGCGGAGTGTAGAGCTCGCGCACCATCGGTGTCGACACCGGGCGCGTTCCGAGCAGCGCGCGGCCGGCCGGGCTGTAGGTGAAGCAGGAGCCGGGCAGATCCACCCATCCCGTGGTGTCGAGCTCCCAGCACTGGCGCGCGTCGCTGGGATCGAGCGTCGCCGTTCGCTCGGCGGGCAGCTTGGTCGCCTGGCGGGCGAGCCGTGCCACCTCGATCCCGGCATCCACGAAAAGCCGCGCGCCGGGCCGGTCGCCGCAGAGGTCGGCGAGACGGCGCGTGAAGCCGCCGACCATACGGCTGCCGGCCAGCCCGTCGAAGGCGGCGGCAATCGTCGGATCGGCCGATCCCGAGAGCACGCGCGCCCGCGCCTCACGCACCTCGTAGCCGGGCGAGGGCGTGCAGACCGCCACCACCTCGATGCCGAAGTCGTCGTCGGTGACGCAGACGGTATGGGTGAACGCGTCGTCGTGGGTATTATCCACCCAGCCGTCCGTCACCCGCTCGTAGCGGTCGCGGCCTTCGAGATACGGCGAACGGATCATCTCTCGAACGATTTCACCGCTCACCTCGTGGCGCTCGTGCCTGCGGCAACTCGGCCGCCCCTCGGCTCGCACTACTTTGAAACATACTTCCCGGGGTCGGCGTCGAACTTCTCCTTGCAGCCCACCGCGCAGAAGTAGATCGTCTGGCCCTTGTAGTTTGACTGCGCGGCGGCCTTCTTCGGGTCCACCTCCATCTTGCACACGGGATCAGTGGCCATGCCGGGTCCTCCCCTCTGGTGTGCCATCGGAGTGAAGCGCTTGAGCCTGAGACTGTTCGCCACGACAGAAACCGAGGACAATGCCATCGCCAGGCCCGCCAGGATCGGCGAGAGCAGGATGCCCGAGAAGGGGTAGAGCAGTCCCGCCGCGACGGGAATCAGGACGATGTTGTAGCCGAAGGCCCAGCCCAGGTTCTCCTTGATGATCCGGATGGTTCGCCGTGACAGCTCGACGGCTGTCACGACGCCGCGGAGATCGCCCCGCATCAAGGTCACGTCGGCGGCCTCGATCGCCACGTCGGTGCCCGAGCCCATGGCAATGCCAACATCGGCCTGGGCGAGGGCTGGCGCGTCGTTGATGCCGTCGCCCACCATGGCAACGAGCCGGCCCCCCGACTGCAGCCGCTTGATCTCTGCCGCTTTCTGCTCGGGCAACACGTCGGCCAGCACGCGGTCGAGGCCCGCCTGACGCGCGATGGCCTCGCCCGTCGCGCGCGTGTCGCCGGTGAGCATGATGACCTCGACGCCGAGCGATTTGAGCGACGCGACGGCCGCGCGCGTCTCGGGCTTGAGGACGTCGGCGACGGCCACCAAGCCCTGCGGCTCACCGCCGAAGGCGACGTAGACCGCGCTCTTGCCATCGTGGGCGAGCTGCCGAGCTCGAGGCTCGAGCGCCGAGACGTCGATTCCGCGCGCGGCCATCATCCGCGCATTGCCCAGCAGAATTCGGCCATCGGCAGCCAGCGCGTCCACGCCTTGTCCCGGCACGGCCTGGAACTCGCTAACCGGCGGCAGCGCGAGGCCGCGCGCCTTGGCCTCGGTGACGATGGCCTCGCCCAGAGGATGCTCGGAGCCCTGCTCGGCTGCGGCGGCCAGGGCGAGCAGGCCGTCGGCGTCCACGCCTGACGCGGGCACGACATCGGTGACCACCGGCCGGCCCACCGTGAGGGTGCCAGTCTTGTCGAAAACCACGGTGCGGACCTTCTGCAGCTGCTCGAGCGCCTCGGCGCTCTTGATCAGCACGCCGAGCTCCGCACCCTTGCCCGTGCCCACCATGATGGCCGTGGGCGTGGCGAGCCCCATCGCGCAGGGACAGGCGATGACCAGGACGCCGACGGCGTTGGCCACCGCATAGAAGAAAGCAGGCTCCGGACCCCACGCCCACCAGACGGCGAAAGTGATCCCCGCAATCACGAGCACTACCGGCACGAAGACGGCGGCGACGCGGTCGGCGAGGCGCTGGATCGGCGCCTTGGAGCCTTGGGCCTCCTCGACCAGCTTGATGATCTGGGCCAGCACCGTCTCCCGGCCCACGCGAGTGGCGCGAAACGTAAAGGTACCGGTGCGGTTGACAGAGCCGCCGACGACGGCGGCGCCGGCGCCCTTCTCCACGGGCAGGCTCTCCCCGGTCAGCATGGACTCATCCACGGCCGAGGCGCCCTCGACGACCTCGCCGTCCACCGCGACGCGCTCGCCGGGCCGGACCCGCACGAGGTCCCCGACGGCCACCTCGGCGATCGGCACGTCCGTCTCGCGGCCGTCGCGCAGCACGCGGGCGGTCCTCGGCTGCAGCGCGATGAGGCGGCGGATCGCCTCCGATGTCCCGCCCCGGGCGCGGGCCTCGAGCCAGCGTCCCAGCACGAGAAAGGTCATGAGCAGCGCGGAGGCCTCGTAATAGGGCATGGCGCCCGTCGCCATGAAGACGTGCGGCCAGAGCGTGACCGCCACGCTGAAGAAGTAGGCCGCATTGGTCCCGATGGACACCAGAGTGTTCATGCTGGCCGAGCGGTGACGAAGCTCCCTGACGAATGCCGCGTGGAACTGCCAGCCCACCCAGAACTGCACCGGAGTGGTGAGCGCCCAGAGGAGATACGGGTTCCGAAGCCAGTCCGGCGCCCAGGTGAAGATCTCGTGCATGCTGCCCAGCAGCACCGGCACCGCGAGCGCCGCGCCAACGATGAACTTGACCCTCAGCCGCCGGTTTTCGTTCGCCCGCTCGGCCTGTTCCCGGTCGGCGGACTCGGGCGTGTCGGCGATGTCTGCGGGCACGGTGTAGCCGGCGCCGGCCACGGCCTCCCGCAGCCGGTCCAGCGACGGCCCCTCCGACGCCAGACGCACGGTGGCGCGCTCGGTCGCCAGGTTCACGGTGGCGGCTTTGACGCCGGGGACGCCGAGCAGGGCCTGCTCGACCTTGTTCACGCAGGCCGCGCAGTGCATGCCCTTTACGGGAAAATCGAGCCGGTTCTCGCGCTCGCTCGCGCTAGTGTCCATCGTCATGACCTCACTCCCATGCTACCGCCCGGAGAACCGGGAGAACACCTCGAGCAGCTCGTCCATCTTCTTCTGTCGGTCGCGCGAGTTGCCCGAGCGGATGGCGTCGGTGACGCAGGACTCGATGTGCTGGCCCAGGATGAGCTTCTGAACCTGCTCGACCGCGCCCTGCACCGCCGTCAGCTGGAGGAGGATGTCGACGCAATACTTGTCCTCCTCCACCATCCGCTGGATGCCCTGCACCTGTCCTTCGATCCGGCGGAGCCGGCCCAGCACCTTCCCCTTGGCTTGCTCGTCCATCATTAGGAGGCTCCTCGCACCGGGTGCCGTGTGTGCAGCATGCGCCATACCGCCCAGCCCGCCAGCGCCGCGGCCAGGTGCTTGAGCGTGTGGCCGCTGACGGCATGGCCCAGACCGAAAATGGCCGAATCGAGCGCTTCGAACAGCTTGGCCACGGCGTAGAGCCCGAGCGCGACCAGCAGCCAGCCGCCGCCCGTGTAGCGCGGCTCGCGGAGGATCAGCAGCAGGGGAATGGCCAGCATCGGATAGAACTGGATCACACCGTAGAGCCTCAGGTCCCCGCGTCCGTGGACCTCGCCCGCGTACCACTGAAGCACGCTGGCCAGCCCGAGCGCCGCGAGGAGCGGCAGCAGGAGCACGCCGGCACTCACGCTCAGGCGCTCGGCGATCGTGGCCGCGAAGAGACCCATCAGCGTCGCGGCCAATGGCAGCCGGTCCCACAGGAGGCGCGCGTTGTCGGGCGCCCAGTGATAGTACGCGGAGCCCAAGCCCGTGAGCACGAGGCTCGCGAAGAAGATCGTGTAGGGCCAGCGCTCGCGCGGCTCGATGAAGCCCGCGCCTCCGGCTGTTTCGCCCCGCTGCAGGGCCCGCAGCCCGAGCGCCCCCACCGCCACGAACGCGAGATTGGAGAGGACATTGAGCGCATTGGGCACGCCCATCAGGGTCCGGCCGTCCGCCATCCGGTGATAGCCGGGATCCTGTGGGATGGGTGGGAGCCAGGCCGCCACCAGCGCCGCCACCACCGCCAGGCCGATCAGCGAGCCGACCCCTACCGCCACGGCGTCCTCCTCTCGCGCTCCCCTCTATACCCTACCAGGGTAGTCTACTACGGCTTGAGACGGCCGGATAGGGGCCGAAGATTCAGGCGAGGTCGGGGAACAGCGACGGCTGAGCGGTGGCGGCCGGGCGGCTCCTGCGCTTGCCGGTCAACTTGGGGCGGCCCGCCGGCTTGGCCGGCGCCCGCGCGGCCTCCCGCTTGAACCGGGCCCACCCCTTCTGGTGGGCGATCTTGTCTCCCTGCTTGATTACGGTCAGGTCGACCAGCCGCGCCAGCGGATGGGCCAGCAGCCCCAGATACTTTTCCCAATAGCGCGGCGAGTAGGCCCACACTTTCATCTGCTCGATCGCCAGGGTCAGGGCCGCGCGATCGCCCTTCTTCGCGGCCAGCTTGAGCTGGGCGAGGATCGCCTGCCGGCTTATCCGCGACGGCCGCATCACGCGCTGCCCAGTTCGCGGCGCACCGTACGAGCGGCCTCTACCATGGAGCGGAGCTTGGAGACCCCGACCCAGCGCGGCGTCTCCCAGAGGCCGCAGTCCGGCACCAGCCACAGCCGCTCGGGGGGAACATGCTTGAGCGCGAGCCGGATCCGCTCGGCGACCTCCTCGACCGTCTCCACGCGGAAGGCCTTGACGTCGATGACGCCGACGGCGATTTCCTTGTCGGTGGGGAACTCGCTCCAGAGCTCGATTTCGCTCATCTCCCGGTTGGCGTACTCGAACACGAACTGCTGCACCCGCGCCCCGAGCAGCGCCGGGTAGAGCGGCCGGTAGCGCCGCGGGGTCGCGAACGAATTGTTGTGGGCGTTGCCGAAGCAGACATGCAGCGCCAGCTTCGCGGCCACGCCATCCACCGCGGCATTGAGCGCTTGGATCATCGGGCCCGCCTCGCCCTTGATCACGCGGTGCTTGCCCGCAGCCATCACGTAGTTGGGCTCGTCCACCTGGATGAAGTCGCAGCCGGCCGCCACGAGCGCGCGCATCTCCTGGTTCACCAGCGCGATGAGATCGGCCAGCAGGCTGTCCTCGGAGGCGTATGGTCCGCCGCGCCTGAGCGGGATGAGCAGCGTGATCGGGCCCGGTACCGCGACGCGCATGGGCCGGTCCACGAGCGGGCGCGCGAAGCAAAACTCCTCGACGATCCCAAGCCCATTGGGCGCCGTGATGCGATCCACGACCTCGTACGGGCAGTGAGTGTCGTAGTTGGGGGGCCCGATCAGGCGCGGGATCGGCAGCGGCCGGATTCCGGTGAGCCGGTCGTAGAAACCCCGGATGAAGGTCACCCGACGCATCTCCCCGTCCGAGATCACGTCGACACCAGCCTCGATCTGATCGCGGATAGCGATGCGGACTGCGTCCTCGTAGGACTCCTGGAGATCGACCGGCCCGAGGCGCCCGGTCTGCGCCGCTTCGCGCACCAGGTGCAGCCACGACGGCATCCCGTGGCTCCCGCAGACCGTGGTGGGGATGAGGGGCAGCCGCGAGCCCATCAGCACGCTCCTATTTGAACGTGAGGTCGTACTGGTCGCGGTGGTAGGAGGCCACCGCCTGCACGGCGATCTTGCGTCCGGTCAGCGCCTGCAGCCGCTCCAGCCCCTCGCGCTGTTCCACCTCGAGATGGTGTGCGGTGTCCGGGTGGACGCGGACGGCGACTTCCTGGCCGACCGCCTCCTTGGCGCCCGACTGGATCTTCCGGAAGATCTCAGCGGCCAGCGTGGCGTCGGACTTGATGACGCCGCTGCCCTTGCACGTCGGGCACGGCGCGCAGAAGAGCGACTGCAGGCTCTGGCGCACGCGCTTGCGGGTCATCTCGACCAGCCCCAGCTCGGAGATTTCGAGCACATTGCTGCGGGCCTTGTCGTCGGCCAGGACCCGCGTGAGCGCCCGGAAGACCTGGTCGCGGTGCTCTGGGCGCTCCATGTCGATGAAGTCGATGATGATGATGCCCCCGAGGTCCCGGAGCCGGATCTGGCGGACGATCTCGGTCACCGCCTCGACGTTGATCTTGAGGATGGTCTCTTCCAGATCGCGCTTGCCGACGTACTTGCCGGTGTTGACGTCGATGGCGACGAGCGCCTCGGTATGATCGATGACGATGTACCCGCCCGACTTGAGCCAGACGCGCCGGCGCAGCGCCTTCTCGATCTCCTTCTCGATGCCCGTCGTCTCGAAGATCGGCGTGTCCTTGTCCCACAGCTTCACGCGCGAGGCCAGCTGGGGCACGAGCGACGCGGCGAACTGCGCGCACTTCTCGTAGGCGTCGCGCGTGTCCACGAGGAACTCCTCGACCTCCGGGGAGAACAGGTCCCGGACCACGCGGAAGGTCACGTCCATCTCTTCGTGGAGCAGCGAGGGCGCCCGGGCCGACTCGAAGCGGCTCTGCACCTGGCTCCAGAGACGGCTCAGAAACTCGATGTCGGCCGCCAGCTCGTCCTCACCCTTGCCCTCGGCCACGGTGCGCACGATGAAGCCGCCGCCGTTGGGCCGTAGCGCCTTGACGATCCCGCGCAGCCGCTCGCGCTCCACGTCGTCGTGGATCCGCCGCGACACTCCCACGTGCCGCGCCTGAGGCATGTAGACGATGGAGCGGCCCGGGATGGAGACGAAGGAGGTGACGCGCGCGCCCTTGGTGCCGAGCGATTCCTTGGAGACCTGGACCAGGACCTCCTGCCCCTTGCGCAAGAGCTCCTCGATGGGCGGCGCGGGCTCGCGGCGCAGCTCCGGCACCGCCTCGGCCACCTCGGCGTCGGCGGCGTCCTCGACGGTGTCGGCCGCCGGCGCGCGCTCGTCCTCGCCCAGGTTCGCCGTATAGTCCCCGGAGTAGAGGAACGCGTCTTTATGGAGACCGATGTCGACGAAGGCGGCCTGCATCCCCGGCAGGACGTTCGTCACGACGCCCTTGTAGATGTTGCCGACGATGGAGCGCCGTCCGGCGCGCTCGATGTACAGCTCGGTGAGGAGATTCCCATCCTGGACGGCGAGCCGAGTTTCGGCCACGCCGGCGTTGACCACGATCCGCTTGGCCACGTCAGTCCTCGATCCGGGCCCCAAGGGGGGCCCAGCCGGCAGTCGTGCGGTTAACGGAACTGCCGCATTCGGATCGAGAGCAAGAGGCCCAGCGCCATGAGCGACACCACCATGGAAGACCCGCCATAGCTCATCAACGGCAGCGGGATCCCCACGACGGGCAGCAAGCCCGTCACCATCCCCAGGTTGATCAGGGTTTGGGCGGCGAAGATCGCGGTCACCCCGAGGGCGATGAGACGCCCGCGAGGATCGCGCGTGCTGGCGGCGATCTCGAACCCCCGGAGGACCAGGAGCAGGTACGCCACGATCAGCACAAGGCAACCGATGAAACCCCACATCTCGGCGAACACGGCAAAAATGAAATCCGTATGGCGCTCCGGGAGAAAGGCGAGGCGGCTCTGCGTCGCGCCGGCGACGCCCTTCCCGAGGAGCTGCCCGGAACCGATGGCAATTTTCGCCTGAATCACGTTATAAGCCGTCCCGAGCGGGTCTCGGAACGGGTCGAGATACACGAGCAGTCGATCGCGCTGGTACGGCTTGAGCACGAGCCATGCGAGCGGCAGCGCCGCCACGCCGGCCAGCGCCAGCCCCCCGAGGACGCGAAGTCTCATCCCCACGCCGATGAGGACGGCTGCGAGAACCGGGATCAGCACGAGCGCGGTCCCGAGGTCGGGCTGCCGCACGATCAGTAGAAGCGGCACGCCGATCAGGGCGAACATCCCCATGAGCGCGCCGCGCGAGAGCGGCTGAGCGCGACGAGACGTCAGGACCCAAGCGAGCACGAGAATGAAGATCACCTTGAAGAGCTCGGAAGGCTGGAATGTGATGGGCCCCACATGGATCCACCGGCGAGCGCCCGACACCGTCCGGCCCAAGATGAAGACCGTGAGCAGCAGCCCCACGCCCATGACGTAGAGGGCCGGCGCCGCGCGCACGAGATTTCGATAATCCACGCTCACGACCACGAGCATCGCGAGCAACCCCACGCCGACCCAGGACAGCTGCCGCCACGCCAGCGCCGAGCCGCCGCGACCAGGCGCCAGGCTCCAGAGTGAGAGCAGGCTGAGCAGGATGATGAAACCGGCGGCGGCCAGGAGCGCCCAGTCGACGTTCTGCAGGAGCCTGCGGTCGAGCCGGAGCATCAGGAGCCGCTCCCGAGAGTCAGCATGGCCACCTTCTCGAGGAAGATCGCCTGGTAAATCTGCCGCGCGATGGGCGCGGCCACCTGTCCGCCCTTGCCGCCGCGCTCCACCAGGACCACGACCACGTACTGTGGGTCGTCGGCCGGCGCGAAGGAGGCGAACCAGGCGTGGTCCTGACCCTTGGAGCTGTCACTCTTGGCGACGCTCTGGGCCGTGCCGGTCTTGCCCGCGATTTCCACGCCCGGGATCCGCGCGGCGGCGCCGGTGCCGCCCTCGTTCACCACCCCGGTGAGGGCGTGGCGGAGGAAGTTCCAAACCACCGGAGACAGCGTGACCTGCCCGGTTGTCCGGCTCGAGCTCGAATAGGCCAGCGAGCCGTCGGCCCGCTCCACGCGCTCGACGAGGCGCGGCTTCCAAAGCACGCCGCCATTGGCGACGGCGGCCATCATCCGCGCGACCTGGAGCGGCGTCACCAGCAGCTGCCCCTGGCCGATGGACATGTTGACCGTGTCGCCCGCCTGCCAGCCGCGCCCGTAGCGCTTCCGCTTCCATTCGGGGAAGGGCACCAGCCCCGGCTTCTCGCTGCCGAGGTCGATGCCCGACGGAACACCGAAGCCAAACGCCTGGGCATAGCGGGCGAGGGCATCGGGCCCCACTTTGAATCCGGCCTGGTAAAAGAAAATATTGCAGGAGTTGATCAGCGCCGAGCGCAGGTCCACGTGCCCGTGGCCGCCCTCTTTCCAGTCCTTGAACGTCCAGGCGCCCAGATGATACTCGCCGTTGCAGTACGTGTGGTCCATGGGAGTGAGCGAGCCTTCCTGCAGCCCTGCAGCCGTCACGATGACCTTGAAGACCGAGCCCGGGGCGTACTGGCTCTGCAGCGCGCGGTTCATCAGCGGCGTCATCGGATCGCGCACCAGGCGCAGCCACTCCTCCCGATCCAGATTGCCGGTGAACTGATCCAGGGCAAATGCCGGGCTCGACGTCATAGCCAGGATGTCGCCGTTGCGCGGGTCCATGACCACCACCGCGCCGGCGTGACCCGCCATGGCGCGCTCGGCGGCCTCCTGAATTCGCCGGTCCACCGTCGTAATCACCTGGGCGCCGGGATTGGGCTCCTCGCGCCGCATCACCTGCACCGGCCGCCCGAGCGCGTCCACCTCGATGCGCTCGCCCCCGTCCCGGCCACGCAGATACTCGTCGAGCAGCCGCTCGAGTCCCGACTGGCCGATCATGTCGCCACGGCGATAGCGGCCCTGCTTGAGCTGCTCGTCGCTGACCTCGCGCACGTAGCCGAGCAGATGCGCGGCGAACGTGCTCGTGGGGTAGACGCGCTGGGGCTCCACCTCGACCAGCACACCGGGCAGCTCGAGCTTGCGCTCCTCGATCTTCGTGACCTCTTCGAGGGAGAGTCCCCGCCTCACCCGGATCGGACGGATGGAATCCGGCGGCACGCGGTCGAGCGAATCCTGAAGCTCACCGAAGGGGATCTTCAAGAGAATCGACAGGCGCGCGAGCACGGTGTCGCGGTCCTCCATCTCTCTCGGGATCAAGGACAGCGTAAAGGCGGGCCGATTATCGACGAGCGCAAGCCCGTTGCGATCGAACAGGATGCCGCGCGGAGCGGCGACCGGCCGAATGCGGATCCGGTTCTTCTCGCTCATTTCCTGAAGCCGGCCGCCCTCCAGCACCTGGAGGTACCAGAGCTGGCCGAGCAGGCCCACGAATCCCACGGCGGCGGCCACCGCCAGCGCCAGCACGCGCCGGCTCCACGCGTCGCGCCGGCCGCCGGGCAGCGCGGTCAGATCCACGACCGCCCCCCGCGCAGGGCATCGGCCGTGGACATGGCCAGCATGCAGGCCGCGCCGACGAAGCCATTGTAGAAAGCCTGCGGCAGGATCACGTGCGCCATCAGATCGCCCAGGGAAGCCGGATAGTGGAAGAGCTGGAGCAGGAGGAATCGAGCCACGCCTTCGGCAATCGTGAGGAGCACCAGGCCCGGCACCTGCACGAGCGGGTTGGTCACCCAGAGGCGGCCGACCTGCATGCCCACGGCAAAGCCGGCCAGGGCCTTCGTAACCGCCTGCACGCCGACGAGGCCGCCCCCCGCGACGTCCTGGAGTATCCCGACCACGAAGCCCGCCAGACAACCGCTTTCCGGACCGCGGCGCAGCGCAAGCAGCACAGTCAGGATCAACGGCAGGTCGGGGGTGACACCCGCCACGCTGAACATGGGCACGACACTGGACTGGGCGAGGCTGCCGCCGAAGGTCATGAGGAGGAAGACGAGGCGCATGCGATCAGCCGCCCGTGGCGAACAGCGCGGCGACGTCCTGAGTGGTCTGGCCGGTGAGCAGCAGTACTTCCTCGACGCGGGAGAAGTCCACCGCGGGTGCGAGCACGGCGAAGTGGAACAGCGCCGACCCCTTGTCTTCGATTGCGATCACACGCCCGACGGGCAGGCCCTTGGGAAACAGGGCGCCCAGGCCGGAGGTCACCACGAAATCACCCGGCGCCACGCCCGCCCCGTCGCGCGCCATGAACTTGAACCGCACCGTGCCGCCGGGATCGCCCTCGACCAGCCCGGCGGTGCGCGTGCGCTGAACGACCGCGCCCACCGTCGAGGTCGGGTCGTTGAGCAGCTGCACCACGGCGGCGCGTGCGCGCACCTGAACGACGCGGCCGACGAGCCCTTCGGGAACGATGACGGGCGTCTGCTGGCCGATGCCGTCACCGCGCCCGCGGTTGACCGTGAGCGTGCGGACCCAGCCGCCCCCCTCGCGGCCGATCACGTCGCCCGCAAGGGTCGACAGCGGAAGACGGTCGCGCAGCGCCAGCAGCTGGCGCAGCCGGGCGTTCTCTTCCCGGGTGTCGGCCGCCTGGAGCGCCTGAACGCGCAGCCGCTCGTTCTCGGCGCGCAGCACCAGGTTTTCGGTTCGGACGGATTTCCAATCGACGTAGGCGGCCCAGAGCCCGACGGCGCCACGATGGATCCTGACGAGGAGATTCTGGACGGGAGTGACGACCAGGCCGACGAGCTCGCCCGCCCGGCCGCTGCCGCCGCCGCGCGTCTGCACGGTCAGCAGCAGCAGCGACACCAAGAGCACCGAGACGAGCAGACCGTATCTGCGAAATCTCACCGAGACGCCACCCTCAAGGCGATGCCCGTGCCCGGCGCGCCGGGCTTAGGCGGGGATCGCCACCTTCTTGAGAAGATCCAGCTCGTCGAGAACCTTGCCGGTGCCGAGGGCCACGCAGGACAGCGGATCGTCGCCAACGGTGATCGGGAGGTCCGTCTCCTGGCGCAGGAGCAGATCCAGCCCGCGGAGCAGCGCCCCGCCCCCCGTGAGCACGATGCCCTTGTCCACGATGTCCGCCGCCAGCTCGGGCGGCGTCCGCTCGAGGCAGGTCCGCACCGTGTCCACAATGGCCATGACGGGCTCCCTCAATGCCTCTCTGATTTCCTCGTCGGTCACCACGATGGTCTTCGGGATCCCGTCGATGAGGTCTCGGCCCTTTACCTCCATGGTCATGCGCTCGCCACCCATGGGATAGGCCGAGCCCAGCTTGATCTTGATCTCCTCCGCCCGCCGCTCGCCCACCAGCAAGTTGTAGTGCTTCTTGATGTACTGGACGATGGCCTCGTCCATCTCGTCGCCGGCGATCCGCACGGACTTGGAGTAGACAATGCCAGACAGCGAGATCACCGCGACCTCGGTGGTCCCGCCACCCATGTCCACGATCATGTTGCCGCCCGGCTCCTGGATGGGCAGACCCGCCCCGATGGCCGCGGCCATCGGCTCTTCGATCAGATAGACTTCGCGCGCGCCGGCCTGCATGGCGGAGTCGCGCACGGCCCGCTTCTCGACCTGGGTGATGCCGGAGGGAACGCCGATGACGATGCGGGGATGCACGAGGGTCCGGCGCCGATGCACCTTGTTGATGAAGTAGTGCAGCATCTTCTCGGTGACGTCGAAGTCGGCGATGACGCCGTCCTTCAGTGGCCGGATGGCCATGATATTGCCGGGCGTTCGGCCGAGCATCGCCTTGGCCTCGTGGCCCACGGCGAGCACCGAGTGATCGGCCTGGTGGATCGCGACAATGGAAGGCTCGTTCATGACGATGCCTTCACCGCGCACGTACACAAGCGTATTGGCCGTGCCGAGGTCGATGGCCAGGTCGTTCGAGAACAACCCGGCAAGGAGACTGATCAACATAACGCTCACCCTAATCGAAAAGACCTGCGTTGGAGTCCGGGGAAAACGTGATGCTGAGTGTAGCATCGGCGGGCCGCAGAAACAAGAAAAACATCAGGCTTTTCGGCAACATGGACGTCACCCACACGACGGCGTCACGGACATGCCGACCCATCGACACGGAAGCCAAAACGGGCACTATTCCGGCCAGTTAGCCTTGACGGAGGGGTCGGTGCGTGTGGGCGAGAAGCCCGATTACCGGACCCCCAGCGTGGGCAGGATCCGCTCACGGTACAGTCGCACGGCATCCCGGATGGCGGCCTCGGCGTCCGCGCGGCCGCGGATCTCCTCGACGTCCACCGCCTTCTCCTCCAAGGCCTTGTAATCGATGAAGAAGCGCCGCATCTCGGCGATCCGGTGGGGCGGCAGCTCCGAGATGTCGCGGTAGAAGTCGAACTCAGGATCGTCCACGTGCACCGCGATGATCTTGTCATCCGGGCCCTTCTCGTCCTTCATGGTGATGACGCCGATGGCGCGGGCGCGGAGGAGGCATAGCGGGACAACCGGCTCCTGGCCCAGCACGAGCACGTCCAGCGGATCGCCGTCCTCGCAGTACGTCCGGGGCAGGAAGCCGTAGTTGGCCGGGTAATGGACAGCCGAGTGGAGCACCCGATCCAGCCAGAGCAGGCCCGTCTGCTTGTCGATCTCGTACTTGACCTTCGAGCCCTTAGGGATCTCGATGACGCAGCGGAAGTGCTGCTCGATGTGGTCTCCGAGCTCGACGTCGTGCCAGGGATTGGTGGCCATGGGTACCGCGAAACTGATTCTACGCCGCTACTTGAGGCCGAACAACGCGGGGAGGAACGTAGATAGCGCAGGCCATTCGGTGATCACCGCCAGGGCCAGCAGCATGGCAAGCACGAACGGCCACACGGCGCGCGAGATCTCGTCGATCGACAGCCTGGCGATGTTGGCGGCGACGTAGAGATTCACCGCGACCGGGGGTGTCACCTGGCCGATGGCCACGTTGACGGTGAGCACCACGCCGATCCAGACCGGGTCCCAGCCGAAGGCCGCCATGATCGGCATGATGATCGGCACGAAGATGTAGTAGATCGAGATGCCGTCCAGGATGTAGCCCGCCAGGAAGACAAGGAGGTTGATCGTCCAGAGCACGACCCACGGGCTCTTCGACAGCCCCAGCAGCGCCTGGGTGATGCGATCGATGACCCCCATGGTGGAGCCGGCCCAGGCGTACAGTCCCGCGAACCCCACGATCAGCATGACCACCGCCGAGGACACCACGGTGTCGCGCAGGATCGTCCAGAGCGACGCCGGCGTGAGCGAGCGGTAGACGAACACTCCCACGAAGAGCCCGTAGAAGACCGCCACCACCGCAGCCTCGGTTGGCGTAAAGACGCCGCCGTAGATGCCTCCCAGGATGATCAGCGGGGCCAGTAAGCCCCAGATCGACTGTCGCAGCGCGGTCAGAATTTCGGCGCGCGTCCCGTAGTGCTCCCCGCGCCATCCGTGGCGCCGCGCGACAACATACGCCGGAACGGCCAGGCACGCGCCCACAAGCAGGCCGGGGATGATGCCGGCGGCGAACAGCGCCGGGATCGAGGTATTCGTGATGACCCCGTAGATGATGAAGGCGATGGAGGGCGGAATGATGATGGCGATAGAGCCGCCCGAGGCGATCAGCGCCGACGCGAAGGGCTTCGCGTAGCCGCGGGCCGCCATCGCGGGAATCAGGATCGTGCCCAGCGCCGCGGTGTCCGCCGGCCCCGAGCCCGAGATGCCGGCGAAGAACACGCAGCAGACGATGCCCACCAGAGCGAGTCCCCCGTGAACGGGGCCGATGAGGAGTGCGGCGAGCCGGACCAGCCGCTCCGAGATCCCCACGCGCTCGAGGATGAGTCCCGCCATGATGAAGAAGGGGATGGCCAGCAGCTGGAACTTGGCCAGGTTGGAGTAGAAGGTCGGGCCGATGGCCGCAAGCCCCAAGCTGAATTTCCAGATGAGGAACAGCCCCGTCGCGCCCAGGGCCACCGCGATCGGCGTGCCGATGGCCAGCAGCAGGACGAAGAGACCGAAGAACCAGAGGGCGCCGAGCCAGTCCATCAGGCCCGGCGGATCTCCGACCGCAGCGCCTCCAGGACACGCACGATGATCAACAGCCCGCCCAGCGGGATCGCCGCCGAGTAGATCCACTCGGGGAGGCCGAGCGCCTCCGATGTGGTGCCGAGCGCGGTCTGGCTCTGGATCTGCCGCCAGCCGGCCCACACCAGCGCCAGCATGGTCAGGATCGCGATCAGGGCGCTGGCGGCCGCGAGCGCCCGCCGGATGGGGCGCGAGAAGCGGTCACGCAGGATGGTGAAGCCCAGATGGACCGACTCCCGAAATCCGACGGCCGCGCCCAGCATGGTGATCCACACCAAGGCCGCGACCTCGAGCTCTTCGGTGAAGGCGAAGGAGTACCACGTGAAGTAACGGACGACGATGTTGAGGAAGGCCAGCACGGCCATCACGACGAGGAGGCTCGCGGCCAACGCCTCCTCGAAGTGATGGGCCAGGCGCCGCACTACTTGGTCTCCGCGATGATCCTCTCAGCGGACTTCACGAGGTCCGCGCCCACTTCGTGAACCCACTTGTCGTACACGGGCTTGGTCTTCGCCCTGAATGCCGCCATTTCCGTCGGCGAAAGCATCACCACTTCCATGCCGTTCTTCTTCAGCGTCTCCACGGCCTCGAGGGAGCCGTCGAGCCCTGCGCGGGCCCCCGCCTTCTGCCAGGCCATCACCTCCACGGCCGTTTTCTTGACGATCTCCCGGTCGGCGGGCGTCAGGCTGTCCCAGGTGATCTTCGAGATGCCGAGGACCAGCGGGTCGATGGCGTAGTGCCAGAGGGTGATGTTCTTGTGCACGGTCCAGAGCTTGAACGGCTGGATGACCGACACCACCGGGTTCTCCTGCCCGTCCACGGTTCCCTGCTGGAACGCGGTCTGCGCTTCGCCCCAGTTCATGTTGACCGGATTCGCGCCCAGCGCGCGGAAGGTGTCGATGAAGATCGGCGAGCCCACGACGCGAACCTTGAGTCCCTCCAGGTCCTCGGGCTTGCGGACCGCGCGCTTCGAGTTGGTGATCTCGCGGAAGCCGTTCTCCCCCCATGCCAGCGGGATGACGCCCTTGGACTCGATCAGCTTCCACAGCCGCTGGCCGGGCTCGCCATTCTCGACGGCATCCAGCGCCTTGTAGGAGGGATACATGAACGGCATGGCGAAGAGGTTCAGCTCCTTGATCTGTGGCGACCAGTTGATCGTCGACCCGAGAGCGAAGTCGGCCACGCCCTGGTTCAGGAGCAGGAACTCGTTGGTCTGCTTGCCCGCGAAGAGCTGGCCGGCGAAGTAATTCTTGATGTTGATCCGCCCCTGGGTGCGTTCCTTGACGAGATCGGCGAACTTGATTGCCGCTTCGCCCCACGGGCCGGCCGGGCCCACGACCAGGCTGTTCTTGAATTCGGCCTTGTATTGCGCCGCGACCGGCGACGCCGACCACGTCACGGCCACGGTGAGGGCGAGCGCGACGAGGACGAGACGTTTCATCGAGGTATCTCCTTGATGTGACAGGCTCGAGAGGTGCGACACGTATAGCACGCGCTCCGGAAATGTGTCAACATACGTCCCCGACGGCGGCGTCACCGGCGATGGACGAGTTCGAGATCTGGTTCGACAAGGGCGTGACCGACGGGCTGCCCGTCGTCCCGCCGACACGCGAGCGCGTGGAGCGAATGCTCGAAGGCGCCACCCGCGACCGGACGGACCTCGTGGGCGAAGTGCCGCCCAACTACGGCCGGGCCACGGTGGAGAAAATCGCGATCAACGCGGTCATGGCCGGCTGCCGGCCGGCCTACCTGCCCGTGATACTCGCCGCGGTTGAGGCCGCCTGCGCGCCGGCGTTCAATCTTCACGGCGTGTCGACCTCGACGCACTTCTCCGCTCCGCTGATCGTGGTGAACGGGCCCATCCGGGCGCGCATCGAGCTCAACTGCTCCTTCGGCGTCTTCGGTCCCGGTCATCGCGCGAACGCGACGATCGGCCGCGCCCTGCGCCTCGTCATGATCAATATCGGCGGCGCCAAACCCGGCGAGACCTCGATGTCCACCTTCGGCCATCCTGGGCGATACACGTACTGCATTGGCGAGCACGAGGAAGCCAGCCCGTGGCCCCCATACCATTCCGAGCGCGGCTTCAGCGCTGCCGACAGCACCGTGACGCTTTTCGCCGGTGAAGGCCCGCACGGCATCTCGGATCATGCCAGCCGCACCGCCCGCGAGCTGGCGGGCTCGATCGGATGGTCGATGGCGGGATTGTGGAACGCCAGGCATTTCCCGCTCTACTCCCACACCATGCTGGTCGTCGGGCCGGAGCACGCGCGCACCATCGCCGAGGACGGGTGGAGCAAGTCCGACCTGAAGCGACATCTCCACCAGACGATTCGGGTCCCCTATCGCGCGCTTCAGCCCGACGCCGACAGCGGCGAGGGCACCAACCTGCGCTTCGCCAAAGGGCGCGAGCCGGAGCCGAACGATCTCATCCCCAAGTTCCCCTCTGTGGAGGAGCTCCACGTCGTGGTGGCAGGAGGGACGGCAGGCCGCTTCTCCACGGCGATCCCGGGTTGGCTGGGCACCAAGAACGGCTCCTCGCCCGTAACCGTGCCGATCCGAGATATCCCTTGACACTTCAGCGCCGATCGATTAACCTTGGCTCAGGTTTCAGGTTCACCCGGTAGCCGGATACACGGCGGCTCATGCCGCTGGGTTCGAAAGCAACGCCGCGAGGACCTCAAGTCTTGCGGCGTTTTTGTTTGTCCTCCACTTCCGGAGGGCGTCCTCGCCATCGTGGCGAGGTATCACCGAGGCGAAAGCCTCCACAGAAAGAGGTAGTCGAAATGGCTCAGGGCAGTGTGAAGTGGTTTAACGACGCGAAGGGGTATGGCTTCATTTCCCAAGAGGATGGCGAGGATGTGTTCGTGCATTTCAGCGCCATCCAGGCTTCCGGGTTCAAGAGCCTGACCGAAGGCGACAAGGTCGAGTTCGAGGTCACCAAGGGTCCCAAGGGGCTCCAGGCGGCTAACGTCCGCAAGGTCTAAGCCCGCGCTGCGTCAGGGCCGGGGCGGCTATTAGCCGCCCCGGCCCTTATCATCTTATTATAGGGCATCCGAACGGCATCCGGACATCACCTGCCACACCCCTCTGAACGGCTTTCGCAAAGCTGAAATCGGCCTTGACAGCCGTTTTTGATCTTTGCTAACTTTTGACAGGAATTGGTGATTCTGAAGCGCCGCTTGACTTGTTCGTGAGAGAGACTCGCGTGTAAGGAGCAGTCGCGCCGGGAGGGCTTCGGTCCTCGACGGCGCTTTTTTGTTTCCCCCGATCCTGGGGGAGACCCCGCCCATGGTGGAGCGGGGCTTACGCGGGCGGATCAACCCCGCCCAAGGAGAGAGGGAACCGAGGTATGGCACAGGGCACGGTCAAGTGGTTCAACGACGCAAAGGGCTATGGCTTCATCCAGGTCGAGGGCGGGGAGGATGTCTTTGTCCACTACAGCGCTATCCAGGCCCAGGGCTTCAAGAGCCTGGCCGAGGGCGACAAGGTGGAGTTTGAGGTGACCAAGGGGCCGAAAGGACTCCAAGCCTCGAACGTTCGCAAGGCGACTTAGCTCCGTCGCTGACCACTTGACGGCCCGCCGACTCTCGGCGGGCCGTTTTCATTTCTCCGGCTACGCACGCTGGCAAAAAGAAAGCCCCGACGGTCTGTGCGGCATCAAGCTGCCGTGCCGCCCGCTGGTGAAGGGCGGGACCGTCGGGGCCGGTGGTTCCTGGATCCTCCAGGCCCACCTGCGACCGCTTACATCCGGGCCTTAGGAGGTGACCACCTCACAGATCACCGTAGGGGTACACATCGGCTGGATCACCTCCTTTTCCCGGCGAGGCCCGACACGGGGCCCAGGTCCCATAACCTCGCGCCGGACGCCGACTCCCAGCTCGAGGCTCGGTCACGTTGCCTGCGGCGGAATTACCGGAGGGAACGCCAGGAGAGCCTGTGTGCGCTCTGACCGATTTCCCACATCCTAATCACTGGTGCCGGCCGACGCAAAAGATTTTTTCACTTCACGGTGAGGCGGCCGGCGTTCTTCTCGAGCACGGCCTTGCCCACGCCCTCGACCTTTTCCAGATCGTGGATACGCTTGAACGGACCGTGCGCCTCACGGTAGGCGATGATCTTCTGCGCCGCAGCGGCGCCCACGCCATCGAGCTTCATGAGCTCGCCCTTGGAGGCATCATTGAGGTTGATCTTGGCGTCGGCCTTTGCGTGGCTTTCCCCTTTCCCATGGCTTTCGCCCTTCGCGTGGCTCTCCCCCTTGTCCGGCTTGTCTTCGGCCCCCATCGCCGATCCCCCTGCGAGACACCACATGACTACCGCCAGCGCTGCGATCCATCGAGTCGCCTTCATCAGATCCTCCTTTGAGAGAAATATGCTGCTGTGGCGATTTCACTCGAGGCGGGAGGCGCCGACAATGCCCAATGTTTCAGACACGTGCCGTGTATCGCGGCGTGGACGGCGCGGCCTTGACCGCTTCCGCCACGGGCGCTAAGCTGGCCGAGCATGTTCGAGCGCGCCCGGGGATCGCATTGTTTCGGCGCGGGCTGGCTGTGGGTGGCCGCCGTCCTGACGATGGCTGGATGCCAGCAGGCGATGCCGGTTGAAGAAGCCAAGAAGGTCACTGCCGAATTCGCCGACACCGGTTTTGTCCCCCCGCCCCGCACCGTCGAGGACATCACCGCCATCCTCGATCAGCAGAAGCGCGCCGATCCCACGATAGCCGAGCGCGCACTCGCGCGCGCCGACGAGGCGCCACCCGCAACCGCCGATCCGAGCGAGCTCTCGCGCTTCTACTACCAGCGAGCGCTCAATGCCCGGGCGATCGGCAGGAGCAAGCAGGAGATCGAGGACCTGCGGCAGGCGCTGGCCACTGTGCGTCCCAACTCCCGCCCTCCCGAGTACGAGATCCTCTTTCAGTTGAGCGCCGCGGAGGCCCGCGGCGGAAGCTTCCGCCGCTCGGTCGAGCTGCGCGAGCGGGCCGTCGCCCAGGTTCCCTTCCAGCAGCGCGGGCGGATCATCGGGCTGCTCAGCGGTCTGGTCTTCTCCTATGCCAACCAGGGCAACCTCAAATCGGCGGAAGCCGCGCTCACCGAAATCGAGCGCCTCCATAAGGAGTCGAAGGGCTGGAAGAACCGGCGGCCCGAGCAACTCGCCGGCTACGACGCCTCGCTGGCCCAGGCGAGAGCCCTGATGCAGGCGGCGACGGGACATTTCGCCGAGGCCGAGCGGTTCTATCGCGAGGCCGCGGCCGCCCTCGCGGCCGAGCCCGTCCAGGCCAAGCGCCCGTGGATCGACGAGCTGTACGGGCGCCTGTCCGGCGTCCTGATCCGGCAGGGACGGCTGCTCGAGGCCGAGAACGAGGCTCGTCGCGGGCTCCTGGGCGCGCTGTCCAAGAGTGGCCGTTACTCGGCGCATACCGGCTGGGTGCTGGGCTTCGTCGTTCAGGTCATCATGGAGCAGGGTCGGTACGCCGAAGCGGAGACTCTGGCGCGGGCGAGGCTAGACATCTATGAGCAGACGGGCTCTGCGCCCGAATCCGGTCCCCTGAACAATGCCCGCGGCCAGCTGGCCGTGGCCATCGCGTCTCAGGGACGCTGGAGCGACGCCATGAAGGTGTACGAGTCGATCCAGGCCGGGATGGCGGCCGATCCCGAGCAGGCCAAGCAGTTCCTGGGCGGCCATATCGGCTATGCCGTCGCGCTGCTGAGAACGGGCCACCCCGACACGGCCCTCCCGATTCTCAATGTAGCGCTCGGGCGGAGCATCCGCCAACTCGGCGACGCCCATCCGAACACGGGCCGAATCCGCGGCCTGCTTGCCGAGGTGTACACAACCAAAGGCGACCGGGTCCGCGCGCTCAAGGAATTCCGCGAGGCAACGCCGCTCGTCCTCGCCCGCGGCGCGACCGACGCCGACGACGAGAGCTCGACGCGTGCGGCCGCCGACGACCGGATGGTGGGCGTGCTCCGGTCCTATATCGCCCTGCTGGCGCAGATCCGCGGCACCGCCCTCGAGCGTGACGCCGGAATCGACGCGGCCGCGGAGGCCTTCAGGCTGGCCGAAGTCGTGCGCGGCCGCTCGGTCGAGCGCGCACTCGACGCCAGCGCGGCCCGCACCGTGGCGCAGACTCCGGCGCTGGCCGACCTGATCCGCCGGGAGCAGGATCTACGCAAGCAACTGGGCGCGCTCCAAGGTCTGCTCGGAAATCTGCTCAGCCTCCCTACCGACCAGCAGGATCCTAAGGCGGTGCAGGACCTGCGCGCCATGATCGACGCGCTGAGGAAAGCTCGGCAGAGCCTCAGCCAGCAGATCGACCGCGACTTCCCCGCCTACGCCCAGCTGGTCAACCCGCCGCCAACGACGCTGGAGGTGGGTCGCCGCGCGCTACAGCCGGGCGAGGCGCTCATCTCCATCCTCGTGCTGCGCAACCGAACCCTCGTCTGGGCGATTCCCGCCACGGGCCCGGTGGCTTTCGTCAACGCGCCCATGACCGCTGCTCAGGTCGACGAGGCGGTGACCACGCTGCGCAAGTCCCTCGACCCGGGAGCGCAGACGGTAGGCGAGATTCCGCCATTCGATGTCGCCGTGGCGCATCGTCTCTATCGCACGCTGCTCGCGCCCGTGGAGGCCGGCTGGCGCCAGGCCGACAGCCTGCTGGTGGTGCCCCACGGCGCGCTGGGCCAGCTGCCGTTCTCGCTCCTCGTCACTCAGCCCGTGACGCTCGGGCCGGAGCGCGGCGCGCTCTTCTCGAACTACCGGGACGTCCCGTGGCTGATCCGCCGTCATGCCGTAACCGTGCTGCCGTCAGTCGGGGCGATAGCCACGCTGCGCGGCCTGCCGCCCGGCGATCCCGCGCGGCGCCCGTTCGTGGGCTTCGGCGATCCGCTCTTCAGCGAAACCCAGGCCCGGCGCGCCGCCGGCGCGCAGTCGCCGGCCCCTGCGGCGGTCGTGGCGTCGCGTGGCGTGCCGATCCGGTTGCGCAACTTGAGCATCGATCACCAGAACCAGACGCCGCTGGCCTCGCTGCCGCGACTGCCCGACACGGCGGAGGAGATCCGGAGCATGGCCCAGGCGGCGAAGGCGGACATCCGCCGCGACGTCTTCCTCGGCGCAGACGCAAACACCGAGCGCGTGAAGAAGCTCGACCTCACCCGCTACCGCATCGTCGCCTTCGCGACGCACGGCCTCGTGCCGGGCGACCTCGACGGGCTGACCCAGCCGGCACTGGCATTGTCGGCTCCCGAGGTGGCCCATGTGGGAGGCACAGGCCTGCTGACGATGGAGGACATCCTGGGCCTTCGGCTCAATGCCGATTGGGTCGTGCTCTCGGCATGCAATACCGCCAGTGGCAATGGCGCCGGAGCGGAAGCGATATCGGGCCTCGGCCGCGCGTTCTTCTACGCCGGGGCGCGCGCGCTCCTGGTCAGCAGCTGGCCCGTCGAGACGACCTCGGCCAGGGCGCTCACCACCGATCTCTTCAGGCGACAGAGCGCGGATGCCCGCCTCACGCGCGCCAAGGCGCTGCAGCAAACCTTGAACGCCTTGATCGACGACGGGCAGTTCGTGGACCCCCGGACCGGTCAGCCCGCCTTCAGCTACGCGCACCCGATCTTCTGGGCGCCCTTCCTCCTGGTGGGCGACGGGGGCGAGGCGCCGGCCCCCCGACGGTAAGCGGCTAGTCGTCCTCCGGCTGGTCCATTCCGCGGACGTACTCTTCCCACTCCCAGGCCAGCAGTGACTGCTTTTTGCTATTGCAGTCCTTGCAGGCCGGCACCATATTGCCGCGAACGGAGCGCCCGCCCCGGATGATTGGGACGATATGATCGAGCGTCAGCAACTTGGCTCCGACGCGTCGACCGCAGTAATGACACACGCCGGCCGCGATGCGCCGCTTCCACCAGGCGCTCCGGCGCAGCTCGCGGGCCCGCGCCTTTTCCCGCTTGAGCGCCTCGCCGTCCGCTTCCGGAATGAACCGGTCACGCGCCATCACGGCCCCTCGCTCACCGCGCCGAGCCGGAGCGACAGGTCCTCCCACTCCTTCATGAGCCAGGCGACCCGCTCTTCCGTCTCCTGGCGGGATTGGGCGACCTCGCGGGCCCGCTCGCCGTCGCGGTAGAGATCGGGGTCGGCCAGGGCCAGGCCGATCTCGGCGAGGCGCGCCTCGAGCTGGTGGATCTGGGCCTCCACCGCCGCCAACCGCTCCCTGATCGCCCGGATCTCCTTTTGAACGGCCGGCTTGAGCCGGCGCAGCGCCGGCTGAGGCGGCGCTGCCGGCGCTCTCTTCTTCGGCGCGTGAGCCTTCGGCTCCGGGGTCGCAGGCCGTGATTTGCGCGCCAGGTAGTCGTCGTAGTCGCCCACATGGGTGGTGAGCCGTCCGCGGTCCACCTCCACCACCTGCGTCGCGATGCGGTTGATGAAGTAGCGATCGTGGGAGATGAACACGATGGTCCCCGTGAAGCCCGCCAGCGCCGTCTCGAGGACTTCCTTCGAGGCGAGGTCCAGGTGGTTGGTCGGTTCGTCGAGACAGAGCAGCGCCGCCGGCCGCACCAGCATCTTGGCCAGCGCCAGCCGCGCCTTCTCGCCGCCGGACAGCACGGCCACCCGCTTGTCCACGGCGTCGCCGCTGAAGAGGAAGGACCCCAGAATGGTGCGCAGCCGCGTCACGCCGGCCTCCGGCGCCACCTGCTCCAGCTCTTCGAAGACGGTCTTCGACGGATCCAGCGCATCGAGCTGATGCTGGGCGTAGTAATGGACCTCGACGTGGGTTCCGAGCATCCGCTCGCCGCCGTCGGGCGGCAGCACTCCCGCCAGCATCTTGAGCAGGGTAGACTTCCCCGCCCCGTTGACGCCGACCAGCGCGACCCGGTCGCCGCGCTCCACCGCGAAGTCCACGCCCGCATAGACCACATTGTCGCCGTACGCCTTGCGCGCATGGTCGAGACGGGCCACCACGCGTCCTGTTCGCGGCGGCTGGGGAAACTTGAAGTGGATGCGCCGTGCCGGACCGTCGACGTCGACGCGCTCGATGCGCTCGAGCATCTTGATCCGGCTCTGCACCTGCCGCGCCTTCGTCGCCTGGTAGCGGAAGCGCTCGACGAACCGCTCGATCTCCGCGACGCGCTTGGCCTGGTTCCGCGCGCGCGCTTCCAGCAGCGCCTGACGGGCCTCGCGCTCCACGAGGAAGTGGTCGTAGTCGCCGGGGTAGACGGTCACCGTGCCGTTCGAGAGATCGGCGATGGCCGTCGCCATGCGGTTGAGGAAGTAGCGGTCGTGGGAGACCAGCACCACGCTGCCGTCGTACGAGGCGAGAAAGCTCTCGAGCCACTCGAGCGACTCGAGGTCCAGGTGGTTGGTGGGCTCGTCCAGCAGCAGAAGATCGGGGCGCAGCAGCAGGAGCCGCGCGAGCGCCGCGCGCATCCGCCAGCCGCCCGAGAACTCGCCCAACGCGCGGTGCGCCTCGTCGGGCTTGAAGCCGAGCCCGCCCAGGATCACCTTGGCCTGCGACTCGAGACGGTAGCCGCCCAGCGCCTCGAAGCGGTGCTGGACGTCGCCGTAGCGCTCGGTGAGCTCCGGCCCCGCGTCAGGGCCCGCCATCAGCGCGGCGAGTCGCTCGAGCTCGGCCTCGAGTCGCCACACCTCGGCGAAGCCCGAGAGCGCTTCGCCCAGGACGGTGCTGGCCTCGGTAGCGCCCACCTCCTGGGGCAGATAGCCCACGGTCACGCCGCTATCCCGGTGGACGTGGCCGGCGTCGGGCTCCTCCACGCCGGCCAGGATCCGGCAGAGCGTGGTCTTGCCCGCGCCATTGGGCCCGACCAGGCCGATCCGCTCGCCCCGCCCGATGCGCCAATTGCAGCCGCTGAGCAGACTTTGCCCCCCGTAGCCCTTGGCGAGATCCTCGAGCGCGATCATGGCGACGCGGGCCGACCTCCCCGGTCAGCCCATGGTCTGGACGCGCTCGGGCGCGATCTTGAAGATGACCCGGACCTCGCCCGGCCGCCGGTTGGGATAGGTGTCCTGCCCCATGTACTTTTTGGCCAGCGCGTCGATGTGCGCGTCGGCGCCCGCTTCGGTCACCTCGGAGATCCGGCCCTTGATCTGGACGTATCGGTACGGGTTGTCCGGGTCCTGGATCGCCAGCGCCACCGCCGGGTTGCGCCGCAGGTTCTTGTCCTTGACGCGCCCTTTGGCGGTATTGAAGCGGACGTGGGCGCCGTCGTAGTCGAACCACACCGGCGTCACCTGCGGCGTGCCGTCGGGATTGATCGTCGCGAGGCTGGCGAATGCCTTTTTCTTCAGCAGGTCCTTGTACTGATCGGGGAAGGCGGCCATCACGCGTCTCCTTTCTTGATCGCGTCCATCACCGCGAAGGCGTGGCGCACGGATTTGATCGCAAGCGTCCCGCCCATGAGCGCCCCGATGTCGAGCGTCTCGGCGATCTCGGCGTCCGTCGCACTCAGGTGGAGGACCTCCTCCACGCGGTGCTCGATTCAGTCGAAGCAGTTCTGAGAGACGGCCACCGCCAGCGCGGTGAGCTCCTTGTGCTTCTTGCTGAGCGCGCCGTCGGCGTACACGCGCTTGCCCAGCTCGGCGAAGGCGGCCGGCACTGTCATGGAGCTGCGCGCGACCAGCCCGTTCAGGCGCTTCCGCTCGGCGTTCTTCTCGTGCAGGTGCATCATCTGACCTCCTTGGGCGGGTGTGATCCGGAATCGGCGAGCGCGCGGGCGCGCGTCTCGGCCAGCCCCCGCAGGGCCAGCAGCAGCCGCACCACGCACTGCTGGACGAGCTCGGCGTCCTGGGCCGCGGGGTCGGCCAACCACTGCCGCGCCCACTCGCGGTTGTCGGCCTGAAAGCCAAGTGTCGGCGAGAGCTGCTGCAGTCGCAGGAGCAGGTCGTCGGCCGGCAGTCCGGCGGTCCGCAGCCGAGCGACCACCGCGCCGCGCACGGCCGCATTCCACATGCCGGTCAGCGCCTCGAGCAGCGCGGCGTAGCACGTGCCCTCCGGCCGCTGACCCAAGTGCTCGAGCACGGCAGTCAGCAGGGGGTGCACGGCGGGCTCGCCCTGCTCGTCCACGCCCACGAGCCCGGCGAAGAGCGGCTCTTTCGACAGATCGGGTAGCGCCTCCAGGAGCGCGATCAGCTCGGCGACGGACACTGGAGGCAGGCCGGCCAACCGTTCGAGCAGGGGCGCGTCGCCGGAGGGTCGGTCGGGAGCCACGCCGCCTCAGGAGCGCGACGGTGCGGCGGGCTCCTGACGTACGGCCAGGTCCCGCGCGTGTCCGGCGGGCACGAGGAATGCCGAGGCCAGCGCCACCAGCGCGATGACCAGCCCAACCACGAAGACGGCGCCCACGGCATGCGCCATGGCGAGCCGCATATGCGCCACCACGTCGGCGCTCAGGGCCGTGCGGCTCACCGGACTTACGATCAGGTCCGGATGGGCCGCCAGCTCCCGCAACGGCTCGCGCAAGCCAGCCGGAGCGGACGCGAGCATGGCGCTCAGCTCGAGCTGGAGGCGATGGGCCATCACCGATCCCATCACCGCCACGCCCACGGCGCCACCGATCGTGCGGAAGAAGGCGGTCATCGATGTCGCCGAGCCCAGCACCCCGCGCGGCACCGCATTCTGGACGGCGATGAGCATCGGCACGAAAACCAGCCCCATGCCGATGCCGGCGACGACGATGTCCCGGCTCGCCGCCCATCGGCTCAGCGACTCGTTCCAGCCGCTCAAGAGCAGAAAGGCCAGCGTGAGCAACGTCATGCCAGCGATCACCACGCTGCGGTAGCCGACGCGGAGCACGAGGCGCGCTCCCAGGATCGAAAACGTCACCCAGCCGATGATGAACGGCGTGAGCACGAACCCGGCCTGAGTGGCCGTGCTGCCGGTCACCGCCTGCAGGAAAAGCGGAACGTAGGTGATCGCGCCGAACATCGCCATGCCCGAGAGCAGGCCCGTGGCCGAGGCCGCGCGCACCATGGGATTCGCGAAGAGAGCCAGAGGAATCAGCGGCTCCGCCGCCCGGCGCTCGATGCGGACGAAGACCAGGAGCAGGGCCGCGGAGAGGGCCAGTAGCCCCATCGCTTCCGGCCGTAGCCACGCGGCTTCACGACCGCCCTGGACCAGCCCCACCAGCAGCGCCGAGATGGCGGCGGCGAAGACCAGCGTGCCGGCATAGTCATAGGTCACCCGCCGATGGCCGGTCTCCTCGCCCGTGAGTCCCAGCGCGATGGCCGCTCCGGCCAGCACGCCGAATGGCAGGTTGATGTAGAACACCCAGCGCCACGACACCGAATCGGCCAGGATGCCGCCGAGCAGGGGTCCCACGAGCGACGCGACGCCCCACACGCTGGAGAAGTAGCCCTGCATCTTGGCCCGCCGCTCCATGCCGTACAGGTCGCCGATGATGGTCATGCCGATGGTGATCAGCGAGCCCGCGCCCAGACCCTGAATAGCCCGGAACACGATCAGCTGGACCATGCTCTGCGACAGGCCGGACAGCGCAGAGCCCACGAGGAACAGCGCGAGGCCCGCCACATAGGTCCGGCGCCTGCCGTGCTGATCCGCCAGCCGGCCCCAAATGGGCATCGTGATCGTCGAAGCGAGGAGAAACGCCGAGAAGACCCAGGAGTAGATCTCGATCCCACCCAGGCTGGCGATCACGGTGGGCATGGCCGTGGCGACGACGGTGGACTCCATGGCCGCCAGGAACACCGATCCCATGACGCCCACGAGCACGAGGGACTTGCGCGGCTCGTAGGGCGCGGCAGGCGTCATGGCTCAGTGGCCGCCGGTGCAGCCCGCGCAGCGGCACCGCGCGCGCAGCTCGGGATAGGGGTAGAGGCTCTGATGCCCGTCCATCCACGTCACGCGCAGGCCCTCGGGCAGCTTGGCGATGTCTCGCGGCCAACCCATCTCCGCGGTCAGCGTAACCTCCTCCGGATGCTCGAGGGCCGGATCGTCGAGGCGCAGCCGGTCGAAGGGGTAGATGCTCCCGTGGTTGTCCGCCCAGGTCACGCCGAGCGCGTAGCGCCCAACCAGATGGACCTCCTTGGGCTCGTTCGGATTCGGCTGGCCCAGGATAGGGAGGCTCAGCTTGATCGGCGTCACGAGCCGCCTCCCTCTTGATTCAGCGCTCGAACTGCCATCATCTTTTCGAGCCGCTGCCCGGCGAGCAGGTAATGCACGGCCAGGTTCTGGTGCTCGCCCCAACCCGAGGCCCGCCGCCGGATGCCGCGCTCGCTGAGCGCGCGTCCACGGCTGTAGAAATGCTCGAAGGCCCGCCTCACGCCGAGATCGCCCGCGGGGCAAACGTCTCCGCGCCCCAGATAGCGGGCCAGGAACCACTCGGCTGTCCATCGCCCGAAGCCCCGCACCGCGGTCAGCGTCTCGATGACGTCCTCGTTGGGGCGCCCGGCCAGCGCGTCCAGGTCGAGCTTCCCGGACGCCACCAACCGAGCCAGTCCCACGATGTACTCAGCCTTCCTTCGCGTGAACTGCATTCGCCGCAGGTCGCGGACCTTGGCGCGGGCCAGCGCGGCGGGCTCGGGGAAGGCGTAGAGCGTCTGCCCTTTGAGCGACACCGGCGTGCCGAAGCGACGGATGAGCCGGGCCCGGACGGTGAAGGCGAAGGTCAGGTTCACCTGCTGGGCGCAGACCGAGCCCACGAGCATCTCGAAAGGGCCCGCCGCGAGCGTCGGCCGGAGCCCGTACAGCCGCGGCGTCAGGTTCGAGAGGACGGGATCCGCCTTGGCGGCGCGATAGAAGCCCGGCAGGTCGAGGTCGAGCCCGCAGATGCGCCGCACCTCGGACACGGCCGCGTCCACTACCCGCGCGCTGCGCGCCCCCTGCACCGACACCGTAAGCCGCGCGTCGTCAGGATCGCCCGCCCAGCGCAGCTCGTAGCCGCGCCACTGGCCGCCCGCCTTGATCGCGCGGCGAAAGACGCCATCGGCGAGGTGGTTGGCCGGATCCTCTCCCCAGAGGCGGAATCGCGACAGCGTCCCGGATACGTCCAACGGCGCGGGGGCGACGAAGCAGGCGTCCATGGCGGGAACTCAGTTTACCAGACGGGCCGGTCAGGCGAACGCAGCGCCGGCGGCTAGCGTCGCCTCAGTGGCGGATGTCGAAGTAGATAGGTCCCGGAGGCACCGGCGGGGCGCCGTTGAGCGGTCGTGCCACGAAGTTGAGCTCCACCACGTCTTCCACGAATCGGTCGAGCGCCTCGCGGACGTGAACGTCGTGAGGCAGGGGCAACAGGAGATTGCGGAGCCCCGCCCCTTGGAGCGCGGCGGCAATGGCGCCGAAGGCGCGAATGCCGGCCGGACCCTTGAGAGTGGCGTCGTAGCCCTTGACCATCAGCACCTCATCCGGATCGAGCCCGCGCTGGGCACGGTCGTCCCACACCGACAGCCAGGCGGTGCCGCCCGGGCAGAAGGCGGTGAGGCTGCCCGCGTAAGCGCCGGCCGGACGCGGCAGGAACAGCTCCTTGTCCAGGCCGAGCGGGACGAAGTGGTGGAGGAAAACGCCGCCGAAGCGCCACGCTGCGTGAGCCGAGTCGCCCAGGATATTGACCTTCCTCACCCGCGCCTCCGCGTCGGCCTCGAAGCGTTTCAGATCAAGCACCAGGTAGTCGAAGCGAGCGAGGGTCTCCCAGCCGAGCGCGGCGACCATCTTCATCGACGGGGTATTGGATGTCTTGATCAGGCCCGTGACGTAGCTGGCGCCCTCCTCTTCCAGCCACCGGGTGGCCGCGCGCATCAGGACCGGCCCGAGGCCGCGGGCCTGCAGCCCGGGCTCCACCCGTACATTGCAGATGTAGCCGGCGCTGCACGGCTCCCCCGCTACCCTCACCGTGGTCAGCGCCACGCAGAGCACCCCGATCACCCTGCCCCCGTGCTCGGCCACCAGCACGCGGGATCGCAGATAGGCATCGGTGCGGGCGAAGAAATTGCGGCGTGCCTGGAGCAGGGCCGCGCCGGCCTGGGGGGCGGAGCCTTCCAGCGTCATGAGAGAGGGGTGATCAGCCGCGGTAGCCTGACGGACCGCGATCCCGGGTGCCTCGATCAGGGGTGCGGCAACACTCGTCACAGCGTGTCTCCGCGCACAGCATACTCAGATTCCGGCGCTGGGCAAGAGCCGCCTTGCCTTGCCTTTTGCCGCCCGGTATGGTGTCACCACTCGATGGCGACTCGGGAGAATCCCCTATGAGCGACCTCGTCCTGGCCGGCCGTGACGGCGGCGTCTGCACTCTCACGCTCAACCGGCCCGCGGCATTGAACGCCTTAACCTTGGAAGCCATGGCGGCGCTTGCTGACCGGCTCGAGGAGGCGGCAAAGGACCCTGCCACGCGGGCCGTGATCATCACGGGGGCTGGGGCCGCATTCTCGGCGGGCGGAGACATCGCCTTCCTCCAGGGTCTGCCTGGCATGGCCCCCGCGAGGATCAAGGAAATCGTCTACGGCACCTTCCAGCGGGTCCCACGCGCGATACGCGCCATGGACAAGCCAGTGATCGCGGCGGTCAATGGCGCCGCGGTCGGCGCCGGCTGCGAGATCGCGGTGGCCTGCGACGTGCGGATCGCATCGGAGACGGCGCGCTTCGGTGAGGTCTGGATCAACCTCGGCTGTGTTCCCGCGCTGGGCGGCATGTTCCTCCTGCCCCGCATCGTGGGGCTCGCGAAGGCCACCGAGCTCGTGATGACGGGGGCGGTCATCGATGCCGCGGAGGCGCTGCGGATCGGCCTCGTCAACTCGGTCGTCGCCCCGGCGGCGCTCGCGGGGGCAGCCGGAGAGCTGGCGCTGCGGCTGGCCAGCGGTCCTGCCCGCGCGCTGGCCGCCGTCAAGGTGGCCCTTAACCGCGGGCTCGAGTCCAATTTCTGGGCCGAGCTGGAGGCCACTCTGGAGCAGCAGATCATGTGCTTCGGGACGCGGGACTTCGCCGAAGGTGTCCGCGCGCTGGCCGAAAAGCGCGCGCCGAAATTCACAGGCGAATGACCGCCCTAGCGCGCGAGATGATACGGAACGTCGGTGACGACGACGTTCTTCCGAAACAGCAGCGCCCCTTTGATCAGGAGCGCCGTCTGATTGTGCAGGAGATGCTGCCACCAGCGGCGGGGGACGAATTCCGGAATGACAATGGTCACCCAATGGTTCTCGCCGAGGGCCAGCAGGTGGTTGAGATAGTCGAGAAACGGCGTCAGCAGGGAGCGGTAAGGCGAGCTCAGCACCACCAGCGGGACCCCGAACCCCCACTTGCCCCATTTCTCCTCGAGCCTGCGCGTCCGGTCGGGATCCAGCTCGACGTACACCGCCTTGACGGTCGGTGACAGCGACTGGGCGTACTGCAGGGCGTGGATGACCCCCTTGTGGAGGTCGCCTACCAGCACGAGCACCGTGTGCTGCATCGGGGGCGGCCCCGTGTAGCCCTCCAGCGAGAGCTGGCCGGCCACCTCCTGGTAGTGACGATGTATCGTGAGGAAGGCTATCACGAGCAGCGGGATCAGCAGCACCACGATCCACGCGCCATGGGTGAACTTGGTCGCCGCGATCACCAGCATCACGAGGCCGGTGGTCGTCGCGCCGGCCGCGTTCAGCCACCAGCGCCACCACCAGCCCTCCTCGCGGCGCCCGAGCCAGCGGCGCACCATGCTGGCCTGCGAGAGCGTGAACGAGACGAAGACCCCGACGGCGTAGAGCGGGATCAGAGCGTGAGTTTCACCTCCGAAGATGAAGATCAGCAGCGCCGCCGTTCCCGCGAGGATCAGGATGCCGTTGGAGAAGACCAGCCGATCGCCGCGTGTGCCGAACTGGCGGGGAATGAACCCGTCCCGGGCAAGGAAGTAGGACAGCCGTGGAAAGTCCGCGAAGGACGTGTTGGCGGCCAGCACCAGGATCAGCATCGTCACGACCTGGATCTCGTAGTACAGCAGCCCGCCGCCGAAGATCTGGCGCGCGAGCTGCGAAACCACGGTCTCCGTGTCCCGCGGGGTCACGTGATAGTGGCGGGCCAGGAAGGTGATCCCCATGAACAGCGTGATCAGGATGAGGCCGAGCCAGGCCAGCACGGTGCGCGCGTTCTTCGCCTCGGGCGGCTGGAAGGCGGGCACGCCGTCGGAGACCGCTTCCACGCCGGTCAGCGCCGCGCAGCCCGATGAGAACGCTCTGAGGACGAGGAACAGCGTGACGTCCTGGAGCGTTCCGGCCTGGGCTTCGGCCGGCGGCGCGGGCGTCTCCAGGCCGATCGCCCATCGCACGAGGCCATATGCCAGCATGCCCGCGAAACTCACGATGAACAGGTAGGTCGGCAGGGCGAAGAGCTTGCCCGACTCGCGGATCCCGCGCAGGTTGGCCGTCGCGATGGCCGCGATGAACAGGATGCCGAGCACGACGCGGTGCCCGAAGAGCGCGGGGAAGGCCGAGGTGATCGCCGCGACGCCGGCCGCGACGCTCACCGCCACGGTCAGCACGTAATCGATCAGCAGCGCCCCGGCCGCCACGAGCCCGGGAAGCGTGCCCAGGTTGTCCTTGGTGACGATGTACGCGCCCCCTCCGCCCGGGTACGCGAGGATCGTCTGGCGGTAGGAGCTCACGACCACTGCGATCAGCAGCGCGATCGCCACGCCGATGGGGATGGAGTAGACGAGGGCGGCGGTACCGGCCAGCACCAGCATGAGCAGGATCTCCTCCGTTGCGTATGCCACGGAGGACAGCGCGTCCGACGAGAAGACCGCCAGCGCGGAGGTTTTGGAGAGCCGCTCGTGCCGCGCCTGGGCGGTGGCGAGAGGAGACCCGACGAAGAGCTTCTTGAGGGTGCCGATGTTCACGGGCCGGGGTCCTGAGCGCCCTACCCTAGAGGTGGACCCGCCCGCGTGTCAAGCGCGCCGCACGGGGAGCGATCAGGACGCCAGGTGGAACGGCACGTCCACGACAACGATGCCGCGCCGGAAGAGCAGCGCGCCCTTGACCAACAGCGCCGTCTGGTTGTGCAGCAGATGCTGCCACCAGCGGCGCGGAACGAACTCCGGGATCACCACGGTCACCACCGAGGTGGCGGACTGCCGACGGATCAGTTCGATGTAGTCCAGCAGCGGGCCCAGCATCGACCGGTACGGCGAGGCGAGCACCACCAGCGGCACCCCGCAGCCGCCTTTCGTCCAGCGCTCTTCGAGCCTCGGCGTGAAGCTCGGATCGAGCTCGACGAAGACCGCCTTGGGGCTCGGCGAGAGCGATTGGGCGTAGCGCAGCGCCTTCACCACGCCCAGATGGAGGTCGCCGACGAGGACCAGCACGGTGTTCTGCACCGGCGGCTCGTCGCCCAGATGCTCGAGCGACAGCTCCACGCCCACCGCGTCATAGTGACGGCGCACGGCGCGGAAACCCAGCACCATCACGGGAATGAGCAGCACCACGATCCAGGCGCCGTGAGTGAACTTGGTCGCGGCGATGACCAACGTCACCGCGCCGGTCACGACGGCGCCCGTTCCATTGATGAGCAGCCGCCACTGCCAGCCGCTGCCGTGATCCACGAGCCAGTGGCGGACCATTCCGGCCTGCGACAGCGTGAAGGAGATGAACACGCCCACCGCGTAGAGCGGGATCAGCGCATGTGTCTCGGCCCGGAAGACCACGATCAGCGCGGCGGCCAGGACCGCCAGGATCACGATGCCGTTCGAGAACACCAGCCGGTCGCCGACCGTCCTGAACTGGCGGGGCGCGTAGCGATCGCGGGAGAGCAGCGAGGCCAGGCGCGGAAAGTCGGCGAAGGAGGTGTTGGCGGCCAGGATCAGGATCAGGGTGGTCGACGCCTGGATCAGGTAATAGAAGAGCCCGTCGCCGAACAGCGCGCGGGCGATCTGGGAGACCACGGTCTCGTTTTCCACCGGCACGACGTTCAGCGCCGAGGCGAGCAGTGTGATGCCCAGGAAGAGCGCGCCCAGGATGAAGGCCATCCATCCCATGGTGATGGAGGCGTTGCGCGCTTCGGGCGGCCGGAAGGCCGGCACGCCGTTCGAGATGGCCTCGATGCCGGTGAGCGCCGTGCAGCCAGCGGAGAAGGCGCGCAATACGAGGAACCAGGTTAGCGCGGTGGTCGCCGCCTCGGCATGGGGCGGCAATGCCGGCAGGCTGCCCCACAGCCACCGGTACAGCCCGACCGCCACCATGACGACAAAGCTCACGATGAAGAGGTATGTCGGGGCGGCGAAGACGCGCCCCGATTCGCGAACCCCGCGCAGGTTGGCGGCGGCGATGGCGACGACGAAGAAGACGCCGAGGGCGACCCGGTGGCCGAGCAGTGGCGGGAAGGCCGAGGTCATGGCGGCCACGCCGGCCGCCACCGACACCGACACCGTCAGCACGTAATCGATCAGCAGCGCCGCGGCGGCGACCAGCCCCGGCGTGGCGCCCAGATTGGCGCGCGCGACGATGTACGAGCCGCCGCCGCTCGGATAGGCGTGGATGGTTTGCTGATACGAGATCGCGACCACGGCGAGCAGGCCGGCGATGGCCAGCGCGATCGGGTTGGTCAGATGGGCCGCGGCGGTGCCGGCCAGCACCAGGATCAGCAGGATTTCCTCGGTCGAGTACGCCACCGAGGACAGCGCGTCCGAGGAGAAAACGGCGAGGGCGATGGTCTTGGTGAGCCGCTCGTGCCGCGCCTGAGCGAGCGGCATAGGCGCGCCCACCAGCAGGCGCTTCAGCAGACTGGTCTTCATGATCCTCCCAATGGCGCCTGCGAGGTTAGCTGCCGGGTTCGGGCCTGGGTCGCCCGGCCGCGATGCTCCGCGGCTTCACCCCTCCCGTGGGTCCCCCGCTCCGCCTTCCGGGAAAGCGGACTCGGCGCAACGGCCTTGATCGTACTCCCCCGCCACGATTCCCGCCAGAATCCACCGGCCCGCTTTTCTTGTGCCGGGGCCGCCAAGTTGCTACGCTGTCGCGGGCATCTAAGAGGGACCGTCGCATGCGAGGAGACGCCCATGGACATCCTGCGCCCCGAGATCACGGTCGCCGAAAAGGTGCTGCGCTCGGTGGTGGTCTATCTTTTCCTGCTCGCCGCCTTCCGGCTGGCGGGCAAGCGCACGCTGGGCCAGATGACGGCATTCGACCTCGTCGTGCTCCTCATCATCAGCAACGTGGTCCAGAACGCGCTGATCGGCAACGACAATTCCCTCGGCGGCGGGCTCATCGGCGCTACTGCCATCCTGATTCTCAATGCGATCGTGGCCTGGTTCACGTTCCGGTACAAGCGCCTGGAGCGGATCGTCGAGCACTCCCCCACCATCATCGTCAGGCACGGGCAAATCCTGCGCGACAGCCTCCGGCGCGAGCAGCTGAGTCTTCCCGAGCTGCGCGCGGCGCTCCGGAAGCAGGGCGTGATGTCGCTCCGCGACGTCCGCTACGTCATCCTCGAGGAGGACGGTCACCTGAGCGTGATCCCCTACCGGCCGGCCGAGCCGTGACGGTCCGCTCTCCATACTCGGTGGCCGAGTGACTAATCTCCCGCAGCTGATCGGCCTCTGGGGCTACCCCGCGATCTTTCTGATCGTCGTGCTCGGCAATGCCGGGCTGCCCGTGCCCGAGGAGACGATCCTCGGCGTAGCCGGGTACCTGGTGTGGCGCGGCCACCTCAATCTCTCGGTGGTGCTCGTCGTGGGCATCGTGAGCGCGGTGCTCGGGGACAATATCGGCTACTGGGCCGGGCGCCGCTGGGGGCAGTCCCGAATGACGCGCTACGCGCGCTGGGCGCTGGGCCATCCGGAGCGGCTGGACTCCATGCGCGCCTTCGTGGCCCGCCGGGGCCCGCTGGCGGTCTTCGTCGCCCGGTTCATCCCCGGCGTGCGCTTCATGGCAGGCCCGCTGGCGGGATCGCTCGGGCTTCATTTCATGCCGTTCTTCGCCGCCAATGTGCTCGGCGCGATGATCTACGTGCCGGTGGCGGTGGGGCTCGGCTACGCGGTGGGCTACGGCTTCGGCGAGTACGTGGAGCGGCTGAGGCGAGTGGTGGGCGATGTCGAGCGGGCGCTGCTGGTGAGCGTGCTGTTGGGCGCGCTGGCAGTCCTCGCCTGGCGCACCATCCGGTCGCTCCGCAGCCGCGACGGGGGCTGAACGCACGAGCGCGGCCGGACGCTCGGGGGCGCCCGACCGCGCTGCGCGGCGGATTCTCCTCGCCCTAGTGCGCCTTCGCTTCCGTGAAGCCGTCGGAGCCCTTGATGCGCTCCTCGGTGCCGGGGATGTACTTCCGCTCCAGCTCCTGGAAGTGGGCCACCCGCGCCATGACGTGATGGCTCTCGGTGGGATGGCCGACCTTCAGGCGCTCCAGCGTCCACTGGGCCTGCTCTTCGTTCTTCACCAGCTCCTGCATGTGGTTCCAGACCGAGTACATCGCGGCATGGGCGCCGAAGAGCGTGATGAAGATGAACTTGTAGCCGAGCTCGCCCAGCTCGCGGAACGTGAGCGGATTGGGATCCTTGTGCCAGCGGAATGACGACGAGTAGTTGAAGGCCAGCGGCAGATCGGGGTGCGTCTGCTTCATCGCCTTGGCGAAGATGATCGCCGGCTCCCGCTCGGAGCTGGATAGCTCGCACCAGACCATGTCGACTCCGGCATCGGCATACGCCCGGCCGCGCCAGACGGCCTCGTCCATGCTGCCGCCGACGGCGCCGTAGGCGTCGGTGCGCGCAACGAGGACGAAGTCGCGGTCGAGCCGGTCGCGCTCGGCGATGGCGGCCTTGTACTTTCCGACGGCCTCCTCGCGGGGAATGATGGTCTTGCCCGCGATGTGCCCGCACCGCTTCGGGAACCGCTGGTCCTCCAGGTGGACGCCCGCCACGCCCGTCTTGATGAACTCCTGCACGGTCCGGATGGTGCTGAGCGCATTGCCGTAACCGTCGTCCGCGTCGGCGATGATCGGAATGTCCACCGCGCTCGCCACCATGGAGGCAGCCTTCGTAACCTCGGTCATGGTCAGCAGGCCCATGTCGGGCCAGCCGTTGAGCATCGCGAGCGAGTACCCGCTCAGGTAGATGGACTTCATCCCCGCCTTCTCGGCGATCTGCGCGTCGAGCGGCGAGTAGATGCCGCCCGTGAACAGATACGGCTCGTCCTTCAGCAGCCGGCGAAACGTCTTGCCTTTGGATTCCACGCGCTCGTCCTCCCTTAGGCGGGGAGCGCCGGCTGCAGCGCGAGCGCGCACCAGCGGCAGTAGGTATGGGAATCGATCTCGACGGCGCAACTCGGGCAGCACGCCGTTCCGCAGTCAATGCAACCCGGGCGCGGCGGCGCATCCGAGTGCAGCAGTCCGCATTCACACGTCGTCATGGGTCGCTCCTCCTTCTGGTGACTAGGCGATTCCTGCCGTGGGCCGTCCCGAGGTCAGCTTCGCCGACCAGGGCAGCTCCAGGAGAGTTTCCGCACAGCTCGAGCAGTAATTGGCGGACTCGAGCTCGTATGAGCAAGCCGGGCAACAGGCGGCCCCGCACTCGATGCATCCGAGATGGTCGAAGGCGAAACGCACCTCGCTCCCGCAGCGACACCGCGCTCCCATCGGCTCCTCCTTGGGTAGGTCGTCACTATGAGGAGGGTCAAGAAGCGTTCCATATGAGCTAACCCACTGATATTAAGGCGAATACTACGAACAAGACCATTGGCGCTGGCAGATCAGTGAGAAATCAACGACTCAGCGGTATTGAGGCTGGACCAGGTCTAACTAACGGTAAAACTAGGTAATATTAATCAGAGCCGGTATGAGTCGTGTACAACTCATATGAGTCACTTACTTCTCAGATTTGAACTTCTTACTGTTTACCGAGTACTTGGAAAGCAGACGATGGAAGTTTCTGCGCGTGATTCCGGCTCGCTGGGCTGCCACTGAGATATTGCCGCGGGCTTCGGTCATGAAGCGAATGATGGCCTGCCGCTCGAACAAGGCCACCACCCGTGCCTTCGCCTTGAGAAACCCCTCCTCCGTCGCCATGGGGATCGAGCCGCCCTCCTGCAGGTGAATCGGCAGATGCGCGACCTCGATCTGCCGGGTGGTTGCCAGCACCACGGCGCGCTCGATGATGTTCTCCAGCTCGCGCAGGTTGCCCGGCCATGCGTAGCGCTTGAGCAGATCGAGCGCCTCGGTGGAGAAGCGGTCCACCTTCTTGTTGACCTTGGCCTCCGCCTTGCGGAGGAAGTGGTAGGCCAGGACCGGGATGTCCTCGGTCCGCTCCCGCAGGGGCGGCAGGGTGATGGTGAAGGTGTTGAGCCGGTGGAAGAGGTCCTCGCGGAACTCCCCGGCGACGAGCGCCTTCTCGATGTCCCGGTTGGAGGCGGCGATCACGCGCACGCGGACCTTGCGGGTCACGACGTCTCCCACGGGCTTGATCTCGCCGGCCTGGAGCACGCGCAGCAGATTCCCCTGCATCTCGAGCGGCATGTCGCCCACCTCGTCGAGGAAGATGGTCGCGCCGTCGGCCTTCTGGAAGAGCCCGGCCTTGTCGGCGATGGCCCCCGTGAAGGCGCCGCGCTTGTGGCCGAAGAGCTCGGACTCGAGCAGGGTCGGGGTGAGCGCCGTGCAGTTGACCGTGATCAGCGGCTTGTCGCGCAGGTTCGAGTAGCGATGGATGGCCCGCGCGACCAGCTCCTTGCCGGTGCCTGATTCGCCGCGGATCAGCACGGTGGTCGGCGTGGGGGCCACGCGCACCGTCTGCTCGGCCAGCTCCTTCATCTTCGGATTCTGGCCGATGATGAAATCGCCCTCGGCCTGCGCCTGCAGCTCGCGGAGCATGAGGGAGTAGCGGTCTTCGAGCTCCTCCGACCGTTTCCGCTCGGCCAGCAGGTCCCACATGAATTTCGCACTGGCGCCGCCCATCACCTCGGCGTGGGCCGGCTTGAGCCGCTGGATGGCCTGGCCCACCTCCGGGCTGCCGGTCACATCGATGATCAGGTCCACCTTGGGGTTGGCGATGAGCTCGGCGAGATCGGTAGTGACGGGCAGGTTGAGCCGGCGGGCCAGCTCCAGGCCCGGCGCCCACGGATTGACGTCGGCGACTCCGAGGATGGTGACCGTGGGATCCCCGGTGAACATTTCTAGCAGGGCGCGGCCGCCCTTGCCGGCTCCGACGATTACGACCTTGGTCACCCTAGAACGGCTGGGGCTCGCGCTTCGCGAGTCGCTCGAAGGAGGCGTACTCGGGGATGAAGGTGACCTGGACCTTCCCGGTGGGCCCGTTGCGCTGCTTGCCGATGATCAGGTCGGCCACGCGGTCGCCGTCCTCCGACTGCAGTCCGTAGCGCTCCGGCCGGTAGAGAAACAGGATCACGTCGGCGTCCTGCTCGAGGGCGCCCGATTCGCGGAGGTCCGAGAGCTGCGGCTCCTTCCGCTCACGGGCCTCGACGGCGCGGGAGAGCTGGGACAGCGCGACGACCGGCACGTTCAGCTCCTTGGCCAGGGCCTTGAGCGAGCGCGAGATCTCGGAGATCTCCTGCTGCCGGTTCTCCTGATGGTGGCCACGCATGAGCTGCAGATAGTCGATCACGATCAGGTCGAGACCGTGCTCGGCTTTCATGCGCCGGGCCTTGGCCCGCGACTCGAGCACCGTCAGGGCGGGCGAGTCGTCGATATAGATCGGCGCCTCCGCCAGCCGGCCGGCCGCATTGGTCAGGCGCGTCCAGTCCCGCGGGTCGAGGTACCCCGTCCGGACTTTGTGGGAGTCCACTTTGGCCTCGGCGCAGAGCAGCCGCTGGACCAGCTGCTCCTTGGACATCTCGAGGCTCAGGACGAGCACCCGCTTGTGGTGCTCGACGCCCGCGTATTTGGCGATGTTGAGGGCGAAGGCCGTTTTCCCCATCGAGGGCCGGCCGGCGATGATGATGAAGTCGCTGGCCTGGAACCCCGATGTCATCCGGTCCAGGTCGTCGAATCCGGTGGCCAGACCGGTGATGTGCTCCTTCCGATCGTACAGCCGCTCGATATGCTCGAACGTGTCCTTGAGGATAGCCCGCACCGGGATGGCCGAGCCCTGCATCCGCCGCTCGGAGATCTGGAAGATCAGACGCTCGGCGTCGTCGAGGAGCTTGTCGACCTCCTCGCGTCCCTCGTAGCTCTGGCCGATGATCTCGGTGGAGATGCGGATGAGATCGCGCAACAGCGCTTTCTCGCGGACGATGGCCGCGTACGAGAGCAGGTGGGCCGCCGTCGCGGCCTCGTCTACCAGGCCGGCCAGAGCGGCGGGGCCGCCGACTTCGTCCAGCACGCTGCGGCGCTTGAGCTCCTCGGACACCGTGAGGAGATCGACCGGCTCATTGCGCTCGAACAGCGCGAGCATGGCGTCGAACATCTTCCGGTGTCCCTCCTTGTAGAAGTCGGAGGGCCTGAGGACTTCGACGGCCTTGGGAAGGCTGTCGCGGTCGAGGAGGACCGCGCCCAAGAGCGCCCGCTCGGCCTCCAGGCTATGGGGCGGGATCTTGGAGGTCAGCAGGTCGGTGAGCGTGGCCACGGCTACTCGCGGTTCACTGACACCTTCAGCTGCGCGGTGACGTCCGGATGCAGGCGGACCGGCACGCTGAACTCGCCCACGGACTTGATGGGCTCGTCCAACCCGATGCGCCGGCGCTCCACTTCGAGGCCGTGCTGAGCCAGGAAGGCCGCCAGATCGGCGCGGCCGACCGACCCGAAGAGCTTTCCTTCATCGGAGGCCTGGCGCGTCTGCGTGAAGTGCAGCGCCTCGATGACCTGGGCCTGGGCCTGAGCATCGCTCTTGAGCTTGGCCGCCTGACCCGCCTGTCGGGCATTGAGCTGATCGAGGTTCTTCAGATTGGCCGGCGTCGCATGCAGCGCCAGCTTCTGCGGCAGCAGGTAGTTGCGCGCGTAGCCGTCGGAGACGTCTCGGACTTCGCCGCGCCGGCCGAGGGTGGCCACGTCGTCCAACAGAATGATCTTCATCGCGGGCTCCGCTCCCTCACTCGGCCACCTGAGCCAGCAGGGCCACCGTGCGCGCGCGCCGGATGGCGCGAGTAAGCTGGCGCTGGTGCCGGGCACAGCTGCCGGAGATGCGCCGCGGCGTGATCTTGCCGCGCTCCGACACGAAGCTCTTCAGCCGCCGGACGTCCTTGTAATCGACGAGATCGACTTTATCCACGCAGAACTTGCAGACCTTGCGGCGACCGAATCGGCGCCGCTTGACAGGTTTGGATGCAGGCGGAATGGTCAGTACCTCCTTGTGTCGGTCGAACTGCGCACGCTAGAAGGGGACTTCCTCGTCTCCATTGCCAGTCGATTCGACAGCCTCCGGCACGGCGGGCGCGCCCGCGGTCTTGGGCCGTCCCATGAACTGCACACGCTCCGCCACAACTTCCACGACGTTGCGCTTCTGGCCGTCCTTGGTCTCCCAGTCCCGGGTCTGCAGCCGTCCTTCGATCATCACCGGACTGCCTTTGTCCAGATACTCCCCGCACGTCTCGGCCTGCTTGCCCCATACCACGACCGTGAGGAAGCACGTCTCCTCGCGCTTCTCGCCGGCCTGGGTCGTGTAGTTGCGGTTGACGGCCACCCGCAGATCCGCCACGGCGGTGCCGCTCGGCGTGTACCGCAGCTCCGGTGGGCGTGTCAGATTCCCGATGAGGAAGACCTTGTTCAGGCTCGCCATCAGACGACCTCCTCCACCGCCGGCGCCGGCGGCTTGGGGGCAGAGCGGACCCGCTTGCGCACCGGCACGCGGGTCGAGAGGAAGCGCAGCACCTGCTCGTTGAGCTTCAGCTGCCGCTCGAACTCCTTGATGACTGCTGGCTCCGCCTTGCACTCGAGGACCGCGTACGTGCCCTCGCGCTGCTTGCGGATCTCATAGGCCAGCCGGCGCTTACCCCAGCTCTCGGCCTTCCCGACCTCGGCGCCCAGGGACTTGAGGGTCTCCTGCACCTTGACCAGCAGGGCCGCGATGTCCTCATCCGTGGGTCGCGGGTCGAAGATGACCAGTATCTCGTATGGGTACAGACGACTCACCCCCTCAGTTCAAAAAACGCTCGTAAAGGCAACTGACACTACCAGAGCATGCCCGTGAAGGCAACCCGCCGTCAAGGCGCACAAAATGATACGGCCCGCGCCGTCACCGACGCGGGCCGTATCCTCTGCGAAGCGCGCTGCGTTTAGTACATGTCTCCGTGCGGCATCGCGGGAGCCGCCGCCGGCTTCTCCTCCGGGAGGTCCGTGATGAGTGCCTCCGTCGTAAGCAGGAGGCCGGCCACCGACGCCGCGTTCTCGAGCGCGACGCGCTCGACCTTCGTCGGGTCGATGATGCCCGCCTGGATCATGTCCACGAACTCCAGAGTCTCGGCGTCGAAGCCGCGGGTCGCGACCTTTTCGGCCTTGACCTTCTCGACGATGACGCTGCCCTCGAGCCCGGCGTTCTCCACGATCTGGCGAATGGGCTCCTCGAGCGCGCGCCGGACGATCATGGCACCAACCTTCTCGTCGCCCTCGAGCTTGAGGGCGTCGACGCTCGACGCCGACCTCAGCAGCGCCACGCCGCCGCCGGGCACGATGCCTTCCTCCACGGCCGCGCGCGTCGCGTTGAGCGCGTCCTCGACACGCGCCTTCTTCTCCATCAACGCGGTCTCGGTCGCGGCGCCCACCTTGATCACCGCCACGCCGCCGGCCAGCTTGGCCAGGCGCTCCTGCAGCTTCTCCTTGTCGTCGTCCGAGGTGGTCTCCTCGATCTGAGCGCGGATCTGCTTGATGCGCCCCTCGATGGCGGCCGTCTTGCCGGCGCCCTCGACGAGGGTCGTGTTGTCCTTGTCCACCACCACCTTCTTGGCTTTCCCGAGATCCTCCAGCTT
>JBKPCB010000064.1:0-25101 GCA_046727155.1 Candidatus Methylomirabilota bacterium | reverse complement strand
GCCCGCATGCTCTCTGTTGACAGCGGCGCGAACTCGGCGTACGGTGCCGGCGTGTCCTCACCATCTGGCCGTCGCCGGTCCCACGTGATGGCGTCCGGTTCGCTCTCGTCGCCCTGATCGGACCCGCAACAGGGGCCAGGCGCAGCCAGATTCCCACTATAGAACGAAAAGGAGGGTAGATCGTGACCAGCGGAGAGTCCAAGGATTCACGGGATCAGGTCGTGCGGTGGCTCGAGGACGGGCAGCGTCAGATGTCGGCGCTCCTCGGACTCGTGCACGAGAACGAGCGGCTCAGGGAGCGGGTCGAGGCCGCCGAGAGCGAAAAGGAGAAGCTCCGGGGGCTGGCCTATGAGGTCGAGCAGGTCCGCAACCGCGCGGAGAGCGCCGAGCGACAGCTCGAGCGGGCGCGGGGGCAGCTGGTCGAGGCGCAGGCTGAGACCGAGCGCCACAACAAGGAGCGGGAAGAGGTAGCCGAACGGCTGACCGAGCTCATGAACGAGATTCTCATCCGTCTTCGTCCTCAATCAAAGGTCGCCGAGGCCGCCTAGCAACTTCCCCAATCCCTCCCTCTCCCCCGTCTCGGGGGAGAGGGCAGGGTGAGGGGACCTAGACCAGCGGCCAGGGGTACCGCTGCCCCGTGGAGTCGACCGGGAAGTCGCCGCCCTCCACGAGCACCTTGGCGCGCAGGAGAAGCGCCTCGCGCTCATCCGGCTCCAGCAGCGCGGCCAGCGCCTCGGGCAGCCCCTCGTCACCCAATCGCTTGATGTCAGCGAGGATCTCGCCCGGAATGGGCTCGCCCGCGAAATCCCAGATCACGGTGCGCAGCTTGGGCTCGGGGTGAAAGGTGAGGCCATTGTCGATGGCATAGACCAGCCCGTCGGGGGCGAGCAGGCAGTGGCCGCTCTTGCGATCGGCATTGTTCGCCAGCAGGTCGAAGGCGCAGATCTGCTGGAGCCGCAACCGGTGACGCGGCTCTTCGAGCAGGGTGAGGTAATGCTGCTCGAAGTCGGCCCGGACGAACCACTGCAGCGAGCCCTCGCCGAATGGCCCTTCGCGCACCACCGTCGGCGGCACGAGCCCCCAGCCCAGCGCTTCGGAGAAGAGATAGGCGGCCAGCTCGCGCTTGTAGAGGTCGGGCGGGAAATCCCAGAGTGGCCGCTCGCCCCGGCCGGGCTTGTAGACGGCGAGGATGCTAGCCTCAGCCGCGCTCAGCTCGGCAAGGAGCGTGATATTGCTGCTCCACGGCAGCCGGCCCTTGACGGTGATGGCGCCGCTCTGGAGGAGCGCGAGCGCATCAGGGGGCCACATTGCGGGTCGCGTGATAGCCGTTGGCGCGCGGGCAGATGTGCCCGGCGGGATCCTTGGGCTGGCTGCACATCGGGCAGATCGGCCGGCCGGCTTTCATCAAGGCCTCAGCCCGCTCGACGAAGGCCGCCGCCTGGGCGCGCGTGATCCAGAGGCGCGCCGTTGCCGGCTCCGGCTCGGCCGCCGGCTCTTGCTCCTCCTCGGCTTCCTCTTCTTCGAGCAGCTCCTTCATCTCCACCATGAAGCGATCGCGCTCTTTGTCCCAGCCCGCGCCGATGGCCGCCACGATCCAGGCCGGCTCGGCGAAGTCGACAAGCTCTCCCTCTTTTCCTCCCTCCCTTTCTCCCTCTCCCCTTTGGGGAGAGGGCAGGGTGAGGTGTAGCTCGCCGCCGAGCTTGCTTAAAGTCGAGCCGAAGTAGCGGCCGAGGGCGCGGACATGCTCTTTCTCGCACTTGAGCGTGACCAGCGCGCCGCCCTGCCGCGCCTGGAAATAGAAGACGCGCTCCCCTGGCGGGCCGATAGCGCCGGCGGTGAAATGATCGGGCGCGTCCAGCTCGAAGGATTCACTCATCGCCCGAGCATGGCGCCGAGATTGCCGTCTGTCGAATTCACCGTGAGGATCATGGGCCCCGAGGCGCGGTAGACGATGGCCGTGATCGAGGCCGGTCCGATGACGATTCTTTGGAAGAGATCCAGCGGCGTGCCCATCGCATGCGCCACCAGGGCCTTGATGGGGTCGGCGTGGCTCACGGCCACGACGGCCTTGCCAGGATGGCGCTTGACGAAGCGCGCGACGGCCGAGGCCATGCGTGCCTGCATCTCGGTGAACGACTCGCCGCCGGGAAAGCGGAAGCCGCTCGGGCGCCGCTGGATGATCGGCCATTCGGGTCTTTTGCTCGCCCGCTTGAGCGAGAGGCCCGTCCACTGCCCGATGTCGAGGTCGGCCAGGTCCTCCTCGATGCGCACGCTGAGCCCGCGCGCCTGCGCGATGGGCGCCGCCGTCTCCCGCGCCCGCTCGAGCGGTGAGGCGTACACGGCGGCCAGGCCCGGGATCTTGACCAGCCGGGAGGCCGCGGCGTCGGCCTGCCGCCGCCCCTCCTCCGAGAGATGCAGCCCCCGCGCGCGGCCTGGCAGCTTGACTCCTGTGGTGGCCGTCACGCCATGCCGCACCAGAACTATGAGGGTAGGGTTTGGAGACACGAAGCCCAGTGTACCAATTTCTCTCTCGGCCAGATTCTCTCTCCCCCTCTGGGGAGAGGGCAGGGTGAGGGGGAGAATAAGGTGAGGGGCTTCGTGATAGCATCCCCGCCATGACCACCACCGACCTCGGCTTCACCCCCGCCACAGAGCTGGCCGCCCTGATCCGCGCGAAGAAGCTCTCCCCGGTGGAGCTGACGAAAGCCGTGCTCGAGCGCATCGAGCGCTTGAATCCCAAGCTCAATGCCTTCGTCACCGTCACCGCCGATCTCGCCATGGAGGCCGCCAAGAAGGCCGAGCAGGCCGCGATGAAGGGTGGCGCGCTCGGCCCGCTCACCGGCGTGCCGTTCTCCATCAAGGACCTGGCCGTCACGGCCGGCGTGCCCACCAAGTTCGGCTCCTTCATCCACGAGAAGAACGTGCCGACCGTCGACGCTCCCTTCGTCCGACGGCTCAAGGAAGCGGGCGGCGTCATGCTGGGCAAGACCACCACGCCCGAGTTCGGCTGGAAGGCCATCGGCGATAGCCCCCTCACCGGCAGCACGCGCAATCCCTGGAACCTGGGCGTGACGACGGGCGGCTCGAGCGCCGGCGCGGCGGCGGCCACCGCGGCAGGGCTGGGGCCGCTCCATCAGGGCTCGGATGGCGCCGGCAGTATCCGCGTGCCGTCCTCCTTCTGCGGCATCTACGGCTTCAAGCCCACCTACGGCCGTGTGCCCATGTGGCCCACCTCGAACAGCGACAGCACCTCCCACACGGGCCCGATGACGCGCACCGTGGCCGATGCCGCGCTGATGATGGCCGTCATGTCGGGGCCCGACGAGTGGGACCGCCACTCGATCGACGGCCCTGTCCCTGATTTTGTGGGCCGTCTCGATGAAGGCATCAAAGGTCTGCGCGTGGCCTGGAGCCCGAACCTCGATCGCCTGACGGTGGATCCCGAGGTGGCGACCGTGGTCAAGCAGGCCGTCGCCGCCTTCCAAGGACTCGGTTGCAATGTCGAAGAGGTCAAGACGGGCTTCGCCGATCCCGACGAGATCATCCGCTGCATGTGGAACTGCCACCTGGCCGGCAATTATGGCCAGTATCTGAAGGAGTGGCGCGAGCGGATGGATCCGGGGCTGGTTGCCTCGATCGAGGACGGCCTGCGCTATAGCGCCGCCGACTATGTCGCCATGCGGGGCCGGAAGCTCGCCTGGTGGGACACGGTGCGCCCGCTCTTCGAGAAGTACGATCTGCTGCTCACGCCCACGGTCTCCGTCGCAGCCATTCCCGTGGGCCGCATCAATCCCGAGCACTGGCCCCAGCACCCCTGGTACTGGCTCGGCTGGGCCGGCTTCTCCTATCCCTTCAACTTCACCGGCCAGCCCGCCGCCACCTGCCCCGCCGGCTTCACGCCTTCAGGCTTGCCCGTCGGCCTTCAGATCGTCGGCCGTCGCTTCGCCGACCTCACCGTGCTACAGGCCTCGGCGGCATTCGAGTTGGCGCGGCCGTGGGCGCAGAAGCGACCGAAGATTGAGTGACACAGATAATGACGCAGGTTCGCAACGCAGAAAGGGGGTTCAAAGAGGAAGTGGAGAGCACACGTCCTAGTAGATGAAAGGCCGCATTGGCATCAGCTAAGCTGGAACTACGACACCGAAAGCGAATGTCCATGTCCAAGCATGGAGCCGGTACCATGACCTAACCTAACCTGTAGGGGGTCTGGCCCCACGCTTCACGCTCTTGATACTCAGGAAGAACGCATCATGATTACTATCGACGGTTCGCCCACTCTCGATACGGGTGTAAGCGAAACTGCTCCTGCATACACTCGAAGTAGGGCTTGAGGTTGATGACGTTGCTGGCACCCTGGACCGTATAGCTCCCGTCTGCCAGGACCCTAGTCATCTGCATGTCCGAAGTGTTGCAATGGTGTCCCATCTCCCACACGTAGTCTTGCTGCGGCGTGTTTTGCATCGAAGCGCAACCAGCGCCAAAAGCTAGAGCAGCCAGGAACAACTGCAGCAACAGCCGGCGGGTCACAACCATAGCTCTCAGGACCATTGTTAGCCTCCGCAAGTGGTTCGCGTGGGATCCAAGGGTCAGAGAATTGGGTTACGGGAAATCGGAGGCATGCTGTCACTTTCTATCGGTATCCTCAAGGTCCAACACAGTGACGTCCCAAACCCGGTAGGAGCCCTTCGGGGGTGCTGCGGTAACTAAACGCTTCGGCGGGTCCCCGCGTACCGCTTCGCGACGTAATCGTCGAGGATCTGGAGGAACTCGGCGACGATGGCGTCGCCCTTCAAGGTGAGCTTCAGCGCGCCGTCGACGAAGACCGGGGCCTTGGGCTCCTCGAAGGTGCCGGGCAGTGAGATGCCGATATTGGCGTGCTTCGACTCGCCCGGGCCATTGACCACGCAGCCCATCACCGCGACCTTGAGCTCTTCCACGCCCGGGTACTTGGCCTTCCAGATCGGCATCTGGTTGCGTAGATAACCCTCGATCTCCTCGGCCATCTCCTGGAAGAAGGTCGAGGTCGTGCGACCGCAGCCAGGGCAGGCCGTCACCTGGGGGTTGAAGGAGCGGAGTCCCATGGACTGGAGGATTTGCTGGGCCACCTGCACCTCTTCGGTGCGATCGCCATTGGGTTTGGGGGTGAGGGAGACGCGGATGGTGTCGCCGATGCCCTCTTGCAGCAGGATCGACAGCGCGGCGCTGCTGGCGACCACGCCCTTGGCGCCCATGCCGGCCTCGGTGAGGCCTAGGTGCAGGGGATAGTCGCTCTTGGGCGCCAGCTTGCGGTAGACGTCGACCAGATCCTGGACGCCGGAGACTTTCGCCGAGAGGATGATGCGGTCATGGGGGAGACCGGTCTGTTCGGACAGCTCGGCCGAGCGCATGGCGCTCTCCACCATGGCGTTCATGGTGACCTCACGTGCCTCGAGCGGCTCGGCCAGATGCGCATTGGCGTCCATCATCTCGGTGAGCAGATTCTGGTCGAGGCTGCCCCAGTTGACGCCGATCCTGACGGGCTTGCCATTGTCGATGGCGACTTTGACGATGGCGCTGAAGTTCTCGTCGTGGTGCTTGCCGCCCACGTTGCCGGGATTGATGCGGTACTTGGCCAGGGCCTTGGCGCAGGCGGGGTACTTCGTGAGCAGCACGTGGCCGTTGTAGTGGAAGTCGCCGATGACGGGCACCTCCACCTGGCGGACGATCTCGGGAACGGCGCGCGCGGCCTCTTCGTTGTTCACCGTCACGCGCACGAGCTCGCTGCCGGCGGCGTGGAGCGCGCGCGTCTGGGCGACGGTGCCGGCGATGTCGGCCGTATCCGTATTCGTCATGGACTGGACGACGATGGGGCGCTGGCTGCCGACCTTGACGCCGCCCACGTCCACCAGGACGGTCTTCCTGCGCTGAGGGCTACTCATATTGGCTCAAATATACCATCGGAGGCGGCTGAAGAGGCGCCCGCGGGGCGCGGGCGCTGCGCGACTCAGTGGTCGGCGATATAGGGCGTGAAGCCTCGGCCGCGAAGCTCGCGGAGGGCGACTTCGGCCTGGGCGCGGTCGGCGAAAGGTCCGACCCGGACGCGCGCGAGCGGCATGGCCGTCGGCTGATTCTCCGGCGCGATCAGCGCACCCGTTCGAACCGGCAGCTTCCAGTCCTGAAGGCGCGCGGCCAGACGCTTGGCCGTTTCGAGGCTCGAGAAGGCGCCCACCTGAACCCAGTAGAACTTCAACGCGGCGACGGCGGTCTTCACCGGGCGAGTCAATGCTTCTCGCGGCGCAATCGCGGTCGATACCGACGCCGTCACTGGCGTGGCGACCGCCACTTGCTGGGATGTCACCTTGGCTTCAGCGCTTCTCGGCGCAGTCACCGGCTGCAGCACCAGGGTCTGGGACGTCGCGGGGAATGGCGCCACGGCGGCCGCTGGCGGCACGACGCTTGCCGCGCGAGGTGCCCCGTCGAGCGACGCCATCCAGATGTCCGAGGCCTCGCCCACCTTGGCTCGCATCCGCTCGAGCAGGTCGGAGAAGGAAGCGGTCTGGAGGATGCGGGTGAATTGCGAGCGGTAATTGGCGAGGACGCTGAAGCCGTCGATCACGACGTCGCACACCGCCCAGCGGTCGTTCAGCTTGGTCATCCAGTAGGTGTAGGGCGTGAGGTCGCCGTCACGGCTCACCACCGTGGTCTTGACGGTGACCCAGTCGCCCTCGGCCGTCTCGTCGATATAGTTGACGTTGACGCTCCCGCCGATTCCGGCTCGCGAGGCTATCCCGAGGATATAGGCGCGCTCGAGCAGCGTCCCGAAGAGTCGGGCGAACTCGTCCTGCTCAGCGGGCGTCCGGGTCTCCCACGCTGGTCCCAGGGCCAGCTGGGCCGATCGGCGGAAGTCGAAGGTCTTGTGAACGAGGCGCCGGATCGCGGTGAGGCGCTCGGGCAGGTTCCCCTCGGTCGCCGGGTCTTCGAGCACTCGGCTGACCTCGGTAAAGGCGCCGCGGAGCTGGTCGGTCGGGGGGCCTGCCCAGGCGCCGGAGGCGGCGCCCAGCACGGCCGCAAACACGATAATCGCCCCCATCTGGCGATGCAAAGACATGTCCCAACACTGTACCGCCACACCCCGCGCGGGACGGCTTATTTTTCGCGGGCTCAGCCCACCTGGTGGAAGACGGTGCCGAGCACGGGCTGGGGGCCTTTCGGCAGATCCAGGGGCCTGGGGGCTGGCCACCTCGATCGAGATGGGCCCTTCGGGGCCGGCCGGGTCCACCTCGACGGCGACATACATGGGCGAGCCGGGCCAGCGGTAGATCATCTCGCCCTTGGGACCCTCGCCGGGCTGGCCCTGGAGCACCGTCTCCCACTGGCGCTGGGCACGTTCGCGGCTCGAGGCGCGCATCCTGAGGCCGAGCACGGTTGCGGCAGGCGGCGGATTGGCCGGACCGGCGGGCGGCTGCCAGGGATCGGGGCGGGTTCCGGGCGCGCGGGGATGCGCCTCGGCGAATTGGACCACGATACCCAGCGCCTCCTTCGGGTGGAGGAAGGCTTCCTTCCAGGAAGGATCGGAATCGTCGCGGCCCACCGGCGTATAACCGTGGCTGCGGGCGCGCTCGCAGATTTCATCCAGGCTCGGCACTTTGAACGTCACGTGGTGGATGCCGGGGCCGCGTTGGGCGAGGAAGCGATGGAGGAAGCCGTCCTTGCCGAAAGGCTCGAGGATCTCGATGCGGCCGCCGCCCTCGAAGCGCCACACGGTCCAGATGAACGCGCCGCCGGTGGACCGGCCGTATTTGGCCACGCCGCCCAGCATGCCCTCGAGAAAGGCCGGCACCTCCGCGATGCGCGGCACGCCGATCGCGATGTGATCGAAGCGTGGGGTCGTCATGACGCTTGAGTGTATCGCAGGATGCGGCATAATCGGCGGCCGAGGCTCACGCATCCCTTAATAAGGAGACCCAATGCTCATCGTGGAGCACCCGAAGGATCTGCGGCAGCACATCGGCAAGTCACTCGGCCCCTCGGAGTGGATCACGGTGGACCAGGCCACGATCAACAAGTTCGCGGAGGCGACGGGCGATCATCAGTGGATCCATGTTGACGTGGAGCGCGCCAAGAAGGAGATGCCGGGCGGCAAGACCATCGCCCACGGCTTCCTCACACTATCGCTGCTGCCACGGCTGGCGCCCATGCTGCTGCAGGTCAAGAACCGCAAGCGCGGCATCAACTACGGGAGCAACAAGATCCGCTTCACCAACACGGTGCCGGCCGGCTCGCGCATCCGGCTGCGCCAGACCATCAAGAGCGTGGAGGACGTGCCGGACAATGGTGTGCGGGTGACCTACGAGAGCGTGATCGAGATCGAGGGGCAGGAGCGCCCCGCCATGGTGGCCGAGAACATCGGCATCATGTACGGCTAGCGCCGGGAGAGGAAGGTTCGAACCCTCGCCCCCGCAGGGGGAGAGGGCAGGGTGAGGGGGTGCGCAGTCAGCCGATCACGCCGCGGCGGCGGATTGTGCCGGGCGCTGATCGTGTGGGATACTGCCGCGCCATGAGGCACAGAACACTCGGCCTCGTCATCACGCTCGCCTTCGGCGCTCTCACCGCGCCGTTCGCCCTCGAGGCGCAGCAGGCGGCGAAAGTGCCGCGAGTTGGTTATCTCTCTCTCGCGCCCGCCCTTGGTACCGTAACCGTAAGGCAAGGGTTACGGGAGATGGGCTATGTGGAGGGGCGGGACATCGAGTTCGTGGATCGCTCGGCGGACGCTTGGTCCGATCGACTTCCAGCGCTTGCGGCGGAGTTGGTCCGACTGAACGTGGACGTCATTGTGGCTGCCTCTCCGCCCGCGATCCAAGCGGCGAAGGGCGCGACGAAAACAATCCCGATCGTGATGCTCAGCGGCGGCGACGCGGTGAGGAGCGGCTTCGTGGTCAGCCTGGCACGTCCGGGCGGCAACATCACTGGGGTGGCCCTCCTGGCGTCGGCCTTGATGGCGAAGCAGCTGGACCTGCTCAAGCAGCTCTTGCCCACGGTGAGCCGCGTCGCCGTCCTGTGGGATCCGAGTATGGAGTCCGTCGCAGAAGGGTCGAAGGGCTTGCAGGATGTTGGCCGCGCCCTCGGTATGCGGCTCCAGTTCGTCGAGGCCCGACGATCGACCGAGTTTGACGGAGCGTTCACAGAGATGGCGAAGGACCACGCGGGTGCGCTTGTCGTCATGGGTAGCCCAACATTTCTGCGGGACCAACGTCGGATCGTGGATCTCGCTGCAAAGCATCGGCTGCCCGCGGTCTATCTTCTCAAGGAAGACGCAGAAGCTGGCGGTCTCATGGCCTACGGTCCGAATCTCTCAGACCTGGCTCGCCGTGCCGCCGTGTACGTCGACAAGATCCTCAAGGGCGCCAAGCCCGGCGACCTCCCGGTCGAGCAACCGACCAAGTTTGAGCTGGTCATCAACGCGAAGACCGCCAAGGCGCTCGGGCTGACGATCCCCCCATCGGTGCTGCTGCGGGCAGATCGGGTGATTCAGTAAGTTCGCCCCTCACCCCTGCCCTCTCCCCAGAGGGGAGAGGGAAACTCCGAGAGGGCAGGGTGAGGGGGTGCGCAGTCAGCCGATCACGCCGCGGCTGCGCAGGTCTGCTATCGCCGCGACATCATACCCCGCCGAGCGCAGGATCTCGTCGCTGTGCTCGCCGATCTCGGGTGCCTCCCGGGGCGCCACTTTGGTCTGCCCGCCGAGCTGGATTGGGCTCATGATCGTCCGCACGCCCGTGTCCTCGATCGGGGCGAAGGTATCCGTCACGGTCATCTGCGGGTCGTCGTAGAGGTCTTCGACGCGGTTGATACTGGCGACGGAGATGGCATGGGCGTCGAACGCCCGCCGCCACTCGGCCCAGTCGCGTGCGGCGAAGACCTCGTCGAGCAGGCGCAGGAGAGCAACCGAGTTGGCGTGGCGCTCGTCGGTCGTGGCGAAGCGGGGATCCACGTGGAGATCGGGACGGCCAATGGCGGCGCAGAAGCGCGCCCAGTCTTTGTCCTCACGCAGCACCGTGAGGATGAACCAGCGCCCGTCGCGACACCGATAGAGGTTGATGAGGGCGTTGCGGGTCTGCTCGCGCGGCTCGCGCTCGGGAATCGTGGCGCCACAGAGCACGGCCTGGAGCACGCTCGAATTGGCCCAGGCGCCATTGGCCATCAACGAGGTTGAAACCTTGCCGCCGCGACCCGTGCGCTGGCGCTGGTAAAGGGCCAGCATGATGGCGCCGAAGATCGCCATGCCCGTGGGATGATCGCCCATGCCCGGCATGGAGCGGGCCGGCGGGGATCCGGCCGATCGCACCAGGTCCATCAGCCCGGAGCGCGCCCACCAGGCATTGATGTCGTAGCCGGGCTTGCTCGCCTCCTCGCCCACCTCGCCATAGCCCGTGAGCTGGGCGTAAACGAGCCGTGAGTTCATTGGCGCGAGATCTCCCCAGGTGATCCGAAGACGCGCCAGGACCGGCGGTGGCAGATTGGTCACGAAGACGTCGGCGCGCTCGGCCAGACGGAGCAGGATCGCGCGGCCGTCGGGCTGCTTCAGGTCCACGGCCAGGCTTTTCTTGTTGCGCCCCTCGAGCATCCAGAAGTAGTCGTGCTCGCTCACCGGGAACCCCGGAAGGAATCGAAGGCGGCGGTGTGGATCGCCGCCGAGCGGCTCGATCTTGATGACGGTGGCGCCGAAATCGCTCATCACGGTGCATGCCGATGGCGCGGCGATGAAGCTGCCCACATCCAGCACCGTGATGCCGTCGAGGACGCGGGGACCGTCGGTCATTCGGCTTTTCTGCTCTCCGGAAGCGGCGGCAACAGATAGCCCAGCAGCAGGGCGTTGAGCTGAACGAGGAGCAGCTTGTTCCACGCCACCGCCGCCGCCAGCGCGGTACCGGGATCGTCCATCTCCTCCTGGAAGAGCCGCGCCAGGGCCGTCTGCACCAGGCTCATCGCGCCCACCATGAACTCGGCGGGCACGCGGCCGCCGGGACCGTACTCGCGATGGCTGTGCGAGATGCCCACGCCGAGCAGGTAGTACACGAAGCCGTGGCTCATCGCCACCTCGGCCGTCTCGCGGAGCCAGCGGGTCAGGCTGTGCTTGCGGCGCTCGAGTCGCTCGCGGTCGGGCGTGCCGTCCCCCTTGAGGAAAAACGTGGCCGTCGCCGGGAACTCGAGGAAGCGGTCGTAGAGCGCCGTCGTCAAGGTGCGCTCGTGCGCCAGCACCAGCGGGGCCGAGAGCCGGATCAGCGCGCCATCCGCCTCGCCAAAGCCGACGAAGTCCATCTGCTCGCGGACAAAGGCCTCCATGTCGGCGCCGGGTGGCAGGTTTGGATCGCGCGGGCTCATCAGGCGAACCGCCAGCCGTCGAGCGCGAGCCGGCGCTTGGGCAGGATTCGCTGAGGCAGATCGCGCGGGCCGAGCAGGCCGGCCTCGATGAGGGGCGCGGCGGAGCGGCCGAACGCGGCACGACTGATGGTCGGCATCGTGGTGAGCCGGCTCGCGAGCGAGCGCGCCTCGGCCGGAAGCACCAGCTTGCCATTGCCCGTCCAGAGGGTGAAGCGCTTCCGCTTGCGATCGAGCGGACCCGGGGACACCGGCACCTGAGTCCACAGTCTCGTGCGGCTCGCCGGCGGGATGCTGTCGGCCTGCCCGGCGGCAATATCCCACTCGGTCAGACCGCGGGCGGCGCGGCGCTCGGACGCGGCCGAGCCCCGGAGCTTCCAGGTCAGCGAGAGCGCGAGCGAGCGTCCGTGGCACACCACGCCGTGCGGGATGCGCGGCGGCAGATAAAAGAGCGAGCCCGGCCCGAGGTCTCGCGTCGTCCATTGCCCTCCCAGACGGCTGATGAGGCTTTCGTCGAGATCCTCGGGTGTGCGGGACGGCACCGGCGGCCCCGTTGTCACCGTGCGCTGGCCGTCGAGCTGAAGCCACATGGCTTCCACGTTTCCGTCGTGATGAATGCCCATGCCCTGACGGCCCATGCCACGGACGACGAAGAGGAACGAGCACTCCTCGCGGCAGGGACCGAAGAGCGCCGCGCGGAGGGCGACCATGAGCCGCATCACCCGAGGCAGCACCTGATGGACCTGGGGCAGGAACACGGTGGCGCCCTCATCGAGCGCGTGTCTGACGCGGATCGAGGTGGGCGTGCGCTCATAGCGTCGCTCGATCGCGATCTGGACTGGCAATCCCGAGACCGCCATCTTGATCGCGTCGGGGAAGTCCGGCGCGATCGAGCGCCAGTCGCGATCGCGCGGCGGGAAGACGGCGGGCCCGCTCCGAAGCCGCCGGTCGCTGAAGCGCGCCGCGGCCGCCTCGCCCTCGAACCAGGTCTCGAGCGGTGAGACCAGCGCGGGATCAGGTTGGGCACGACGCACCTGTCGAGAGTAGAGGAGCCCTCCGCGCGGGTCAAGCCGCGGGGTATTGACGGGTCCGCGGGGCCGGACTACTCTTGGCGCATCCGTTCATGGTGATATCGCTTGCGGCGCTCCGTTCTTTCGTCCTCGGCTTGGCGGCCTTGGTTTCCCTGACCGCCGCGGGCCCCGCCGCGGCCGGGTCGATCAAGGGCGCTGTCCTCTACAACGGGCCTGCGGTCGCGCCCAAGACCGTGCCGGTGACCATCGACCAGTACGTCTGCGGCAACCAGAAGCCCGGCGAGGAGCTGGTCGTGTCGCCCAAGCGGGGTATTCGCAATGCCGTGGTGTCACTGCAGGCCCCGCCGCCCGGCGCCAAGTGGGAAGGAACCCAGAAGCCCGCGCAGCTCGACCAGGTGGGCTGCGTCTACGCTCCGCGCGTGGTCGTGGTGCCGGTGGGCGGCACGGTGGATTTCCTCAACAGCGACCGGCTGCTCCACAACCTGCACAGCGTGAGCAAGGACAATGCCCCGTTCAACCGCACCCAGCCCCGGGGGCGGACCGTCTCCATGACCTTCACCAAGCCGGAAATCGTCCGCATCGACTGCGACCTGCACTCCTGGATGCGCGCGTGGGTCGTGGTGGCCGAGCACCGCTTCTACGCGATTACGGGCCCGGACGGCGAGTTCGCGCTGGACGGCTTGCCGCCGGGGCGCTACATGCTGCAGATCTGGCAGGAGACGCTGGGCACGACCACGCGCGAAGTGGTCGTGCCCGAATCGGGCGCCGCCAGCGTCACCATCGAAATTGGCAAGTAGCCGCCCCGCCCGTCAGGGCGCGACGGTGATGTTCTTCGACACCTCCCACGCCGCCGAGTGCGTGGGCTCCTCCACGGCGCGCAGCACGCCTCCCTCGTCGAGCGCCACGGTGAACGTGATCTTGGGCGCCGAGAACACCGGGTGCAGGTACACGCGGGCGATCTCCGCCGTGTTGATGTACAGCGCGATGTAGCGCACGAAGTGCTCGGTGAGCGAGGGATGGTCGCCGCCCGCCCCGACCGAGATCGTCACGTCGAACCACTGCCCCCGCTTCACCGAATCCGGCGCCGTCAACTTGGGCGTGTGCTTGATGTCGAAGGTGCTCTTCATCGCCTTGTACTCGGGCGTGAACTGCTCCTCCTGGCCCGCGACCGCCGGCCGGACGGCCGCGCCGCTCAGGACGAGGGCGAGAGCCAGGCCGCAGGCGATCGAGAGACGGGATGTGGGGCGCGCGCTGGGATGGATCATGGCATTCCTCCCGTGGGTGAGTGGGAACGTGCGTCGCAAGCGCTCAGGCGTCCCCGGCATGATGCTTGATGGTGTCCAGCAGCTGGCGGGGACTGTAGGGCTTCGCCAGGTAGGCGGTCGCTCCCGCCTCCATAGCCTTCTTGTCGTCGCCGCTCAGCGCGAACGACGTGACGACGATGATGGGTGTCTTCGCGGTCGCCGGGATCGCGCGCAGCTGGCGCGTCGCCTCGAGCCCGGAGATCTTCGGCAGCTGGACGTCCATCACGATCACGTCGGGATGCTCGCGCTGCGCCGCCGCGACGCCCGCCTCCCCGTCCACGGCTTCGACCAGCCGGTACGTGGTGCGGGCCAGCAGGTCGCGCACGATCTTCCGGTTGAACTCATTGTCTTCCACCAGCAGGATGGTTTTGGCGCTCATGTTTGCTCCGCCTCCGCGACGCGCAGGGGAATCGTGAAGTAAAAGGTGGACCCCTTCCCGAGCTCGCTCTCGACCCAGATACGCCCGCCGTGCATCTCGACGAAGGTCTTGGTGATGCTCAGCCCCAGGCCGGTGCCGCCGAACTCCCGGCTGATGCTCGCGTCCACCTGCCGGAACTCGCCGAAGACGTGGGCGAGCTGGTCCCGGGGGATGCCGATGCCGGTGTCCGCCACGCTGTAGCGCACCTCGTCGCCCTGCAGCTCGGCCCGCACGGTCACGCTCCCCTGCTTGGTGAACTTGAGCGCGTTGCCGACCAGGTTGGTGAGGCACTGGGTGATGCGCTTGCCGTCGCCGAAAGCGGTGGGAATATCGCCCTGACTCTCCACCACGAACTCGATGCCCTTCTCGGCGGCCAGCGAGCGCAGCGACAGCCGCACGGTCTCGAGGATCTGCGGGACGGAGTACTCGGCCAGCGACAGCTCCATGCGGCCCGCCTCGATCTTGGACAGATCGAGCACGTCATTGATCAGCCCCAGGAGCTGGCGGCCGCAGGTCTGGATGTCCTGGATGGGCGTGATGATGGGCTCCGGCACCGGCCCGTAGATCTGGTCCTCGATCATCTCGGTGAAGCCGAGAATGGCGTTCATCGGCGTGCGCAGCTCGTGGCTCATGTTCGCGAGGAACTCCGACTTGGCCTGGCTGGCGCGCTTGAGCTGCGCGTTGAGCGCCTCGAGCTGCTGCGCGGCGGCGCGCTGGTCCGCGTAGAGGCGGTGGAGCTCTTGGCTCATCATGTTCATCCGGGCGGCCAGCGTGCCGAACTCGTCGCGGTTGGGCACGTCCACCGTGGTGCTGAAATCTCCCTTGGCGATGCGCCCGAGGAAGCTCTCGGCCTCGCGCACGGGCAGGATGAAGGACCAGGAGATCACGAAGCCGAGGAGGAGCGCCAGCCCGACGGAGGATGCGACGAGCCCCGCCATGAGGTAGATTGCGTTACGGTTGGCGGCGGCGGTGCTCGCGCGCATGCGGTCCATCCCGGCCTCTTCGGTGGCCATGACCTGGTCCACCAGCCCCTCGATGCGCTGAAAGATCGGATAGCCCGCGCTCAGCTGCAGCCGCATCGCCTCGTCGACCTTGCCGTCGCGGACCAGGTTGGCCACGTCGGCCACCGTGGCCATGGCCTCGCCCTGGTTGTCGCGGATTTTTTGGATGATCTCCCGCTCGTCCGCCGGCGCCGCGTCCTCGATCTGGGCGAGCATCGTGTTGAAGCGGTTGTTCTCGCGCAGGATGCGGGCGATGGTGGCCTCGTCCCGCAGTAGCAGCGCCATCGCGGTGAAGTTCATCTGCATGGCCAGCGCGTGCTGGGCCTGCCGTGAGGCGTCCACGCGCTTGTGGGTGGCGTGCATCAGCTCGCTCTGATGCGACATGATCGCGATGGTGCGCAGGCTGAGCAATCCCATGGCGGTGACGAGCAGGACGACCAGGAGGAAGGCCGCGAGGAGCTTCTTGTGCACGGAGGTGCGGATCGCCGCGACCCCCCGCACGAGCGAGCCCAGCGGGGTGCGGGTGAGCATCCAGCGAGCGATGTCCTCGCCCAGACCCTGGGCCGCCGTGGGCGCGACGTTGGGAATGCCAGGAGAGCCGGCCTCGCGCGGACGCATGGCGGGGTGAATGCTGGCGGTAGGCTATCAGGGCCGCCGGGGCGCGTCAAGGCGCGACGGCTTGACACCATGAGACCTGCGGCGTAGCGTCGTTCCGCATGACGATGCGCAAGATCCAGGTCGTCGACGATACCCCCCACAACGTCAAGCTCCTGGTGGATTTGCTCACCGCCAAGGGCTATGCCGTCGTCACGGCCACCTCGGGGCAGGCGGCGCTCGAGCAGATCGAGAGCGAGCGGCCGGATCTGGTCCTGCTCGACGTGATGATGCCGGGCATGAACGGCTACGAGGTCTGCGCCAAGATCCGGGAAAACCCCGCCAACGGCATCCTGCCCGTCATCATGGTCACGGCGCTGGATCCCTCTCAGGAGCGGATCAAGGGGCTCGAGGCCGGCGCCGACGACTTCCTCACCAAGCCCGTCAACCGCGCGGAGCTGCTGGCGCGCGTCAGCTCGCTGCTGCGGATCAAGGAGCTCTACGACACGGTCCAGGCGCAGGCCGCCGAGCTCGGCGAGCTCAATACTACCCTCGAGAAGCGGGTCCTCGAGCAGGTGGCGCAGCTCGACCGCCTGGGCCGCCTCAAGCGCTTCTTCTCGCCGCAGCTGGCGGAGCTGATCGTGGCGGGTGACGCCGAAGATCCGCTCAAGAGCCACCGCCGGCAGATCACCGTGGTCTTTGTCGACCTGCGCGGCTTCACCGCCTTCGCCGAGACGGCGGAGCCCGAGGAAGTCATGAGCGTGCTACGCGAGTACCACGCCGAGATGGGGACGGTCGTCATGGCCCACGAGGGCACGCTCGAGCGCTTCGCGGGCGATGGCATGATGATCTTCTTCAACGACCCGGTGGAGGTGCCGAACCCGCAGGGACGCGCCATCCGCATGGCGGTTGTCATGCGGGAGCGGGTCGGCGGGCTCGTGCCCAAATGGCGGAAGCGTGGGTACGATCTCGACTTCGGCGTGGGCATCGCCGACGGCTACGCGACCATCGGCGCTATCGGCTTCGAGGGGCGCTGGGATTACGGTGCGATCGGCACCGTGACCAACCTGGCCGCCCGTCTCTGCGGCGAAGCCCAGCCCGGGCAGATCCTGATCTCCCAGAAGCTGCTGGGCACGGTGGAGGAGCTCGTCGAAGTCGAGCCGGTGGGGGAGCTGACGCTGAAGGGCTTCCGGCGGCCGGTGACAACCTACAATGTCGTGGGGCTCAAGAAGGGCGCGGCCTGAGGGCCGCGGGCTCAGCTCGCCGCGATCCGATCCTCCAGCTGGGTGATGAACGACCCCACCGACCGCAGCTCCATATCGAGATCGCGCCGCATGCGCCGTTCCAGCCGGCGGCGGTCGGGCTCGTGAGGATTCGCCGTGTGCCGCCGCTCCGTCCGCCGCCGATCCACCACGACCCTGACGTCGTCCTCGCGGGAGAACTCCGATTGCAGGCGGTCGTAGAGGTCCAGTCGGTCGCGGGCCACAACATAGAGGAAGCGGGCCATCGCTCATCCCTCCTCGGGCATCCACCCACCCGCTGGTTGCTCGCTCGGCGGGACCCCCAATGGCCGCCGCGCCCCCTCCGCCGGGGCCTGATCCCGGCCGGAGCGATTGGTGGGAACTATCGCCGCCCCGGGGAGCCCTGTCAAGAGCAAGCCAGGCGGCCTTGGCGGCCGGGGCCGGGCGGGCTGCGGCGCTCAAAGTGGAGCGGTCGCGGGCGCGGGGGCCTGTGTTATTCTCAGTGCGGGTGCGCGCCAGGGCCTTCGGCCCCGGCGGGCGCCAACCAAGCGTGGCCGAATCTTCCCGCACCGTGACGCCCCCGGCGGCACCAATTGAAGTGGGTGCTGTGCTTGGGCGCGCGGCGTGGCGCATCGCATCGTGTGATTCGCGTGCGAGAGTGGCGGAACTGGCAGACGCGCTGGACTTAGGATCCAGAGGGTTCTACCCGTGGGGGTTCAACTCCCCCCTCTCGCACCAGTTTTCCGGGAGCCATCATGAGAGTTGAGGTTGAAGAGATCGGGTCGTGCAAGCGGCGCCTGCAGGTGGAGGAGGCGCCCGACGTCGTCCAGCGGGCCTGGGAAGACGCCTTCAGCCGCGTGCAGCGGCAGGCCAAGCTGCCGGGCTTCCGCAAGGGCAAGGTCCCGCGCAGCATGATCAAGCTGCATTTCTCCGACGACGTGCGCCAGGAAGTGGCCCGCCACCTGATTCCCGACGTCTACCGCCAGGCCCTGGCCGAGGCTCAGCTCAAGCCGGTCGAGGAGCCCGACCTCCAGGAGGTCACGCTGGAGGAAAACGCCGCGCTCAAGTTCTCGGCGGTGGTCGAGATCAAGCCGGCCATCGCGCTCGGCGCCTACACCGGGCTCACGGTGCCGCACACGCCCAAGCCCTTCGCGGAGAGCGAAGTGGACGAGACGCTCGCCCACCTCCAGGAGCAGCACGTCGAGTACCGCGCGGTGGAACGCGCAGCCGACGTCGGCGATTTAGTAGTCGTGGACTATACGCTGACGCCTGAAGGCATGGAGGCGCGCAGCGAGACCGGCTACGGATTTCTCGTCGGCACCGGCGCCGTGCTGCCCGAGATCGAGGAGGCTGTGATCGGGCTGGCGCCCGACGGCTCGCGCCAGACGCGGGTCAAGTTCGCCGACGACCACCGCACCGAAACGCTCCGCGGCAAATCCGCCGACGCGATCGTGAAGGTGACCGAGGTCAAGGAAAAGGTCCTGCCGGCCCTGGACGACGATTTCGCCAAGAGCGTGGGCGATTTCGAGACCCTCGAGGCGCTCAAGGCCGAGATTCACAAGGGTCTCGAGGCTCGGCGCGAGCAGGAGAACCGGCGCGCGCTCGAGGGCGCGGTGATGGAGGCACTGCTGGCGGGGCATTCCTTCGAGGTGCCCGAGGCTCTCGTGCTGCGCCAGGTGGGAAATCAGATCGAGCACGCACGCGAGCACATGCGGCGGCAGGGGATGGACCCAGACAAGATGCCCTGGGACTACAAGAAGCTGCTGGAGGAGCTGCGCCCAGGCGCGGAGAAGGCCGTCCGCCGCGCGCTGCTCATCGAAGCCATCGCGGACAAGGAAGGCCTGGCGCCGGCCGACGCCGACGTGGAGGCCGAAGTGGAGCGTCTCGCGCAGGCCAGCCAGCGCCCCGTCCCGGCCGTGCGGAGCATGCTCGAGCGCAGCGGCGACCTGGACAGCATCCAGCACACGCTCCGGGAGCGGCGGACCTTGGACTTCCTGATTGAAAAAAACCAGATTCAGGCCGCATGAGGTAGACTAGGAACGACATGGCAAGGAGGCGTCCGATGGGTTTGGTCCCGATGGTGGTCGAACAGACGCCCCGCGGCGAGCGGGCATTTGACATCTTCTCCCGGCTTCTCAAGGAACGGATCATTTTCCTCCCGACCTATATAGAGGATGAGATCGCCAATCTGGTCATCGCCCAGATGCTCTTCCTCGAAGCCGAGGATCCCGACAAGGATATCAATCTGTATATCAATTCGCCGGGCGGGTCGGTGACGGCCGGAATGGCCATCTACGACACGATGCAGTACGTCAAGCCCGCGATCTCGACGATCTGCATGGGCCAGGCGGCCTCCATGGGCGCGCTGCTGCTGGCGGCCGGCGCCAAAGGCAAGCGCTTCGCGCTGCCCCACGCGCGGATCATGATTCACCAGCCGCTGGGCGGCGTGCAGGGGCAGGCCACCGACATCGACATCCAGGCGAGGGAGATCCTCCGGATGCGGGAGGAGCTGAACCGCATCATGGTGCACCACACCGGCCAGTCCATGGAGAAGATTCACAGCGACACCGATCGCGACTTCTTCATGACCGCCGAGCAAGCCAAGGAGTACCGGATCGTGGACGAAGTCATCTCCTCCAAACCCACGCCGCGGCCCGCACCCGAGCCCGTGGTACTGACGAAGTAGCGAGCGCCCATGGCACGGACCCGCGAAGGCGGCGGCACGCTGAAGTGCTCGTTCTGCGGCAAGAGCCAGAACGACGTGCGCAAGCTCATCGCCGGGCCCACGGTCTACATCTGCGACGAATGCATCGAGCTCTGCAACGACATCATCGCCGAGGAGTGGGAAGAGGAGAAGAGCCGGGAGCTCAGGAGTCTTCCCAAACCCGCCGAGATCAAGAACGTGCTCGACCAATACGTCGTCGGACAGGAGCGCGCCAAGAAGGTCCTGTCCGTCGCGGTCCACAACCACTACAAGCGGATCGAGGCGGGCTCCGAGGCGGGCGAGGTGGAGCTGCAGAAGGCCAATATCCTCCTGATCGGCCCCACCGGATCCGGCAAGACGCTCCTGGCCCAGACTCTCGCCAAGATGCTCCACGTGCCCTTCACCATCGCCGACGCGACAACCCTGACGGAAGCGGGGTACGTGGGCGAGGACGTCGAGAACATCATCCTGCGGCTCCTCCAAGCCGCCGATTATGACGTCGAGCGAGCCCAGCGAGGCATCGTGTACATCGACGAGATCGACAAGATCGCGCGCAAGTCCGAGAATCCCTCGATCACGCGCGACGTCTCGGGCGAGGGCGTGCAGCAGGCGCTGCTCAAGATTCTCGAGGGCACGGTTGCGAACGTGCCGCCCCAGGGTGGCCGCAAGCATCCCCACCAGGAGTTCATCCAGGTGGACACGACCAACGTGCTCTTCATTTGCGGCGGCGCCTTCGTCGGCGTCGATAAGATCGTCGAGTCGCGCGTGGGCCGCAGCGGCATGGGCTTCGGCGCCGAGATCAAGAGCCGCGAGGACCGGCGGGTGGGAGATCTGCTGGCGCTGATTCAGCCCGAGGACCTGCTCAAGTACGGTCTCATCCCCGAGTTCGTGGGTCGGCTGCCGGTGGTGGCGACGCTGCACGATCTGGACGAGGGCGCGCTGGTGCGCATCCTCCGAGAGCCCAAGAACGCCATCGTCAAGCAGTACCAGAAGTACTTCGAGCTGGAGAAGGTGCGGCTCAAGTTCACCGACGACGCCGTGGCCGCCGTCGCCCGCGAGGCGATGAAGCGGGGCACGGGGGCGCGCGGGCTGCGCGCCGTGCTGGAGGAGGTCATGCTGGAGGTGATGTACGAGCTCCCGTCCATCCCGGGGCTCAAGGAGTGCATCATCACCCGCGAGGTGATCCTGACCAAGGATCGCCCGATCCTGATCTCCGAGCAGAAAGAGCAGTCCGCGTAACCACGCCGCCGCGCCCGCATTCGCGCCACCGCGCTTCCCGCAACGCCATCCCGCAACGCCATCCGATGACGCCGGCCCCTCCGCGCCCCTGGGCCGCCCTGCTGCTGGTTCTCGTGTTGGGCGGCGTGGGCCCGGTCGGCGCCCAGCCCGTCTCGCTGGAGAGCTATCTGACGCTTCACCGGCGGCTCGCGGAGAGCCCGGACGATGCCGACCGGAGCCGGCTCGAACGGCTGGTGGCCGAGCTGCGCGGCGCCCTGCTCCGTTCCGCCGCTCAGAGCTCGCGGCTGTTCGTGGCCCTCGAGCGTCGGTCCGACGCCGAGGAGGCGGGGGAAGTCGGCGTGGCCCGACTCGTCGCGGTTGACGAAACCGTCACGGTGGAGGCCATGGGCGGGGCCCGCGCTCAGACGCCCGCCTGGGAGCGCGCCGGCGCGCTCTCCCTCGATGCGTACCTGGCGCTGATGGCCCGGCTGCTCGACGATTCCACCGTGGCCGCCGGGTTCCCACCGCAGCGCTTCGATCCCAACGCGCCCGGACCGCGGCGCGCGGCCATGCTGCGGCTCGTCATCGGTGACGAGGAGTGGGCGCTCAGCGCGCTCTACGGCTCACCCTACGAACGGCTGAGCGCCATTGCCGCCGCCGTGATCGAGTTCTCCCGCGCCGTCCCCCTGCTCCCATGAGCACGAATCCGGGCACGCTGTACGTGGTCGCCACGCCGATCGGCAATCTCGAGGACGTGACGCTGCGGGCGCTGCGCGTCCTCAAGGAAGTGGGGCTCATCGCCTGCGAGGACACGCGCCGCACGCGCGTGCTCCTCAGCCACTTCGGCATCCACGTGCCGGTCACGAGCTACTTCGAGCACAATAAGCTGACGAAAGGCCCGGCCATTCTCAGGGCCTTGAGCGAGGGCAAGTCGGTGGCGCTCGTGACGGATGCCGGCACGCCCGGCATCTCGGATCCTGGCTTTCTGCTGGTCCAAGCCGCGCGCGCGGCGGGGGTGGCCGTGGTGCCGGTCCCCGGGCCGTCCGCCGTCATCGCCGCGCTCTCGGCTGCCGGCGTGCCCGCCGACCGGTTCGTCTTCGACGGCTTCCTGCCGGTGAAGCCCGGTCGCAGGCTGCACCGCCTCGAAGCGCTCCGCGATCTCGAGATGACCGTGGTCTGCTACGAGTCGCCGCACCGGATCCTGGCCTCTCTCGAGGCGATCGCCCAGGTATTCGGCGACCGCGAGATCGTGGCGGCGCGGGAGATGACCAAGCAGTTCGAGGAGATCGTTCGCGGACCGGCGCGCCGGCTCGCCGATCGCTTTGCGGCGGGTCGCGTGAGGGGGGAATTCACCCTCATCATCCCGTATACTAAGGGACCATGCTGATTCCCAAGGCCCTGACCATCGCCGGATCGGACTCCGGGGGCGGGGCCGGCATCCAGGCCGACCTGAAGACCTTCTCCGCCTTTCGTGTCTTCGGCATGTCGGTGATCACGGCCGTCACGGCGCAGAACTCTCTCGGCGTGCAGGGCGTGGAGAGCCTGCCGCCGGCCTTCGTGGCCCAGCAGCTCCGCTCCGTGCTCTCGGACTTCGGCGCCGATGCCGCCAAGTGCGGGATGCTCGCGACGGCGCCCATCATCGAGGCCGTCGCGGCCGCGCTGGCTGAACATCCGATCGAGAAGCTGGTGGTGGATCCGGTGATGGTCGCCAAGTCCGGCGACGCGCTGCTGCGGCCCGACGCCGTCCGGTCATTGATCGAGCGCATCCTGCCGCTGGCGCTGGTGGTGACGCCCAATTTGCCCGAGGCCGAAGCGCTGGCGGGGATCCCGGTGTCGGATCGCAAGGAGATGGAGGAGGCCGCGCGGCGCATCCACGCCCTCGGCTCGCGCTACGTGCTGGTCAAGGGCGGGCACCTCAAGGGCGACGCGGTGGATGTGCTCTGGAACGGGCGCGAGCTGCGGGCGTTTTCGGCGCCGCGCGTCGACTCGCCGAATACGCACGGCACCGGCTGCACCTTCTCCGCCGCCATCGCGGCGGGGCTGGCGCGGGGCCAGGCGATCCCCGACGCGATTCGGGAAGCCAAGGCGTACGTCACGAAGGCGATAGCGGAAGGCTTCCAGGGCGGCCGCGGCGTGGGTCAGCTCAGACACTTCCTCACGGAGTGGTGATGGCCGACGAAGAGGTCGCACAGGCGCCCGAGCCCGAGGAAGACCGCGGCCTCGGGAAGATGTCGTTCCTGGACCACCTGGGCGAGCTTCGCACCCGCATCGTATGGAGCCTGGTCTGGGCCGGCGCCGGGCTGGTGATCGCGCTGTTCTTCACCGAGCGCGTCATGAAGTACCTCGTCGAGCACATCATCAAGGTCAAGCCCGTCTTCACCACACCGACGGAGGCCTTCTGGACCTACATGAAGGTCGCGGTGATCCTGGGGCTCTTCATCTCCATGCCCGCCATCCTCTGGCAGGTATGGAAGTTCGTGTCGCCGGGCCTGCACAGCCACGAGAAAAAATACGCCGCCCCGTTCGTCCTGATCAGCTCGCTGCTCTTCCTGCTCGGCGGCGCGTTCGCCATCTTCGGCGTGGTTCCGTTCGCGATGCAGTTCCTGGTGAACTTCGGCCAGCAGCAGGGGCTGCAGGCGATGATCTCCATCTCGAGCTCGATCGACTTCATCCTCAAATTCACGCTGGCGTTCGGGCTGGTGTTCGAGCTGCCGGTGATCATCACGATCCTCAGCATGATCGGCCTGGTGACCCCGCAATTCCTTTCCAAGAACCGGAAGTACGCGATCCTGATCAACTTCATCATCGCGGCGATCCTGACGCCCACGCCGGACATCTTCAACCAGTCGCTGATGGCGGCGCCGATGTGCCTGCTCTACGAGGTCGGGATCATCTGCGCGCGCATCTTCGGGCGGAAGCGGAAGCCGGAGGCCGCGGCCGCGCCCGCCTCCGAGGAGACGCCGGCCGCATGAGCCCGCTCGAGTTCACGTCGCTCGATCTGCCCGAGCCCGTGCGGGCCGGCATCCGCGACGCCGGCTTCGTCGCCACCACGCCGATTCAGGAGAGCGCGCTGCCGCTGGCGCTCAAGGGCAAAGATGTCGCGGGGCAGTCGCAGACGGGCACGGGCAAGACCGCGGCCTTCCTCATCGCCGCATTTACCCGCTGCCTGCGCCATCCGGCGCCCGCAAAGAGCGGCCCGACGGCGCCGCGCGTGCTCATCATCGCGCCGACGCGCGAGCTGGTGGTCCAGATCCAGTCCGACGCCCACCTGCTCGGCGCTCACACGGGATTGCGGATCCTCGCGGTCTATGGCGGCATCGACTACAACAAGCAGCGCGAGGAGCTTCGAGAGGGCTGCGACGTGCTGGTCGGCACGCCGGGCCGGCTCATCGACTACCTCAAGCAGCACGTCTGGTCGCCCGGGAAAGTCGAGGTGCTCGTCATCGACGAGGCCGACCGGATGTTCGACATGGGGTTCATCGCCGACCTGCGCTTCATCCTGCGCAAGCTGCCAAAGCCCGAGAAGCGCCAGTCTTTCCTCTTCTCCGCCACGCTGTCCTTCAGAGTCATGGAGCTGACCTGGGAGTTCATGAACAATCCCGCCCAGATCACCATCACGCCGCAGCAGAAGACGGCGGAGAACATCGACCAGGTGCTGTACCACGTGGGCCGGGACGAGAAGTTCAGCCTGCTGCTGGGCTTGCTCAAGCGCGAAGGCGGCAACCGCATCCTCATCTTCTCGAACACCCGCGAGGAAGCGCGGCGGCTGGAGGATCGGCTCACTCGCAACGGCTGGCGCGCGCGGGCACTGACCGGCGACGTGGATCAGAAGAAGCGTCTGAAGATTCTCAACGATTTCAAGGAGGGCGAGCTGCCGGTGCTGGTGGCCACCGACGTGGCTTCGCGCGGGCTGCACATCGAGGGCGTCACCCACATCGTCAACTGGGACCTGCCCCAGGACGCGGAGGACTACGTGCACCGCATCGGTCGCACCGCGCGCGCTGGCGCTTCCGGCAAGTCCATCAGCTTCGCCGACGAGTCGAGCGCGCTGGCGCTCGAGCCCATCGAGAAGTTCATCGGCCAGAAGATCCGCGTCGAGTGGGCCGAGGACGATTGGTTCCTGCCGGAGATCAAGCCGACCAGCGAGGAGCGCCGGCGGTACGCCGACGAGAAGCGCGCGCGGATGGCGGCGCGCGGTGCCCGGCCCGGCGCCGGACGCGGCGGCCGGCCCGGGG
>JBKPCB010000063.1:0-57543 GCA_046727155.1 Candidatus Methylomirabilota bacterium | reverse complement strand
GGAACGGAATGCGCTCGAGGATTCGACGGCCCAGGTCGGGATGAGTGCGCATGGTCCGCCACTCCTCCGCGGTGAGCGGGCCGGGCTTGAGCAGGATGGCGTCGGGGATGCCGATCTTGCCGATGGCGTGGAGGAGGACTCCTTTGGCCAGCGGGCGCAGCTCGCTGTCCGTCATCCGATGGGCGCGCGCGATCGTCAGCGTGTATTCGTGCACGCGGCGCGAGTGCAGCTCCGTGCCCACGTCTCGGGTTTCGATGGCCGAGCCCAGGGCTTCGAGCGTGGCTTGGTAGGTGGCCTCGAGCTCCTCGAGCGTGCGCGCCAGGTCGCGAGTCGCCTCGGCGACGCGCCGCTCCAGCAAGACTTCGTACTCGCGCCGCTCGATCAGCAGCTGCCGCCGCTCGAGAGCCCGTTCGGCGGCCAGCAGGATCTGGTCCATGTTGACGGGCTTCATGATGAAGTCGTAAGCGCCGTACTTGAGGCTCTCCACGGCCGTCTTGACGTCCCCGACGCCGGTCAGCACGATCACTGCGGCATCGCTCTCGTTGGCCTTGACGTGCTTGAGGAACTGCAGGCCGTCCATCACCGGCATCTTGATATCGGTGATTGTGAGCGGGGGGCGCGAGGCCTCGAAGACGCGAAGCCCTTCGAGGCCGTTGCTGCTCACCTGGCAGGAGTAGCCGTTTGAAACGAAAACCTCGTAGAGCGCCGCCTGGACCTGTCGGTCGTCCTCTACGATCAGGATGTGCTTCTGTATCGCGGACGGGCTCATTCCACCTTGGCGCCCGGCCGCACGGTCGGGGTTGCGCTGATGTCCTCATGCACGGACACGCGGTTCTTGCCCGCCCGCTTGGCTGCGTAGAGCGCCTCGTCGGCGGCCCGGATCAGCTCCTCGGTCGAAGGGGTCACGTCTTCCGGTAGCGAGGCGATGCCGAAGCTGGCCGTCACGCGGCGCCCGTGGCCGAACGTCGAGCTGGACAGGATGTATCGGATGCGGTCCGCGTACAGCCTCGCGCCGTTCTTCGACGTCTCCACGAGCAGGACTGCGAACTCGTCGCCCCCGTACCGGCAGATCACGTTGATCCCGCGCGACTGCTTGAGCAGGATGTCGGCCATGCCGCGAAGCGTTTCGTCCCCCGCCGCGTGGCCGAGGTCGTCGTTGACGGCCTTGAAGCCATCCAGGTCCAGGAGGACCACCGACACGGGGTGGTTGAAGCGGCGATAGCGGGAGACTTCTTCCTCGAGCCGGATCGAGAAAAAGCGTCGGTTGTACAGGCCCGTCACCTCGTCCTTGAACGAGAACTCCTTCAGACGGGCGTTCGTCGATTCGAGCTCCTTGTAGGCCGCGTCCAGCCGTTGCGAGTACTGGTTGACATCGGCGGCTTGCTGCTCGATGGTGCTGAGCATCCGCGAGAATGAGAGCATCAGGGCATCCACTTCGTCGTTCTGCTGGACGTACTGTCTCACCGCTTCGCGCTCGGGATTGGAGCCGGCCGCCGGCTGCGGGCTCGCCAGGGAGGGCTTCTTCGCCCCCGTGACGGCTTCGGTGGTGCGCGCCACGGACTTGGCGAGATCCCAGAGCATGAAGCTGCCGGCGGCCATCATGACGCCGGTGAAAGCGAGAAGAAGCAGCATCCACGGCAGGTCCTGGGCCTGGCGCTCCGGGGTCAGGAACGGCCACGTGTAGGCGTACAGGCAGTAGGTGACGACGAGCAGCGGAACGAAGGTCGTCAGCGCCAGGGCGACGATGACCTTGCGCTTGACGCGCTGCCCGGCGGAGCTCGTGACTGATCGAGCGCGCTCGGCCATGGGGCTGGTCAGTTCGTCCGGTCGGGGCGGTGTACCGCTCGGCCGTCGGTCATGCTCTTCAGAATAGCGGGGTCCCGGGCCCCCGGAAGGAATATTTCGGGGCCGGGCAGGCCCCAGCTCGGCTCCTTGACGGGGCCGCAAGGCCTAGGGTACGGTAACGCCTTATGGCGCAGGAGTCGAAAGTCTTCAATGCTGACAGGCAGATCGATTGCATTGGGCTCTTCTGCCCCATGCCGATCGTGAAGACCCGGGAAGCCATCCAGCAGATGGCCGTCGGCCAGCTGCTGGAGATGCGCTCTGATGATCCGGCTTCGGAGGCCGACATGAAAAGCTGGGTCCACATCACCGGCCACGACCTCGTCGACCTGCTGCACGAAGAAGGGATCTACCGGTTCCTGGTTCGGAAGACACGGTAGCGACGTGCCCGGCGCAGCCCAGCCCGAGCGGGTCTACCTGGACTACTCGGGCTTCTCCCCAGTCGATCCCCGGGTCCTGGCGGTCATGCGCCCTTTCCTCGAGGCCGGCATCGGCAACCCATCCGCCCGTCACTCGCTGGGAGCCGAGGCGCGCGAGTCATTGGACGCCGCGCGGGCAAAGGTCGGTCGCCTCTGCGGGGGCTCGCCGGCCGGAGTAATCTTCACCTCGTGCGCCACCGAGGCCAACAACCTGGCGATTCGCGGAGTCGCGCTCCGAGCCCGCGAAGCGCGCGGGGCCCGGGTGGTGCTCTCGTCGGTCGAGCACGTTTCGGTGGTCAACGCCTGTCGCGATCTGGAGAAAGCCGGCGCGGCGCTCACCTTTCTTCCGGTAGACAGGGAGGGACGCGTGGATCCCGAGGCGGTCCGCGGCGCGCTCACTGCCGAGACCGTTCTCGTCTCGGTCGGCGCGGCCAGCAATGAGATCGGCACGCTTCAGCCGCTTGCCGAGATTGGCCGACTCACGCGGGCGGCGGGCGTGCCATTTCACGTCGACGCGGTCGGCGCGCTCGGGCGCGCGCCGCTGAATGCGCAAGCCGCCGGCGTCGACCTCCTCACGCTCTCGGGCAACGACATCTACGGGCCGCCCGGCACCGGCGCGCTCTGGGTCAGGCCCGGCATCAAGCTTCTGCCGCAGCTGCTGGGCGGCGGGCAGGAGGGCGGCCTGCGCTCCGGCACCGAGAACCTGCCGAGCCTGGTCGGGCTGGGTGTGGCGGCTGAGCTGATGCGCACGCTGGCCCACGAGGAGGTGGCGCGACTCAAATCGCTGCGCGACCGGCTCATCACGGGCCTCGTCGAGGCCGTTCCGAATTGCCGTCTCACCGGATCGCGGACCACGCGGCTGCCGCATCACGTCAGCGTCGTGCTGCGCGGCGTGAAGGCCGACAGCGTGCTGCTCGATCTCGACCTGGCTGGGGTCTCCGCCTCGTCAGGCTCGGCTTGCTCGTCGCTGACTCAGACGCCGTCCCATGTCCTCCGCGCTGTCGGCTGCACGCCGGAGGAGATGGCCGGCTCGCTCTGCTTCACCCTGGGGCGGTGGAGCACGGCGGCCGACGTCGATGCCCTGCTGGAACGCCTCCCGCCCATCGTGTCGCGCCTCCGCTCTCTCGCCCTGACGCTGCCGCGCTAGCTCCTGGATGCGCCTCCTGCTCTTCGACATCGACGGCACGCTCGTGTCCGCCCGGGGCGCGGGCCGCCGGGCCTTCAAGGCCGCCCTCGAGCGCGTCTTCGGCACGGCCGGCGCGATCGAGGAGTACGACCTCCGCGGCAGGACGGATCAGCGCATCGTATTCGACGTGATGGAGGCGGCGGGGATCCCGCGAGAGGCTGTGAAGCCACGGCTCGATGAGGTCTTCGAGGAGTACGCGCGCGGCTTGGTTGCGGAGATCGGCGACGGCTCGGCCGTGATCACGCTGCCGGGTGTGGCCGAGCTCGTGCGGCGGCTGGATCGCGCCCAAGGCGCGCTGATCGGTCTCGTGACGGGCAATATCGAGGAAGGGGCCCGCATCAAGCTCGGGCCGGCGGGCCTCTGGCCCTTCTTTCCCGTCGGGGCCTTTGGCTCTGACGATCTGGATCGACGGCGTTTGCCCTCGCTGGCGGCGCGCCGGGCCCAGGCCCTCGTGGGGCACGCGTTTCAGCCGCCAGACGTCGTCGTGATCGGCGACACGCCGCACGACATCGACTGCGCCCGGGCCTTCGGCGCCGTGGCGGTGGCTGTGGCCACCGGTCAATACGCGCGTGAGCAGCTGCTCGCCGAGCAGCCAGATCTCTTCTTCGACGACCTCGCTGACGTCGATCGGGTGATGCAGGTCTTGCTCGGGCGCTAGGCGAGCCCTGCAGTCAGGGGCCCGACGCTCAGATCGACGGCGATTCCGTTCACCTGCGTGACGAGCGCCGGCGCCAGCGGGATGCCGTGCCGGCGGCGCAGGGCTTCGGTTTCCGCTTCCGGCTCGCCTGCGGTGTAGACGCGCTCCTGCCCGTCGGCCCGGGGTGCGGCGTTGAGCGCGCCGAGCATGTCGTCCATAGCCGCCTGGAATTCCTCGACCGGCCGGAAGCGCTTGATGTCGATCGCGGCGAAACAGTGGCCCGTATTGAGCTGCTGCTTCGCGCGCATGCCGCTCCGGTCGAAGAGATTGCCGTAGACTCCGCCGGAGAGCACACCGGAGAGGACGTCTACGAGCACGCCGAGGCCATAGCCCTTGTGACCTCCGAGCTCGCGGGTGCCGCCGAGCGGCGAGAGCAGCCGCGTCGTGAGGGCCGCCCTGGCGTCTGTCGTCGGCGTTCCGGTCTCGTCGAGTGCCCAGCCGGCGGGGATGGGCTTGTTCCATCGCGAAGCGATGGTGAGCTTACCGACCGCGACGGTCGACGTGGCCATGTCGAGAACGAACGGCGCATGGCTGCGCGCTGGCGCGGCCAGGCTCAGCGGGTTGGTCCCCATCATGGGCTTCTTTGCGAATGTGGGCACCATGGCGACGAAGGGAGAGTTGGTGAAGGCGAGGCCGATCATGCCGCGCTCGAGGGCCATCATCGAGTAATTCGCGCAGGCGCCGAAGTGATTCGAGTTTCGGACGGCCACGATCCCGAGGCCGTAGGTCTCGGCCTTGGTGATGGCGAGCTGCATGGCCATGACCGAGACGGGATGGCCGAGACCCTTCCGCCCATCCACCAGGGCGGTGGCCAGCTCGTCCCGCACCACCGCCGGTTCGGCCCAGGGATGGATGAAGCCGGCGCGGGTCCACTCCACGTACCTGGGCAGCATGCCGATGCCGTGAGAGTCCACGCCTCGCAGGTCGGTGCGCACCATGAGCTCGGCGGTGAGGGCGGCGTTCTTCGGCGACATCTTGAGGGCCTCTAGCACCGAGACGATGAAGTCGGTGAGGCGCCGGGCTGAAACGATGACGGGCTCTTCGGGCATGCCTCGATCCTCTCTGTCTAGGGGAGACCGGTGATTTTGATGCCGGAGTTCTTCAGCTTGTAGCGGCGGTTGATGGTGGCGAGCACCGCGGTTATGCCCTCGAGCGGGCCGGCATTGCTCAAGGGGCCCGCGTCCACCGCGCGAAGCCCCATGGAGGCGGCCAGCTTGGCGACCAGTTGCTTGGCGTCGGCGTCGCCTCCGCAGAACAGCAGGTCGCACTCGATCGACTGGTCGCCGGCGGCGAGCTCGTGGGCGGCGATGTGGTGAAAGGCTGCCACCACTCGGGCATCGGGGCCGAGGATGTCCTGCGCTTCCTCGGCCGAGGAGCCCTGGGGCGGCGGCGTGAAGAGGCGGTCCCCGCCAAAGGTCAGCGGAACAACGGTGCTGATCACGACTTTGCCGCGGCAGGCGTCCCTGATGTCGGGCAGGATTGCCCCGAGGCCATTCGCCGGCAAGGTCAGAACCACGACATCCGCGGCGGCCGCCGCGTCGCGGTTGGACATCCCGATCGCTCGAGCGTGGGGCACGGCGGCGGCGAGCTCGGCGCCCTTGCCCCGGGCGCGCTCGGCGTCACGCGAGCCGATGATCACTTCGTGCCCCGCCACGGCCCAGCGCAGCCCGAGCCCTGACCCTTCCTTGCCCGTCCCTCCGACGATGCCGATGCGCATGCGCCCCTTCCTCGGTCCGGCGGCTAACGAAACAGGTCGCGCGCGGCGTCGCGGAGAAGCTCGCGGCTGCTGCCGTCGCTGGCCTCCCAGTCCAGCCCGCGAATGATGACGACAGGGATCCGCTTGAGCTTGCCCATGACCGGCTCGGCGGCGCCGGCGAGCTCGTCGGCAAGCGCGAGGATCGTGGCCTGCAGCACGTGGCCGGCGGGATCCTGCTCGCCGAGGTAGCTCTTCAGGGGGCGGAAGCCGGCCACGCCGACGGCGACATTGGTGAGGCCTTCGCGCCACGGCCGCCCGAAGGTGTCCGCGACGACGATGGCGAGATCGAGGTGCGTCAGTGCGGCGAGCCGCTCGCGCAGCGCCCGCGCCGAGCGATCGGCGTCCTCCGGCAGCAGGCAGGCCGTGTCGGCGTCCACATTGCTTTGGTCCACGCCGGCATTGGCGCATACCCAGCCGTGGTGCGTCTCGACAATCAGCACGCCCATGTCCTGGCGCACCACGCGGCGGCTTTCGGCGAGGATGACTTCGATCAACCGGGGATCGCGTCCGAGCTCGGCGGCGACGGCCTGCGCCCGGGGCGAGGGCGTGACGGCCGACAGCCGGACGACGCGGCCTTCCGATTTGGAGATGATCTTCTGGCTGACGACTAGGAGATCCCGGGCGGACAGCGGCGTGCCCTGCCGCGCCGCCGATTCCCAGATCAGGCGGGCGAGGTCGTCGCCGCGGGTGATCTCTGGCAGCCCCTCGACGCCGATGACTTCGTAGCGCGGCGGCACGGCTAGGAGCGGCGCGCGAAGCGGGCGGGGATATCCCAGGTCCGCAGCAGCGCGGCGCTCCGGGTGGGAGTCCCGCCGCCGAGCAGCAGCCGCAAGTCGTCGGGCGAGTCGATGTCGAGGCCGATCCCGGGTAGTCGCAGCACGACGGGATCGAGGCCGCGCTCGCGCGCCGCCTCGAGGTGATTCTCAAAGGACGGTTCCCCGAATTTCAGCGGCATGAGGTCCGGCGGCGCCAGCAGCGCGGCATTGGTGCCGAAGCCCGAGAGCGACGGCACGAAGGCGACGCCGCCCTGGTTCGCGAGCGCCGCCACGAGCGTCGAGACCTCTCCGGCCGTCACGCAGGGCGCGTCGCCCGGAATGGTGAGGAATCCGTCGAGCCCCTCCGCGCGCGCCGACTGTTGGGCGAGCGCCACGGCCTCCGTATGGCCGCGGTTGGCGCGCTCGATCAGGCAGTCGGCGCCACGGCGCCGCGCCAGCTCCATGACCTCCGCATCCGCCGTGACCACGACGACGGACCCGGGAAGAGCCGTGACGAGAGCCTCGAGAACATCGTCGAGCATCGCGCGTGCCAGCTCGCGTCGCTCCCGGGCCGAGAGGAAAGAGATCAGGCGCTGCTTGGCATTGACCAGGTCTTTGACGGGCACGGCCGCGAGGAGCCTCACGCCAGGGCCTCCAGCACCCGGCGCGCCAGGGCGATCTCGTCCTCGCGCGTCGCCATGATGGTCTGCGCGGTGACCGGGGAGACGCCGAGCTGGAGGACTTCGGGGATTTCTTCGCGGTCCCGCTCGTCGAGGATCAGCACGTCGAGCCAGGGCGCGTAGGCGCGGGCAACGCCGGCGGCGGAGACGGACAAACCGCGCGACGCCATGAGAGGTCCGGCGGGACCGGAGACGGCGTTGCCGCCGACGATCGGGCTCACGGCGATGATGCTCGCCGCGCTCCGAGTGAGGGCATCGGTGATCCCGGGCACGGCGAGAATCGGCCCGATGGACGTGACGGGATTCGACGGGCAAACGATCACCGCGCGCGCGCCCGCGATGGCTTCGAGCACTCCGGCCGCCGCGCTGGCCGCGCCGCTGCCGTCATAGGCGACGTCGCGCACTTCGACCTGAGCCTTCTCCCGAACGAAGTACTCCTGAAAGTCCAGCCAGCCATCCGGCCCGAGCACACGGGTCCGCACCGGCTGATCCGACATCGGGAGAATCCGCGACTTCACGCCGAGCGCCGCTCCGATTGCGGCGGTGGCGTCGCTCAAGGTGCGGCCTTCGCGGAGCAGGCGGGTGCGGTGGAGATGAGTTGCGAGATCGCGATCGCCCAGGCTGAACCAGCTGGGCTCGCCGAAGCGCGCCATCTGGCCGAGGGCCTGGAACGTCTCGTCGGCAAGCCCCCAGCCGCGGGCTGCATCGATGACTCCCGCCAGCGTGTAGCAGACGGTATCGAGATCGGGGGAGATGTGCAGCCCCCAAAGCTCGGTGTCGTCGCCGGTATTAACGACGATGGTAAGGTCCCGCGGCGGCACCAGGCAACTCAGGCCGCGGAGAAGCTTTGCGGCCCCGGTTCCGCCGGCTAGCGCGACGAGCTGCACGGGGCGCTCCGGATCAGCGGTCGGAGGCCATTGAATTGCCGCGCGGGGCGCCGCGGCTCGCCGTGCTCCAGAGGGCCGTGCCGCCACGCCAGCCGAAGAGCCCCACGCCCGGCCGCCCTCGAAGGGCGCCGGGGAGCTCGGCCTCGGGCACCGGGATGAACCCCGCGCGCACCCAAAGCCGGTCCAGGCCCTGCGGTCGGGTGAAGACCGTGGCGATCGCGGCGCGCCCGGCGTGAGCCAGGGCTTCGGCCAAGAGCCGCTCGGCCGCATCGAGCACAGCCTCCGGAGAGGTGGTCGGCGGGGCGACCATCACCGGCCCGTGCAGCAGCGCCACCAGGTCCGAGCGCTCGAACAGAAGGGTGCCGACAAGTCGCGAGCCGTCCCACGCGCCCCAGCCGGCTTCCACGCCGGCGGGTGCCGGCGCGGAGGCGCCAGCGAAGCCGAACAGCTCGAGGGCCTCGCTCCAGGGCGCCGCCAGAGGGCGAAACGCGAGCTCTCCCCAGGTCCTACTTCTTTCCAAGCACCGCGTCCTTGAGCGACTTCGCGAGGCGGAACTTCACGACGCGCTTGGCCGGGATCTTGAGCGGCTCGCCCGTCTGCGGATTGCGACCCATCCGGGCCTTGCGGTTCGCGAGCACGAGCCGGCCGAAGTTGGGGACGACGAAGACGTTCTTCGCCTCCTTCATGGCGAGGGCGAGAAGCTGGTCCATGACGTCCGTCACCTGCTTCTTGGACAGCTCGGTCTTCTCCGCGAGATGCGCGATGATGGCGGACTTGGTCATCGATTTGGCCATGTGATCCTCTCCGTTGTGAGGTTGAGAGTGAACGGCAGAGCCGTCAAGGTCGGTCGCGGATTCCGCGAAGCCAGTGCCGTATTCTACTCAACCGGCGCGGACTCCTCAACAGCAACCTTGCGTCGAACCGCTCGCGGCGTCATCCCTCCGAACTGCGCAGCGGGTGCGGGAAGCGGAACTTCCCCGACGCGGCCAGGAGGCGATAGGAGCCGAAGCGCGCCTCGGCATCGTCCACGTGATCCAGCGGCGAGTCCTCCTCGTCCGCCTCGCTGCGGTAGAGCTTGAGCAGTTCATAGACCGTATTGCGCTGAGCGGGGACGCGCCCTGCATCCCGAATGAGCCGACGCAGCTCCGCGGGTGGCACCAGCTGGCCGTAAGCGGCGCCGGCTGACGTCGAAATGGACTCGTTGATGAGCGTGCCGCCCACGTCGTTCGCCCCGGCGGCGAGCAGATACTGGGCGAGCTTGGGTCCCTCCTTGACCCACGAGCACTGGATGTTGCGGAAGGTGGGGCCGAGGAAGAGGCGCGCGATGGCGTGCATCTTCACCACCTCGAGTCCGGTCGCGCCGGTCCGTACGCCGGGCACGAGCCCGCGTCGGTACATGGGCGCCTCCTGGTGGATGAGGGAGAGCGGGACGAACTCGGTAAAGCCGGCCGTCTCCTTCTGGATGTCGCGGAGCAGGCTCATGTGCCGGATCCAGTGCTCGGTGCGCTCCACGTGGCCGTACATGATGGTGGAGGTTGTCCGGATGCCCTGGGCGTGGGCCGCCGTGATCACCTCGACCCACTGGGCGACGGTGATCCGGCCTCGGGCGATCAGGTCGCGGATCTCCTGATCCAGGATCTCGGCCGACGTGCCCGGGAGTGTCCCGAGCCCCGCGCGCTTGAGCTCGGCGAGGTATGCCGGGATCGGCATGCCGGAGCGCATCGAGCCGTACAGGATTTCCTCCGGGGAGAAGGCGTGCAGATGCATCTCGGGCACGGCGGCCTTGATGGCGCGGCACAGGTCAATGTAGTAATTGCCGTCGAGCTTCGGCGGCAGGCCCGCCTGGATGCAAACTTCGGTCGCGCCCATTTCCCAGGCCTCGATCGCGCGGCGGACCACCTCGTCCATGGGGAGGAAATAGCCCTCCTCCTCGCGGTGGTCGCGGCTGAAGGCGCAGAACGTGCAGTGCTTGATGCAAACATTGGTGAAGTTGATGTTGCGGTTGACGACATAGGTCACGACGTCGCCGGCGTGGCGCCGTCGCAGCTCGTCCGCAACGAGCGTCAGCGCCTGGAGATCCCGGCCGGTCGCCGCCGCCAGTCGGATTCCATCCTCCACGGACAGCTCGCCGCCATCCAGCGCCCGGTCGAGGACGTGGCGGATGTCGCGGCTGGCCCAGTCGAGGTTGATGGGCCGCGGGGCGTCGGTCCGCATCACCACGATCTCCACCTTTCCAGCTCGGGCCTCACCAAGCCGTCGTCGTCGATGAGCGCCGAGACTCGCCGCCGGAGCCGCTCGTCCAGGAACTCGGGGCGGGTCGCGTACCCTGGATAGATCGCCAGGCGCTCGCGGAGCTGGTGTCCCGCGGCCTCCGTGCGCCGGCGGAGCTCGGCCAGCACGGGCCACGGTCGCTCAGGGTTGATGTGGTCTGGCGTGAGGGGCGAGACGCCGCCCCAGTCGTTGAGCCCAGCGGCCGGGAGGTGCTCGTATCCCTCCGCCGTGAGATTCGGCGGCGCCTGAATATTCATGCTGGAGCCGAGCAAGAGCCGCGCGACAGCGACGGTGCGGAGAAGATCCTCCGGTCCGGGCTCGGCCCAGTCCCGCATCGGGATAGACGGCTTCGTCCGGAAGTTCTGGATGATGACCTCCTGGATGTGCCCGTAACGCTCGTGGAGGTCCCTGATGGCGAGGAGAGAGTCGGCCCGCTCCCGCTTGGTCTCGCCGATACCGATCAAGATGCCGGTGGTGAAGGGGATGGCGAGCTTGCCCGCGAGCACAATGGTCTTGAGGCGGCGGGCCGGCACTTTGTCGGGCGCGCGGTCGTGGGCGGCGCCGCGCTCCAGCAAGCGCTCCGACACGCTCTCGAGCATGAGACCCATGCTCACGCTGACCTCACGCAGCGCTGCGAGGTCGCGCTCGGTCATGAGCCCGGGGTTCACGTGGGGCAGGAGCGACGTCTCCCTGAGCACGAGCCCGCTCACGGCCCGAAGGTATTCGAGGGTGGTCCGGTGACCCAGGCGGCGCAGGAAGTCGCGATGCTCGGCGAAGCGCGCCTCAGGCTTGTCGCCCAGCGAGAAGAGCGCTTCCTTGGCGCCGAGCCGCTCTGCCGCCGTCGCGAGAGCGAGGACTTGGTCCGGCGTCATGGAGAGCGCGCCCGGCTCGCCCGGATCCTTGCGGAACGTGCAGTAGCCGCAGTAATCCCGGCAGAGGGTCGTGAGCGGCACGAAGACCTTGGCCGAGAAGGTGATGCGCCGGCCGTGGCCGCGATCCCGGAGCGCAGCGGCGGCCGCCAGCAGCACCGGCATCCGCGCGGGGGGCGTGTCGAGCAGCGCCGCGGCTTCGTCTGCGCCGGGCGTCCGCCCCTCACAAACCCGGTCGAGCGCTCGCTCCAGCGCCGTCACTTCGAGTAACGCCATTCCCGTACCTGCGCCGGCGTGACCTTGATCATGACTCCGGTGTCGCGACTCAGCCCCATCGACCGGTATTGCGGATACTTCTCGAGGAGGAGATCGGCGCCGCGGGAGAATTCGACGCCGCCCGTCAGAACTTCGGCATCCCCTTGGATGAGCACGTGACGCAGGCGGGCCCAGTCTTCCTCGTAATGGTCGATGACCACCGAGACCTTCGTATTCGCCCTGATGTTTCGAATCCGCCTGAGGCGCTCGGGCGCCTCCGACTTGGGTTTCGCGTCCACGGCGGAGAACAGCGCCGCGCCGTCGAAGGCATAACAGATCGGGACGACGAGCGGGCGGCCCGAGGCGTCCGCGGTGCCTAGATGACCGACCCGCCCGGCGGAAATGAAGCCGGCGACCGAAGCTGGGATTGACGGCATGAGGGAGATTACTTCGCGGCCCGGAGGGTTTTGGGTCTGACGTCTTCGGCGAAACGATCGATGAGCCCGAGGGCGCCGCGGAGATCCTGGGGCGCGAGGTCGAAGACGAAGTGAGTCACCCCGAGCGCCTGGTAGCTCCGGATGTCTTCGATCACCTCCGCCGCGGTGCCCCGGAAGAGCAGCCGGTCGCCTCCTTGTGGCTTGGCCCGCTTTGGCGCCAGATCGAGCGGGACGCGAAAGCTCAGCGTGATGCTCTTGGCCTCCCGCCCCGCTTTCCGTGCCCAGCCGTGCACGATCGCCGCCCGTTCCGCGTATTCGGCCGGGTAGAGCATGGCGGGTGCGCGCATCCCGATGGGATGCCAGCCGTCGGCCAGCTCGCCTGCGCGCCGGAGGGCAGCGTCGGTGTGGCCGCCGGTCCAGATCGGAATGCCATTCTTCTGCTTTGGCTTCGGCAACGCGCTGACGGGCGGCAGGCGATAGTGGGAGCCTTTGAACTCCGCCGGTTCCTGGGTCCAGCACGCGCGCATGAGGCGCAGGTACTCGTCGGTGACTTTTCCCCGCTCGGCGTAGGGCGGGGCGCCCAGCACCTCGAACTCTTCCTTGAGCCACCCGACGCCGGCACCCAGGATGACGCGGCCGCCGCACATCACGTCGAGCGTGGCGAGCATCTTCGCCGTCACGACCGGATTGCGGTACGGAATGACCAGCACGCTTGTGCCGAGACGGATCCGGGTGGTCACTCCGCCCAGAAAGCTCATCAGGGCCAGCGGCTCCAGATAGCCATTGGTCCAGTCGCCGGCGAACTTTCCCGTTGGCGAATACGGATAGGGCGAGCTGTAGCTCGTCGGGATCACGACGTGATCGGTCACGAAGAGAGAGGAAAAGCGGAGCGCATCGGCCTTCTCGGCGAGCTTGACGAGTGCGTCCGGCGTGGCGAGCGGTCCACGGCCCGGCAGCGAAATTCCGAAGTGCATGGGTCGCATATTCCCCCCCGAGCGATTGCCTGTCAAGGCCGCGGGTGCTACGCTCGCCGGACGTGGGCGCGCCCGGCGAGAGGTATCGCATCCTTATGGGCGCGCTGGCTGGCGCCCTGTTGTTCGCGGGTTTGCTCGCGGCTTCGGCGCTGGGCGGCGAAGCGCAGGCTCCAGCCGACGGAGTCCGGCGCGGCGACATTCATGGATCGCTCCCGTCCGATGGCGTTACGCGAACCTATCTCCTCCACGTCCCCCCTCGCTATGAAGCAGACTCCGGCTGGCCATTGGTTCTGGCCCTGCACGGAGGCGGCGCCCAGGGGCGAAGCATGCCCGGCCTGACCGGCCTTTCGCGCCTCGCCGATCGCCACGGCTTCCTTGTCATTTATCCCGACGGGAGAGGGCGGAGCTGGAACGACGGCAGGGAAGATCCCGACGTGCCCGCGGAACGAATGAAGGTTGACGACGTGAGCTTCCTCACCGGCCTCGTGGACGAGGTGTCCCGCCGCTACCGGGTGGATGCGGGGCGCGTGTACGCGACGGGAATCTCGAACGGCGGATTCATGGCCCAACGGCTCGGCTGCGAAGCCTCGACGCGCGTGGCCGCCATCGCGCCGGTGGCGGCAACCATCGGCATCGAGCTCGCGGGACGATGCAGGCCGATCCGCCCGGTGTCAGTGCTCATGGTCAATGGCACCGATGATCCCCTCGTGCCCTTCCTCGGCGGGCCGGTCCGCGTGTTCGGGCGGGTTCGGTCCGGAAGGGTCGCCTCGGTAGGCGAGACGGTAGCCCTCTGGGCGCGTCACAACCGCTGTGCCGCGACTCCCGTCATCACTCGCGAACCCGACCGCGACCCCTCCGACGGCGTGAGGGTGAGACGGGAGGCGCTCAGCGGATGCCGCAGCGGTAGTGAAGTGATCCTCTACGTGATGGAGGGTGGGGGCCATGTCTGGCCGGGGGGACCGCAGTACCTTCCCAGCCAAGTCATAGGCCGCGCCAGCCGGGACATCGACAGCGAGGTGATCTGGGAGTTCTTCTCCCGCCATCGGCAGCCCTGAGGGCCCTCTGGGACCATGTGTCAGCATGGTGACAGTTCCCGGAAAGCTATGTTAGGGTGGTAAATTAGCATGCGCTCCCGGAGGATGCCGTGAAGCCCAGGATTCTCGTTGTCGACGACCAGGCGATCATCGCCGACAACCTTCGCATGACCCTGGAGGCCCAGGGCTACGACGTCGATACGGCGGCTAATACTGTCGGCGCGATGCTTCGGATGGATGAGCGGGAGTTCTCGCTGGCCCTGGTGGACCTGGTGCTCCCCGACGGCGACGGCCTGCACCTGCTGCGGCTCCTCAAGGGCAAGGCGCCCTCCATGGAAGTGATCATCATGACCGGTCACTCCTCAATCTCGAAGGCCGTGGAAGCGACCAAGCAGGGAGCCTTCTACTTCGTCGCCAAGCCCTTCGACTCGGAGGAGATGCTCATGCTCGTGGCCAAGGCGCTCGAGCGCCAGCGGCTCCTGGCGGAGACGTCCGACCTGCGTCGAAAGCTGGCCGAGCACTCCGCCTATGGCGAGATGCTGGGCTCCTCGCCGGCGATCAAGCGCGTGTTCGACCTGCTCGACTCGGTGGCTGCCTCCGATGCCAACGTGCTCGTCATCGGTGAGAGCGGCACCGGCAAGGAACTGGTGGCCAATGCGGTCCACGCGAGGAGCAACCGGGCCGACGGACCGCTGATCAAGATCAACTGTGCGGCGCTGCCCAAGGATCTGATCGAGTCCGAGCTCTTCGGCCATGTCAAGGGCGCCTTTACCGGCGCCACCACCGACAAAGCCGGCCTGCTCGAGGAGGCGCATCGCGGTTCCCTTCTCCTGGACGAGATCACCGAGATGCCGCTAGACCTTCAGGCCAAGCTCCTGCGAGTGCTCGAAGACCACACAGTCCGCCGCCTGGGCGGGGCCCGTTCAGTCCCGGTCGACTTCCGACTCATATGCTCCACCAACCGAGACCCGGATTCGGCGCTGCGCGAAGGGCGCCTTCGGCAGGACCTCTACTTCCGGATCAATACCGTGACCGTGGCGCTTCCCCCGCTGCGGGAGCGCACGGGTGACATTCCCGTGCTGGCCAAGGCCTTCCTGGGCGGCTTTGCGGCCAAGCACGGGCGGCCAGTCGAGGGAATCGACCCCGAGGCGTACCGGCGCCTGCTGGCCTATGGCTGGCCGGGAAATGTGCGGGAGCTCGAGCACGCCATCGAGCGCGGGATCTTGGTGGCGCGCGGCCAGGACATTACCCTGTCCGACTTGCCCGAACCGCTCCAGGTTGAGGTGGCCTCGGCGGCCGGTTCAGCGCCCCCGCCAGGCTCGCTCGAGGAGATCGAGCGCGTGTCCATTGTTCGGGCGTTGGAATCCACGGGCTGGAACAAGCAGGCCGCAGCGGCGCTGCTCGGACTACGTCGTCCGACCCTGTATTCGAAAATGCGCCGCCACGGCATCCCCCAGCGGCGGGCCAACTAACCTCAGCCGCCATCCGTGTTCGCTCGACGACGGGATGTCAGTTCATCCTGTCATCCCCCTGCCGTCCTTCCTCAGCACCATGGCCCTAAGTGCCCGTCAGACTTGAACTCAGGACTTGGCAGATTGCTTGCGTAGAGGGGGCACGGGGAGGTGCAAATCCATGCCTAGAATGCTGATCGTTGACGATGATCCCGCCTGGCGGAACTTGTACAGGATGACTTTCGAGACCCGATTCGAGGTCTTCGAGGCGATGGACGGATTTCAGGCCTTGTCGGTACTCGACGCGGTCCGGCCCGACGTCGTCATTCTCGACTTGCGGATGCCCAAGATGGACGGATTCGACTTCGTCCAGCGCCTCCAGAAGCGGGGCGTGCATATTCCAATCGTGGTGTGTTCCGGCACGGTCGGGTTCGGCGATCGGCCCCCCATCACCGGAGTCCACATAGCGGCGAAAACGCCGGACCTCCGAGACGTCTGGGCCGCGCTCCGGATCGCGGTGCCCGAGGCCGCTGAGGTTGTCAGTACCGCCGGCAAGCAGGTCACGCCGGTGGATCAGGAGCTTTGGAGAGACTGACGCGCGCTGCCTAGCCGTGAGGCAATTCCGCACAGCCTGCCTATAAAGTAGTCACGCCACCCCCTCCGTCTCGGAGGGGGTGGCATCGCAACCTCCCGATTCAAAATACTTCGTTCCGATCTTCCGCCGCGGCACGTCTGGTGCAGAGTCCGCGGCGGGAGGCTCTATGAAAAAGGTCGAAGCCATCATCAAACCCTTCAAGCTCGATGATGTGAAAGAGGCGCTGACCGGGATCGGAGTCATCGGCATGACGGTGTCCGAGGTCCGCGGATTCGGTCGCCAGAAGGGCCATACCGAGCTGTACCGGGGCGGCGAGTACACGGTGGACTTCCTGCCGAAAATCAAAGTCGAAGTCGTGGTCCCGGACAACCTTGTGGACAAGGTCTCGGGCGTGCTGGCGAGCGCGGCCAAGACCGGAAATATTGGTGACGGCAAGATCTTCATCTATCCGGTAGATACGGCGGTGCGCATCCGCACCGGCGAGCGCGATGAAGGCGCACTCTAGCCCTGGCCTGGCATCCGACGCTCAAGGAGACCAGTCGGTGACTCGAACGACGCGATCGGCGGTGCTGGCTTTCATTTTGATCCTCGCGGCTCTGAGCCTGGTCGCGCCTGCCTTGGCTCAGGCCCCCGTGGCCCCCGTGGCCCCCCCGGCCCAGGCGCCGCAGGCGAGCACGGCGTCGCCGGCTGCGAAGATCGATTCGGGCGATACCGCCTGGGTGCTGACCTCGGCCGCGCTCGTGCTGCTCATGACGGCGCCCGGCCTGGCGCTGTTCTATGGCGGCATGGTCAGGCAGAAGAATGCGCTCGGCACGCTGATGCAAAGCTTCATCGTCCTCGCGCTGATCTCGATCCAGTGGGTGCTCTGGGGCTACTCGCTGGCCTTCGGGCCCGACCGCGGGGGCCTCATCGGGGGACTCGATTGGGTCGGCCTCCGGGGCGTGGGGGCGGCGCCCAATCCGGATTACGCGGCAACGATCCCGCATCAGGCCTTCATGCTGTTCCAGATGATGTTCGCCGTGATCACTCCGGCATTGATCACGGGGTCGTTCGCGGAGCGGAAGAAGTTCTCCACCTTCCTGGTCTTCATCCTGGCCTGGGCGACCTTCGTCTACGATCCGCTCGCCCACTGGGTCTGGGGCGCGAAAGGCTGGTTGCACGAGTGGGGCGCGCTCGACTTCGCAGGCGGAACCGTCGTGCACATCTCCTCCGGTATCTCGGCGCTGGCGGCCGCATTGGTCATCGGCAAGCGCAAGGGATACGGCCATCAGCCGATGCCGCCCCACAACCTGCCGCTCACCGTGCTGGGCGCGAGCTTGCTGTGGTTCGGCTGGTTCGGCTTCAATGCCGGCAGCGCGCTCGCCGCCAACGGCTTGGCGGCCCATGCCTTCACGACCACGAACACAGCCACAGCGGCCGCGGTGCTGGGCTGGATGTTCACCGAGTGGAACTCGCGCGGCAAGCCCACCGTGCTGGGCGCCGCCTCGGGAGCCGTGGCGGGCCTGGTCGCGATTACTCCCGCGGCGGGCTTCGTCACGCCAATGGCGGCCATCGTGATCGGGGGTGTGGCGGGGGTGCTGTGCTACACGGCCTGCAACTTCAAGGCGAGGCTTGGGTACGACGACTCGCTGGACGTGGTGGGCGTGCACGGCGTCGGAGGGACCTGGGGGGCGCTGGCGACGGGGCTGTTCGCGACCAAGGCCGTCAACGACGCGGGCGGCGATGGGCTCTTCTACGGCAACCCGCACCAGCTCTGGATACAGCTCGTGGCCGTCGCCGTGACCTGGATCCTGGGCTTTGTGGTGACCACGATCATCCTCAAGGTGCTGGATGCCGTCATGGGGCTGCGGGTGACGGAAGAGGACGAAGTGGCGGGCCTCGATCTCTCCCAGCACTCGGAGACGGCCTATGTGTTGGGCGGCTCGTCCTACGGGGAGTACTCGGTCGGGGCCGGCTCCGGCGCCTTCGCGGAGGCCATGAAGGCGGCGGAAGCCAAGGCGCGCGCCGGGCATTAGGCAGGGTGGGTTGAAGCCGACCGGAGCGCTTGACGGGGCGAATCGGGCCTCGTAATGTTGTCTGGCCAGTGGGGCAGAGGCGCCCTGCCGGCCCCCGAAACTCCATCCCACGCTAGCGGACAAGGAGGCTGACGCATGACCCCGAAGGACGTTGTGAAAATGGCCAAGGAGAAAGGCGCCAAGATCGTCGATCTGCGCTTCATCGATCTCCCTGGCCTCTGGCAGCATTTCTCCATTCCGGTTTCTGAGCTCAAAGAGGACATCTTCGAAGAGGGCCTCGGCTTCGACGGGTCCTCGATCCGTGGATTCCAGACCATCGATGAGTCGGACATGCTACTCATGCCCGATCCGGCCACGGCCCAGATGGACCCCTTCACGGCCGTCCCAACGCTCGTGCTGATCTGCAATGTGAAGGATCCGATCACCGGCAAGGCCTACAGCCGCGACCCCCGCTACGTAGCCCAGAAGGCGGAGGCCTACGTCAAGAAGTCCGGCGCGGCCGACACGATCTATATCGGGCCAGAGCTAGAGTTCTTCTTCTTCGATTCGATCCGGTTCGACCAGACCTACAACTCCGGCTACTACTTCATCGACTCCGAGGCCGGCTTCTGGAACTCGGGGCAGGAGGGCACGCCCGACCGGCCCAACCTGGGCTACAAGCCGCGCTACAAGCAGGGGTACTTCCCGGTGCCGCCCATGGATAAGTTCCAGGATATCCGTTCCGACATGGTGCTGGCGCTGGAGTCGGTCGGCGTCCGGGTGGAGGTGCACCACCACGAGGTGGCGACCGGCGGGCAGACCGAGGTCGACATGCGCTTCGACACGCTAACCAAGATGGCCGACAAGGTCTGCTGGTACAAGTACTGCGCCAAGAATACCGCGAAGAAATGGGGCAAGACGGCGACGTTCATGCCCAAGCCGCTCTTCCAGGATAACGGCTCGGGAATGCACACCCACCAGTCCCTGTGGCGGAATGGCAAGAATCTTTTCTACGAGCGTGGCGGCTACGCCGACATCTCGAAGATGTGCCTGCACTACATCGGGGGCATTCTCAAGCACGCCCCGGCGTTGCTGGCCTTCATCGCGCCCAGCACGAACAGCTACAAGCGCCTGGTGCCGGGATACGAGGCACCGATCAACCTCGTCTACAGCCAGCGCAACCGCTCGGCCTGCATCCGCATCCCGATGTACAGCAAATCGGAGGGCGCCAAGCGCATCGAGTTCCGCACGCCCGACCCGACGTGCAATCCGTATCTGTCCTTCGCGGCCTGCGTGATGGCCGGGCTCGACGGCGTCGCCAACAAGATCGACCCCGGCAAGCCCGTGGACAAGGATCTCTACGAGCTGCCGCCGGCCGAGGCGAAGAAGATCAAGCAGCTCCCGGGCGCCCTCGACATCGTGCTCGACAATCTCGAGAAGGATCACGAGTTCCTTCTCAAGGGCGACGTCTTCACGCCCGACCTGATCGAGACCTGGATCGAATACAAGCGCAAGAACGAGGTGGATCCCGTCCGGCTGCGTCCGCATCCGTACGAGTTCGCGCTGTACTTCGACATCTAGCCTGGGCATTCGACGCGCACCTTACCGCCCGGCGCATTCGAGCGCCGGGCGGGCTTCACCCTCGCCGGAAGGCTGCCCATACGCTGGGCGTTCGAGTCTGCTTGCTTGCCGCGTGAGCAGGTCCTCTCGCCCCCGCGCCGCGAATACCCCGCTTTTCCCACGTTTGCTGCTGGCACCATGTTTGCTCGATCACCAAGCCATGAAGCCACGGTGGCGGGTGCTGATCGTGGACGACCATGCCCCTTCGCGCTCAGCCATCGTCGAGGCGGTGGCGCTCCAGGGCGGTGAGGTGGTGGGTCACGGCAGCCGCCTCGAGGACGCCGTGCCATTGGTTGAGCGGCTGCACCCGGATGTGGCGGTGTTGGCGGTGGGGCTCCCCGACGGCGATGGGCTCGAGGCTGCGCGGCGGATCATGGCGTCGGCTCCATGCCCGCTCGTGTTGCTGACGAGCCGCACGGACGCCGCCGTTGCGGCCCGCGCCGTCGAGGCGGGCGTCCTCGGCTTCCTCGTCAAGCCGCTGCGTCACCCGGAGCTCGGGCCGGCGCTCGATCTGGCCGTATCGCGCTTCCGCGAGATGGAGGCCGTGCGGCAGGAAAACGAGGCGCTCAAGCGCAAGCTCGAGTCACGGAAGACCATCGATCGCGCCAAGGGCCTCTTGATTCAGCGGCTCGGGCTCACCGAGCCGGAGGCCTATCGACGGCTCCAGAAGACCGCGATGGACACCCGCAAGCCGATCGCCGAGGTTGCCCAGGCTCTCTTGCTGAGCGACGGGCTCGGCCAGCCTCGCTCTGCCCGCTGAGCGCCGCTGCCGATTTCTGAGGCAGCAATTCAGCCTTGCCCACAAAGTGGGCATCCTCGCGCCGCAGGAGGCGACCCGAACATCCACAACTAGGTGAAAATGCTCACCGTGATCTGGGCACGGGCCTTGCTGCCCGACTGGACGGCGCACCAAGACAAAGGGGTCGGCGGTTCGCGCCAGCGCCGTGCATTGACCATGACCCAATGGCGGGTCGGACCACTCACCCCCTACCGAGGGCAGCGAAAGGAGAAGCGCATGGAAGGGCTTTCACGCAGGGACTTTCTCAAAACCTCGGCGGCAGTTGGAGTCGGCGCCGCCGCGGGCCTCGGCTTCCCCGCCATCATCAGGGCGCAGGGAGGCGGCTCCGTCAAGATCGGCGTGCTGCACTCGCTCAGCGGCACCATGGCCATCAGCGAGGTCTCACTCCGCGACGTCGTGCTGATGGCCGTCGAGGAGATCAATGCCAAGGGCGGGGTCATGGGCAAGAAGATCGATCCCGTCGTGGTGGATCCGGCCTCGAACTGGGACCTCTTCGCCGAGAAGGCCAAGCAGCTGCTGTTGCAGGACAAGGTCGCCGTCGTATTCGGATGCTGGACCTCGGTGAGCCGGAAGTCGGTGCTGCCGGTCTTCGAGAACAACAACGGCCTGCTCTTCTATCCCGTCCAGTACGAGGGTGAGGAATGCTCGCGCAATGTCTTCTACACGGGCGCGACGCCGAACCAGCAGCTGATCCCTGCGGCGGAGTACCTGATGTCCAGGGAAGGTGGGGGGTACAAGAAATTCTACCTGTTGGGCACCGACTACGTCTTCCCGCGCACGGCCAATAAGATCCTGCGGGCCTTCCTGCTGGCCAAGGGCATCCCCGCCGACTCCATCGCTGAGGAGTACACGCCCTTCAACCACCAGGACTACCAGACCATCGTCGGCAAGATCAAGCGCTTCGCCTCGGGCGGCAGCGCCGCTGTACTCTCGACGATCAACGGCGACAGCAACGTGCCCTTCTACAAAGAGTTCGCCAACCAGGGGCTGCGCTCGGAGAACGCGCCGATCATGGCCTTCAGCGTGGCCGAGGACGAGCTGCGCGGCATGGACACCTCCTCGCTGGTTGGCCATCTGGCCGCCTGGAATTACTACCAGTCGGTCGACACGCCTCAGAACAAAAAGTTCGTGCAGTCGTTCAAGGCCTACGCCAAGAAGCACAATCTGCCCGGTGGTGACAAGCGCGTCACCGACGATCCGATGGAGGCGGCCTATTTCGGCGTTTACATCTGGAAGCAGGCGGCCGAGAAGGCCAAGAGCTTTGACGTGGACGCCGTGCGCAAAGCCGTCTACGGCCAGGAATTCCTGGCGCCCGGCGGCAAGATCAAGTTGGACGAGGCGAACCACCACACCTACAAGCCGGTATTGATCGGCGAGATCCTCAAGGACGGCCAGTTCAAGGTTGTTTCCCGGTCGAAAGGCCTGGTCAAAGCCGAGCCATGGAGCAAGTACACGAGCCCCGACAAGGGTTGCGACTGGGTCAAAGAGAAGGGTACCTACCAGAAGAAAGCCTAACTAGGGTCGTGTTCACGCGTCTGCTGCTCGCGCTCGCGTTGCTGCCGGGGCTCGCCGCCCCGGCAGCCGCGCAGGGCGCGCCTCCGGCTCCGGCGCCAGAGATCGCGAGGCATATCGCGGACGTCGCCTCGAGCGACGCCGCCGTGCAGGAAGGGGCGGCGGTGGCGCTTGGCAAGACGGCCGATCGAAAGATCCTGCCATTGCTCGAGGCCCTGCGCGAGGGCAGCGTCTACGTTCGGAGTCTGCCGGGAGGCAAGAAAGAGACGGTGATCGTCGGGGACAAGGTCTCCGAGAGCGACAAGACCCTGGTGCCGCTGTTCAGCGCCTATGGACGAGAGCCGCTCACGGGCGCCGACGGCAAGCCGCTGCTCGTGGATCTCTCGAGTCTTCAAGAAGTATCGGCGGGGCGAAGCCTGAGACTGGCGATCAGGCCGCTCATCGACGCCTTCTCGGGCCAGAGCGACCTTGCGAATCCGGACCCGGCCGTGCGGCGGGCCGCGGCCACCAAGATGGGCTTCGCCGGCGATCCTTCCGGGCTTCCTGCCCTCACCGACGCGCTGGCCAAGGAGCAAGACCGCTGGGTCCGTCACGCCATCGACGAAGGCATGGCGCTGATCCAGCTGCGTCAGGGTAGTGAGGCCGAGCGCGTGCTCGCGGCGCGCCGGCTCGGTGAGCTCAAGAGCGCCAATGCCGTCGAGCGTCTCTACCAGCTCATCGGCGATCCTCAAGCGCCAGCCCCGCTCCAGCAGGCGGCGAGCGACGCCATCAAACGAATCGAGCGCTGGGGACTGCTGACCCAGGCCATCGAGATCGGCTTCCAGGGCCTGTCGCTGTCGTCCATCCTGCTCCTGATGGCATTGGGGCTGGCCATCATCTTCGGCCTCATGGGCGTCATCAATATGGCGCACGGCGAGCTCATGGCGCTCGGCGCGTATGCGACCTTCGTGACCCAGAACTGGTTTTCGGCGAACCTGCCTGGCTCGTTCGACTATTACTTTCTGGTGGCGCTGCCGGTGTCATTCCTGGTGGCGGGCAGCGCCGGCCTCGTACTCGAGCGCGGGATCATCCGCTTCCTCTACGGGCGGCCACTGGAAACCCTGCTCCTGACCTGGGGCGTGAGCCTGATCATCCAGCAGGGGCTGCGCGTGTGGTTCGGCGCGGCCAACGTGGACGTGACCGCGCCCCGGTGGCTGTCGGGCGGCATCCCGGTCATGATCGGCGTCCAGCTGCCGTACAACCGGCTGTTCATCATCGGCCTGGCAACCGTCTGTGTCGCCGGGATGTACCTGCTCCTGTTTCGGTCGGATGCGGGCCTGCGCATCCGCGCCGTCACCCAGAACCGCGGCATGGCGGCCTCGCTCGGCGTGCGCGCGCGGCGCGTGGATGCGTTGACCTTCGCCCTGGGCGCCGGCCTGGCCGGGCTGGCCGGCTGCGCGCTGACCCAGATCGGCAATGTAGGTCCGGAGCTGGGACAGAACTACATCGTCGATTCGTTCATGGTGGTGGTCACGGGCGGCGTCGGCAAGCTGCTGGGCAGCATCCTGGCCGCGGTGGGAATCGGCGGCCTGAACAAGATCATCGAGCCCTCCATGGGCGCCGTGTTCGGCAAGGTCCTCATCCTCGTCTTCGTAATCCTGTTCATCCAGCGCCGTCCGTCGGGTCTGTTCGCGGCGAAGGGACGCTATGCGGACTCGTGAGCGCTGGCTTCTGTTGATCGCTGCGGCCGGCCTGGTGATCGTGCTGCCGGTTCTCAACGCGCTGCCCGCCGCCTCGCCCATGCGGGTGAGCGATTTCACCCTGAACCTGTTCGGCAAGTTCCTCGCCTACGCGATCCTCGCGCTCGGCATCGATCTCATCTGGGGCTACACGGGCGTGCTGTCGCTGGGACACGGCGTCTTTTTCGGGCTGGGCGCCTACGCGATGGGCATGCACCTCATGCTCGAGATCGGCACCCAGGGCGTCTACCGGGACGTGCTCCCCGACTTCATGGTGTGGAACCAGGTGACCGAATTGCCGCTGTTCTGGAAGCCGTTCTACAGCGGGACGTTCACGCTGTTCGCGGTGCTCGCCGTTCCCGCCATCGTGGCGGGCATCTTCGGCTTCCTGACCTTTCGCAGCCGGATCCGCGGCGTCTACTTTTCGATCATCACGCAGGCGCTCGCTCTCTCCGCGTGGCTCATGTTCAATCGGAACGCGATGAACCTGGGCGGCACCAACGGCCTCTCCGGCTTCAAGAGCGTGTTCGGCTTCACGCTGAACGATCCCCGCACACAGCGGGCCCTCTATCTGACGACGGCGCTGTGCCTCTGCGGCGCGTACCTGCTCTGCCGCTGGATCATCGCGTCGCCGGCGGGCAAGGTGCTGGTCGCCATTCGGGACAGCGAGACTCGAGTGCTCTTCTCCGGGTATTCGCCGGCGGCCTTCAAGGTATTCGTGTTCGTGGTGTCGGCGGTGCTGGCAGGTGTCGCCGGCGCGCTCTACGTCCCCCAGGTCGGCATCATCACGCCGGCCAAGATCGGGGTGCTGCCCTCCATCGAGATGATCATCTGGGTGGCGGTGGGCGGACGGGGAACGTTGCTGGGGCCGGTGGTCGGCGCCGTGGGGGTCAGTTGGCTGCAGAGTATTCTCACCACGAACTATCCGGACCTGTGGCTGTTCGTGTTGGGCGGCCTGTTCGTCAGCGTGGTCCTCTTCCTGCCCGACGGTGTGGTGGGCAGCTGCCAGCGGCTGATCGCGTGGGTCTTCGGGGGCCGGATGAAGGCGACCGCCCGCCGCGCCGAGGGCGCCGGCGCGGCCGAGGTGACCCGGCCGTGAGCGCCGCGACTCCCCAGCACGGGTCCATCATCTATCTTGAGGATGTCACCGTCGATTTCGATGGCTTCAAGGCGCTGCGCGAGCTCAACTTCTACATGGACTACCGCGAGCTGCGGGTGGTCATCGGCCCCAATGGCGCCGGCAAGACGACGCTGCTCGATGTCATCTCGGGGAAGGTTCAACCCGCCACCGGACGCGTCATCTTCGGCAAGAACACGGATCTGGCGGGCCGGCGGGAGAACGAGATCGCCGCGCTCGGCATCGGGCGCAAGTTCCAGACTCCCTCGATCTTCGGGAACCTCACGGTGCGCGAGAACCTCGAGCTCTCGGTAGCCCGGCGCAGCAAGGGCGTGCTGGCGACGCTGCGCGCACGGCTCGACGGCGAGCAGCGGCGCCAGGTCGACGAGACCCTGGAGAGCATCGGCCTCACGGCGCACGCCGGCGATCGGGCGGGCGGCTTGAGCCACGGCGAGAAACAGTGGCTCGAGATCGGTATGGTCATGGTCCAGCAGTCCGAGCTGCTGCTGGTCGACGAGCCGGTGGCGGGGATGACGGACGAGGAGACCGAGAAGACGGCGCGGCTGCTCAGGGCCGTCGCCGAGGAGCGGTCGGTGCTGGTTATCGAGCACGACATGGAGTTCGTTCGGAACATCGCGCGCACCGTGACCGTGCTCCACGAAGGCAGCGTGCTCTGCGAGGGACCGGTCGAGCAGGTCCAGCAGGATGAGCGGGTCATGGAGGTCTACCTCGGACGCAGCCGGGCCACCGCAGGAGCCGCCCATGCTTGAGATCCAGGGCGTCAATGTCGCCTACGGCGAGAGCCAGGTTCTCTGGGACGTTTCGCTCGATGTGCCGGAGGGCGGAGTCGTCTGCCTCATGGGACGCAATGGCGTGGGCAAGACGACCCTCCTCAAGGCCGTCATGGGCCTGCTGCCCGTCCGGTCGGGCCACATCCTGTTCGACGGCGTGGAGCTGGTGGGGCGGCGGCCCGAGGAGCGGGCCGCGCGGGGCATCGGCTATGTCCCCCAGGGCCGCGAGATCTTCCCGAACCTCACGGTGCGCGAGAACCTTCGCGTCGGGATCCTCGGCGCCCGGCACAATGGCAACGGCGGGGCGCGTGAAGCGCTCGATGAGATCTTCGCCCTCTTTCCTCGGCTCAACCAGCTGCTTGGGCGCAAGGGCGGCGTATTGTCGGGCGGCGAGCAGCAGCAGCTGGCCATCGCCCGCGTGCTGCTGGCGCGGCCCAAGCTGCTGCTGATGGACGAGCCCACCGAGGGTATTCAGCCGTCGGTGATCCTCCAGATCGAAGACGCCATCGAGCGCATCAGAGCGCAGGGAATCGCCGTGCTGCTCGTGGAGCAGTATCTGGAGTTCGCCTGGCGGCTCGCCAACTCCTACGCCATCATGCGGAAGGGCACCATCGTGTCGCGGGGAGCGACTGCCGAGCTTCGCCAGGATATGGTCAGGCACCATCTGACCGTGTAAACTCTGCCCTCCGGGCCTATGCACCTGACGCCGCGCGAACAGGACAAGCTCCTCATCTTCACCGCCGCGGAGGTCGCGCGCCGGCGGCGGGCCCGCGGACTCAAGCTCAACTATCCCGAAGCCCTGGCCCTGATCACCGCCGAAGTGCTCGAAGGGATTCGGGACGGCCGGTCGGTGTCGGAGCTGATGGCTTTCGGCGTCACCGTTCTCAAGCGGGACGACGTGATGGAAGGCGTGCCCGAGATGCTCGACGAAGTGCAGGTCGAAGGCACCTTCCCCGACGGCACGAAGCTCGTCACCATACATCACCCCATCAGGTAGATTCCCAGGGAGGCCCAGGATGATTCCGGGCGAGTACGTGCTGGGCGACGGCGAGATCGAGGCCAATGTCGGGCGTCGGACCGTCGCGCTGACCGTGGCCAATACGGGCGACCGGCCGATCCAGGTGGGCTCGCACTTCCATTTCTTCGAGGCCAACAAAGCGCTGCGCTTCGATCGCGCCCAGGCCTTCGGCATGAGGCTCAATATCCCCGCGGGCACTGCCGTGCGCTTCGAGCCCGGCGACGAGAAATCCGTGACGCTGGTCGAGCTCGGCGGCGCGCGCGAGGTCTATGGCCTCAATTCGCTCACTGATGGACGGCTGAGCGACGACCACAAAGCGCCGGCGTTGAAGCGGGCGGCCGCCGGGGGATTTCAGGGGGCGGGGCGATGAGCCTCAGGCTGCCCCGCCGCCAGTACGCGGATCTCTACGGGCCGACGGTCGGCGATCGCGTGCGCCTGGCCGATACCGAGCTGTTCATCGAAGTCGAGAAGGATTTCACCGTCTACGGCGACGAGGTCAAGTTCGGCGGCGGCAAGGTGATCCGCGATGGCATGGGGCAGTCGGCGCGCGCCACGAGGGCCGCCGGCGCCCTCGACCTGGTCATTACCAATGCGCTGATCCTGGATCACTGGGGCATCGTCAAGGCCGATATCGGGGTCCGCGACGGCCGCATCGTGGGCATCGGCAAGGCGGGCAATCCCGACATCATGGCGGGTGTGACTCCGGGCATGGTGATCGGCGCCTCGACGGAGGTCATTGCCGGCGAGGGAAAGATCATCACCGCCGGCGGCATCGACAGCCATATCCATTTCATCTGTCCCCAGCTCATCGACGAGGCGCTGTCGGCCGGCCTCACGACATTGATCGGCGGTGGCACCGGGCCGGCCACGGGCACCAATGCCACGACGTGCTCGGCGGGGGCGTGGAATATCCAGCGGATGCTCGAGGCCTCCGATGGCCTGCCCATCAACCTCGGCTTCCTCGGCAAGGGCAATGCCTCGCACGCTGGCCCATTGCGCGAGCAAGTCGAGGCCGGCGCCATCGGGCTCAAGCTGCACGAGGATTGGGGAACCACGCCCGCGGCCATCGACGCCTGTCTTTCTGTGGCCGAGGAGATGGACGTTCAGGTCGCCATACACACCGACACGCTGAACGAGGCGGGCTTCGTCGAAGAATCCATCCGCGCGTTCAAGGGGCGGACCATCCACACCTACCACACGGAAGGCGCGGGCGGCGGCCACGCCCCCGACATCATCCGCGTCTGCGGTGAGCCCAATTGCCTGCCGTCTTCCACGAACCCGACCATGCCCTTCACGGTGAACACCATGGACGAGCATCTCGACATGCTCATGGTGTGCCACCATCTCAACCCCAAGATCCCCGAGGACCTGGCCTTCGCCGAGTCCCGCATCCGAGCGGAGACCATCGCGGCCGAGGACGTGCTCCACGACTTGGGGGCCATCAGCATGCTGTCGTCCGACTCTCAGGCCATGGGGCGCATCGCCGAGGTCATCACGCGCACCTGGCAGACCGCGGACAAGATGAAGCGCCAGCGTGGTCCGCTCAAGGGCGACGGGAAGAGCGACAATGTCCGGGCCAAGCGCTACGTCGCCAAGTACACGATCAATCCCGCGATCTCCCACGGAATCGCACGTGAGGTCGGCTCGGTCGAGCGGGGCAAGCTCGCGGATCTGGTGCTATGGAAACCGGCCTTCTTCGGCGTCAAGCCCGAGATGGTGCTCAAGAGCGGGCTCATCGTGACGGCGGCGATGGGCGATCCCAATGCCTCGATCCCGACGCCCCAACCGGTGCGCCACCGGCCCATGTTCGCGTCCTTTGGCGGCGCCGTATACTCCACGTCGGTGACCTTTCTGTCCAAGGCGGCGGCGGAAGATCGCGTGGGGGCGCGGCTCGGCCTCCGGAAGCGAACGGTTGCCGTCGGCGGGTGCCGCGGGCTCACCAAGAAGGCCATGGTCCACAACGATTACTGCCCACGGATGGAAGTTGATGCGGAGACGTACGAAGTTCGCGCAGACGGGCAGCTGCTGACCTGCGAACCGGCGCGGGTATTACCGATGGCGCAACGGTACTATCTGTTTTAGCCATGGTCGTGATCACCGAGCCACACCTCCACCTGGACGCCGCGGCGCTCCAGGGCAAGCAGCGCGACACGTTAAGCCTCGCGTGGGAGGAGCGGCGGTGGACGCGCAAGCGTATCGTCACGGCCCGTGGACGCGAGGTCGCGCTCGCCCTGCCCACGGGTAGCGTGCTCCGGCCCGGCGACGTGATCGCCGTGGGTGAGGACTGGTACCTCGAGGTGGAGGGGCGATCCGAGCCGGTGCTCGCAGTATTCCCCCGCGACCGAAGCGAGGCGATCCGTGTCGCCTTCGATGTGGGTAATCGCCACTTCTCCCTCGCGCTCGACGGCGACACCCTTCTGGTGCCCGAAGACACGGCGATGGAGCAGCTCCTGACGCGGCTCGGCGTCAAGTGGGAGCGGCGGGAGGCAGTGTTCGATCCCATCGGTGGCGGCGGACACAGCCACGAGCCGGGTATGAGCCCGCTCGACGGGCACAGCCACACCCAGCGCCACGGCCATGCCCACTGATCCGCGGCTCCTCTCGCTGCTCCACTTCGCCGACAGCGCGTTTCCTACCGGCGGCTATGCCCATTCCTTCGGCCTGGAGCATTACTGCCAGGTCGGCCTCATCAAGGACCGCGAAGGCCTCGAGCGATTCCTTTTGGCCCAGCTCGAAGGCTCGGCAGGCCCGTGCGACGCCACGGCCGTCGCGGCAGCACTGAGATCGGCGGCGCGATGCGATCTCGACGGCTGCCGGAATCTCGACGAGAGCGTGGAGGCGATGAAGGTGGTCCGCGAGTTCCGTGAGGGAAGTCGCCAGATGGGGCGGCAGACGCTTCGCGTGGCCGCGGCGCTCACCGGCGACGACCGGCTCGCGCGCTATCTGGAGGACGTCAACGCCGGACGCGCCCCGGGCCACCATGCGGTGGGCTTCGGTATGACGGCGGCGGTGCTCGGCTGGGAGGGGGCCGAGGCCGCCAATGCTTTCCTCTATTCCACGACGGCGCTGCTGGTCGGCGCGGCGCTGAGACTCCTGCCCATGGGCCAGCTCGAAGGCCAGCGCGTCCTGTGGGGGCTTCACCCCGTGATCCGGCGGGTGGCGAGCGAAGCAGCGGCCAGAGATGTGGCCGATCTCTGGAGCTTCACCCCGGGCATCGACATCCAGGGCATTCTCCACGAGCGTCTCGAATCGCGGCTGTTCCGCTCATGATTACCGATTCTCGAATTCCGAAGCCGCTCAAGGTGGGGATCGGAGGCCCCGTCGGCTCCGGAAAGACGGCGCTGGTGGAAGCGGTGTCGCTCCGTCTGCGCGACCGGCTCGACCTGGCGGTCATCACCAACGACATCTACACGCAGGAAGACGCCGAGTTCCTCGTTCGGCGCGGCGCATTGCCTGCGGAGCGCGTGATCGGCGTCGAGACCGGAGGCTGCCCCCACACGGCCATCCGTGAGGACGCCTCGGTCAACCTCGAAGCCGTGCACCAGCTGCTGGGCCGCTTCCCCGGGCTCGAGCTATTGCTCGTCGAGAGCGGGGGAGACAATCTGGCGGCGACCTTCAGCCCGGAGCTGGTTGATGCGACCATCTACGTCATCGACGTTGCCGAGGGCGACAAGATCCCGCGCAAGGGCGGTCCCGGCATCACCCGCTCCGACCTGTTGGTGATCAATAAGATCGACCTGGCTCCATACGTCGGCGCCGACCTGGGCGTGATGGAGCGCGACGCCAAGCGCATGAGAGGAGAGCGTCCCTTTGTCTTCACCAATCTCCGGGACGGCACCGGCGTCGACGCCGTGGTCGGCTGGATCCGCCGGGAGCTGCTCTTCGAGCCCTGAGCAGGGCGCCGCGCCGGGCCGGGTCGGGCGCGATGGTTTCCTGCGCCTCGGCTTCGAGCAGCGTAGCGACCGGACGGTCCTGACCGAGCGACGCTTCACCCTGCCGCTGCAGGCGCTCGAGCCGATGGACCTCGATGACACCGGCGGTATCACCCTCATGCTCCTGAACCCCACGGGGGGGATTCTGGGCGGGGACGTGCTCGACACCCGCGTCACGCTCGGCTCCGGCAGCCGCGTTTGCCTCACCACTCCCGCCGCCACCCGCGTCTACCGGAGCATGGGCCCGAGCGCCGTTCAGCGTTTCACTGCCGAGGTCGGAGAGGATGCCGTCCTCGAGTACCTTCCGGATCATCTGATCCCATCGCCGGGAGCGCGGCTCGAGCAGCGGATCGAGGTGACCCTCGCTCCGGGCGGCATCGTCATCGCCGTTGATGCGTGGGCGGTCGGACGCGCTGCGCGCGGTGAAGCGTGGCAGTTTGCCGGGCTGGATACGGCCATGACCGTCCGGGACACTCGGGGGCTCCTGCTCCGCGAGCGCTCGGTGCTGAGCGGCGCCCGCGGCTGGGATGGCCTCGGAGGGGCCGAAGGGCACGCGTACCTCGCCACGTTTGTCACGATCGCGCCGGCGCGCGAGGGCTGGGCCGCGCTCGCAGTGGAGTTGTCGGCGGCGCTGGCCGAGCGCGATACCGGCTGCAGCGTCGGTGTGACGGCGCTCGGGCGCGGCGGCCTGCTCGCGCGTCTGCTTTGCCCGTCGGCGCCGGCTCTCGCGATGTGCGTGAATACTCTCTGGGCCGGCTGCCGCCGGCGATTGCTCGATCTCCCCCCGCTCGGGCTGCGCAAGTTGTAGTCATCATGCCTAGATCTTCGGCATCCGCCGGCCAGTTGGCCGAGCCCCGCCTGTTGAAGCGGTTGATTTAATTCACTCTGTGCGGCGGCACACGCTTTGCTGACATCATCCTTATATCTGCCCGGGACAGCGCGGTCACCGGGCTGGAGGCAAGGGCGCCCCAACAGGCGCCCTTTACTGTCTTCTCTACGCTGGGTTCGAGGAGGTTGACATGAGCGATCGCTCCGGGACGGAAGAGTTCGAGCGGCTCGTTACCGCCGCGCTTCCGCCCCTGGTTCGCGAGGCCGCGGGCGCAGAAGGCGGGCGGCTCTACCGCAGCGTCATGGCGCGGGTGGAGCTGCCGCTGCTGCGCCAGGCCCTCGAGCTGTCAGGCGGCAATCAGCTCAAAGCCGCCCGCCTGCTCGGGATCAACCGCAATACGCTGCGGAAGCGCCTGCGGTTGCTCGGGCTGCTGCCGCCGGCGGGGCAGAACGGCAAGAGCGCGCGCTGAGCGGCTGGCTGGGTATCGGGGCCCGCTGTACACTGTTTCGCAATGCGGGCTTGCGCCACGCTCCTCCTGCTGCTCATTCTGCCGGCCGGCTGTGCCACGATCGGCACCGAGCCGCTGCCGGGCCAGCCGCTCCATCACGTCGAGGGCGGCTTCCGGAACGTCAACCCCACGTTCAGCCGGCCGGAAGGCTGGACGCGGTGGAGCTTCTTCATTCGGCGGGCGTGGCACTCGGTGACGACGACGCGGGAGTTCGAGGCTCCACGCGTCGCCAATGACGGCAGCGCGCTCCGCGCCGGCGGCCAGAACCCGAGCATCACCTGGATCGGGCATTCGACGCTCCTCGTCCAGCTGGACGGCCTCAACCTGCTCACGGATCCCAATTGGAGCCGGCGCGCCAGTCCGCTGTCCTGGGCCGGCCCGCGCCGGCTGAATGCGCCGGGGCTCGCCTTCGAGGATCTGCCGCGCATCGATGTCGTCATGATCTCCCACGACCACTACGATCACCTGGATCTCGAAACGGTGAAGCGCCTGGCCGCGGCCCACGACCCACTCTTTCTCGTGCCGCTGGGGCTCAAGGTGTGGTTCGCGGAGAACGGCATGACGCGCGTGACCGAGCTGGACTGGTGGCAGAGCCATGAGCTTCGCGGGGTCCGCTTCGTCTGCGTGCCGGCCCAGCATTTCTCCCAGCGCACTCTCCTTGACGGCAATACGCGGCTCTGGGGCTCGTGGGCCATCCTGGGGGTCGACCGCCGGCTCTTCTTCGGCGGCGACAGCGGATATTTCGCCGGCTTCAAGGAGGCGGGCGAGCGATTCGGCCCCTTCGACTTGGCCGCGATCGCCATCGGCGCCTACGTGCCGGCCGAGATCATGAGACCGGTGCACACGAGTCCCGAGGAGGCGGTGCAGGCCTTTCTTGATCTCCGCGGCCGCATTCTCCTGGGAATTCACTGGGGCACCTTCGACATGGCCGAAGAGCCGCTCGACGAGCCGCCAGTGCGGATGGTGGCCGAGGCCCGCCGCCGCGGTATCGAGCCAGAGCGCGCCTGGATCTTCAGGCTGGGAGAAACCCGGCGCTGGTAAGATAGCGCCTGCATGACGAGCCGGGTGCTCATCGTCGAAGACGAGGCCGACATCCGGGACCTGCTGGCCTTCCACCTCGAGCGCGAAGGCTATCAGGTCTCCACGTCGCGCACCGGAGCCGACGCGCTCCGCCACGTCAAGGCCTCGCCCCCGGACCTGATCCTTCTCGACATCATGCTGCCCGAGCTGGACGGCCTCGAGGTCTGCCGGCGCCTGCGCCGCGAGGCCGCCACTGCTGCGCTGCCCATCGTGATGCTCACCGCCAAGGGCGACGAAGTCGACCGCATCCTGGGCCTCGAGCTCGGCGCCGACGACTACATCGTCAAGCCATTCTCCCCGAAGGAGGTCGTGGCGCGCGTTCGGGCCGTGCTCAGGCGCGCGCGGCCGCCGGCCGGAGCCGAGCGCATTGTCACGGGCCGGCTCAGCATCGATCCCGGCCGGCACATCGTCTCGGTAGGCGAGAGGCCCGTCCAGCTCACGCCGAAGGAATTCGACTTGCTGCGCGCGCTCGCGGAAGCAGAGGGCCGCGTGCTCTCGCGCGAGTTTCTGCTGGACCGGGTCTGGGGATACGCGGCCGCCAGTGAGATCGAATCCCGTACTGTCGACGTGCATGTCCGGCGGCTGCGCGTGAAGCTGGGCGGCGAAGGCCAGCGCATCAGCACGGTGAAGAGCGTCGGGTATCGTCTGGAGCCGGCGCCATGATGTGGCGCCGGCTCATCTGGACAATCCGGCGCCGCATCGCGTTCAAGCTCACGCTGACCCTGGTGGGCTTCGTGGCGCTGACCACGCTGATTGCGGGGTTCTACCTGAACCGCGCCCTCGAGGAGTTCGCCGTGGAGTCGTTGGAGGCCCGACTCGCCTCGGTGGGCCAGGTTTTGCAAGGGGATGCCCGGGGTCTCCTCCGCGATGCGACGCGCCCCGCAGACGTGAAGCGATTCCTGACGCTCGCCGCGGATCAGTCCGGCGCCCGCATCACGCTCATCGCTCCCGACGGCCGAGTGGTGGGTGAATCGGAGCGCCAGCCGGAAGACTGGGGCGCGATGGAGAATCACGCCGGCCGGCCCGAAGTGAAGGCGGCCCTGGGTGGGCGGGTAGGGCGCGATTTGCGCCGGAGCGCCACGCTGGACACGCCGCTCCTCTACGTCGCCGTTCCGGTGCGTGACGGCGAACGCATGATCGGCGTGCTGCGCCTCGCCTTGCCGCTGGCGGCCGTCACGGCCTCATACGCGACCCTGCATCGGGTGATGCTGGCCGGCGGGGTCGTGGCCCTCCTTGTCGCGCTCGGCATCGGCATCTTCGTCGCGGGTCGCGTGACGCGCCCGGTGATCGAGATGCAGTCCATTGCCCGCCAGATGAGCGAGGGTAATTTCTTCGCGCGCGCGCCGACCCGCTCGCCGGACGAGATCGGCACCCTGGGTCGCTCGCTGAACGTGATGGCGGGACGGCTGCGCGAGAAGATCCAGGACCTGCAGGAGGAGCAGTCCAAAGTGACCGCGATTCTGGACGCGATGGTCGAAGGAGTCATAGCCGTGGACGGCCACGAGCATATCGTGCTGATGAACGAGCGCGCCCGGGGCATCTTCGGCCTCGGACCCGGGCGCGGCGAGCGCAAGCCCTTTCTCGAGGTGGTTCGCAACGCGGACCTGCACCAGGTGTTCCGCGAGAGTCGCGGCGCGCCCGAGGGGAATGTGCTGCGCCGGGAGGTGCGGGTGACCGGACCCTCCGAGCGCGTCCTCCAGGTCCATGCCGTGCCGCTCCGGCTGAGTGGCGGCGAGCTGGGCCTCGTGATGGTCCTCCACGATGTCACGGCGCTCCGCCGGCTCGAGCAGGTCCGCACCGAGTTCGTCGCCAATGTCTCGCACGAGCTGCGCACCCCGCTCACGGCGATCCAGGGCTACCTGGAGACGCTGCTTGGCGGAGCGCTGGACGAGCCGGAGAACGCGCGCCGGTTCCTGGAAATCGTGTTCCGCCACACGGAGCGTCTCGGGCGGTTGATCAATGATCTGACGGACCTGTCCAATATCGAGCTGGGCAAGGTCTCGCTCTCGCTCGAGCCGGTGCCGCTGGACGAGATCGTCGAATCGGTGGTGGCGATGATCCGGCCGCGGGCAGAGAGCGGGGGAGTCGCGCTTCGCGTGGAGGTGCCGGCCGGATTGGCCCGGGCGCGCGCCGACGACGACCGACTCACCCAGATCCTCGTGAACCTAGTGGACAACGCGGTCAAATACACCGGGCGTGGCGGCACCGTGGCCATCTCGGCGCGCGAGGTCGGCGATGGAATGCTCGAGGTGGCGGTCGCTGACACCGGGATCGGGATTCCCGCGCCCGACCTGCCCCGGATCACCGAGCGCTTCTACCGCGTGGACAAGGCGCGCTCGCGCGAGCTGGGTGGAACCGGGCTCGGCCTTGCCATCGTCAAGCACCTGGTGATGGCGCATGGGGGCGAGCTCAAGCTGGAAAGCGAGGTCGGGAAGGGCACGACCGCGCGCTTCACGTTGCCGACCGAGAAGGCCACCTAGCGCGCGCTCCCAGTTGCGGGTTGTTACACAAGGTTTACCCGCCCGTCATCCTCCCTTAACAGCGCGGCGGCACGCTCTGGCCATGACGACAGCCATGGCGAAGCCCAGCGTGCTGGCAGTCGAGGACGAATCCGACGTCGCTGATCTGGTCCGCTACCACCTCGAAAAGGCCGGATACGACGTCCGACTGGCCTCCAGCGGCGCCGAAGCCATCCGGCAGGCCCGGGAAGCCCCGCCGAGCCTGATCCTGCTCGACCTCATGGTGCCCGAGATCAACGGATGGGAAGTGTGCCGGCGCCTCAAGGGAACACCCGAAACGCGGGAGATTCCCGTGATCATGCTCACGGCCCGGGCGGAGGAAGGCGACAAGATTCTCGGGTTCGAGCTCGGGGCCGACGACTATGTGACGAAGCCGTTTTCGCCACGTGAGGTGCTCTTGCGGATCCGCGCCGTCGTGAGACGCAGGGAGACGGATCCTCGCGCGGGCGCACCCAAGGTGCACGTGGGCCAGCTCGAGATCGATTGCGAGCGGTTCGAGGTCACCATGCAGAGCCGGCGCGTACTCCTCACCCCGAGGGAATTCACTCTGCTCACCGCGCTGGCGCGGCGACCCGGCCGAGTGTTCCCGCGCGACGAGCTGCTGGACCTGGTCTGGGGGCAGGACGGCTTCGTGGAGCCCCGCACCGTGGACGTCCACGTCGCCCGGCTCCGTGCGAAGTTCTTTTCCGCCGGGCTTCCAGACCCGGGCATCGAGACGGTCCGGGGCGTCGGCTATCGCCTCGGAGAGCCCGACTGAGGGTCGTCGCCCACAATGTTTACACGTTCGTAACACGGCGGTAATCCGCCCGTAACCCTGCATTCGTACACTGTTACACACATAAAGGAGACCAAGGATGAGGCGATCGACGATGCGTGGCCGGCTGGTCGGAGCGATCCTGGGCGGCCTGGTCCTCGGATGGGCAGCGGTTCCGGCTCCAGCCTCAGCCGACATGCTGATGAACGGGGCCGGGGCGACGTTCCCGTACCCGATCTACTCGAAGTGGTTTGACGAGTACGCGAAGATCGATCAGGGCGTGAAGTTCAACTATCAATCCATCGGCAGCGGCGGCGGGATTCGACAGATCATGGAGCGCACCGTGGACTTCGGGGCCTCTGACGGGCCCATGACGGATGACCAGCTCAAGAAGGCCCCGGGCGAGCTCTTCCACATTCCAACCGTGCTCGGCGCGGTCGTAGCCACCTACAATCTGCCCGGCAGCCCCAAGCTCCACCTGACCGGTGAGGTGCTCGCCGACATCTTCTTCGGCAAGATTGCCAAATGGAACGACGACCGGATCAAAGCCCTCAACCCCGGCGTCAGCCTCCCGGGCGATCCGATCATCATCGTCCATCGGTCCGACGGCAGCGGCACGACCTATATCTGGGTGGACTATCTCTCGAAGGTGAGCAAGGAGTGGGAGCAGAAGGTGGGGCGTGGTACGTCGGTCAAATGGCCCGTGGGACTGGGCGGCAAGGGTAACGAGGGTGTCGCGGGCCAGATCAAGAATACCCCCGGCGCCCTGGGCTACGTGGAACTGGCCTATGCCATCACCAACAAGCTTCCCGTGGCCTCAGTCCGGAACCCCTCCGGCAAGTTCATCGAGCCGACGATCGCGAGCACCACGGCGGCCGCAGCGGGCGCGGCGGCCAATATGCCTGCGGACTTCAGGGTCTCGCTGACCAATGCGCCGGGCGAGGCGGCGTATCCGATCGTGAGCTTCACCTGGCTGCTGGTCTACAAGAATCAGCCCGACGAGGCCAAGGGTAAGGCGCTGGTGCGCTTCCTCTGGTGGGCGACCCACGAAGGACAGCGCTATCCCTCCGACCTACTTTACGCGCCGCTGCCTGCGCCCGTCGTCAAGCAGATCGAGGCCAAGATCCACCAGATCAACCACCAGGGGAAGCCGCTGCTCGCCGCCCGCTGATATGGTCGAAAGCCGCATGCGCGGAGGAGGGGTGGCCGAGGGGCTGCCCCTCCCCCGTGCGTTTCTCGCCCGCTCCCGCGGCGGCGCCTGGGGCGACCGCGTCTTCATGGGCATCGTCCGCGGCTGCGTGGCGGTGTTCGTGCTCATCATGGTGGGTATCGTCGGGGCCCTCGTCTACGAGTCCCTCCCCGCGATCAGGCACTTCGGCTGGCGCTTCATCGTCGACTCCAACTGGGATCCGGTGGTCGAGAGCTTCGGAGCTCTGCCGTTCATCTACGGCACCCTCGTGTCGTCGCTGCTTGCCATGTGCTTCGCCGTTCCGCTCGGGATCGGCGCCGCGATCTATCTGGCGGAGCTGGCGCCGTTCTGGATCCGGCCGCCCATCGGCTTCCTGATCGAGCTCCTCGCCGCCGTGCCCAGCGTCGTCTACGGACTGTGGGGGATCTTCGTGCTGGCGCCATGGCTTCGCGTGTGGCTCCAGCCGGTCTTGGGCAAGACGCTCGGATTCCTGCCGCTGTTCCAGGGACCGCCGTACGGGGTCGGGATGCTGGCCGCCGGGATCATTCTCGCGATCATGACGGTGCCGTTCATCGCGACGGTAAGTCGCGAGGTGCTGCTGGCCGTTCCGAACACGCAGCGCGAGGCCGCCCTGGCGCTGGGGGCGACGCGCTGGGAGACGACACGGCTCGCGGTGCTGCGTTACGGACGCTCGGGATTGATCGGGGCGGTGCTGCTCGGCCTCGGCCGCGCGCTCGGCGAGACGATGGCGGTGACCATGGTGATCGGGAACCGGCCGGAGATCTCGGCCTCGCTGTTCGCCCCGGGCTACACGATGGCCAGTGTCCTGGCCAATGAGTTCACCGAGGCAACGTCGGACCTCTACCTGTCGGCTCTCGTGGAGATCGGGCTGCTGCTGCTCGGCGTCACCGTCGTCGTCAACGCGCTGGCGCGGCTGCTGGTGTGGAGCGTGGGTGGCTCGATGAAAGCGGTGCGGGAATGAGCGGGCTCTCGCGGCGCCGGACCGTCAACGCGGTGATGAATGTCCTCGCGGGGTCGGCGGCGTTCGTGGTGATTCTGCCGCTTGTGCTCGTCTTCGCCTTCCTTATCTACCAGGGCGGCACGTCCCTCAACCTGGACTTCTTCACACGCCTGCCGAAGCCCGTCGGTGAGCCTGGTGGCGGAATGGCCAATGCCATCGTCGGCACGCTGATCCTCATCGCGCTGGCCTGCGGCCTCGGCCTGCCCGTGGGAATTCTCGGGGGTCTCTATCTCGCCGAGTCGCGCGATCGCCGCATGCCCTGGGTGGTGCGTTTTCTGGCCGACGTGCTCAACGGCGTCCCGTCCATCGTGATCGGGATCTTCGCCTATACCCTGGTGGTGCGGCCGATGCGACATTTCTCCGCGCTGGCCGGCGGGGTGGCGCTCGGGGTCATCATGGTTCCCATCGTCCTGCGCACCACCGAGGAGATCGTCCGCCTGGTGCCGGCATCGCTCCGCGAGGCCGGCCTGGCCCTGGGACTTCCCCAGTGGAAGGTCACGATCCGCGTGGTCCTCACCACCGCGCGCGCCGGCATCATCACGGGAGTCATGGTCGCCATTGCCCGCATCGCGGGGGAGACCGCGCCGCTGCTCTTCACCGCGTTCGGAAACCGTTTTGGTTATCACGGACTGGATCAGCCGATCGCGGCCCTGGCGCTGCAGATCTTCGCGTATGCAATCTCGCCCTTCGACGACTGGCACCGCCAGGCGTGGGCGGGCGCCCTCGTGCTGATTTCCATGGTCTTCCTGGTCAGCCTCGCCGCTCGTCTGGCGACGAGCGGACTGCAACGTCAGGCCCGGAGGTGAGCATGGCGGATGGCATCTCGGTGTCTGGGCTCAATGCGTGGTTCGGGGACAACCACGTCCTCAGGAACATCTCGCTGCGGGTGCCCGCGAATGGCGTGACGGCGGTCATTGGCCCCTCGGGCTGCGGAAAGTCCACGTTCATCCGATGCATCAACCGGATGCACGAAGTCGTGCCGGGCGCCCGTGCCGAGGGCCAGATACTATTGAACGGGGAGAACCTGTACGGTCCGGGCGTGGATCCGGTCCTCATCCGCCGGCGGATCGGCATGGTCTTCCAGAAGCCCAATCCGTTCCCGACGATGTCGGTATGGGACAATGTCGCGGCCGGGCTGCGGCTGGGCGGTGTCCGGGACCGGGCCATCCTCGCCGACTCGGTGGAGCGGGCGCTTCGCCACGCGGCGTTGTGGGACGAGGTCAAGGACGACCTGGACAAATCGGGCATGAGCCTCTCGGGCGGCCAGCAGCAGCGCCTCTGCATCGGCCGCGCCCTGGCGGTCCAGCCAGAGGTGCTGCTGATGGACGAGCCCTGCTCGGCCCTCGACCCCATCGCGACGGCCAAGATCGAAGAGCTCATCCTGGACCTCAAGAAGGAGCTCACCATCGTCATCGTGACGCACAATATGCAGCAGGCGGCCCGGGTCTCGGAGTGGGCCGGCTTCTTCCTGATGGGCGAGCTCGTGGAGGTCGGCGTGACCAGGGAGCTGTTCACGACGCCTCACGACAAGCGCACCGAAGACTACATTACCGGCCGGTTCGGCTAACGCGGGGTCAGGAACCATGCAAAGGCATTTCCACGAAGAGATCGAGGCGCTCAAGCAAACCCTGCTCGCCATGGGCGGGCTGGTGGAGGACCAGATCCGGCGGGTCATGCAGGCGCTGCTCGAGCGCAATGATGCCCTGGCGCTGGAGGTGATCGAGCGAGATCGGCAGGTCAATGCCTATGACGTCGAGGTGGACGAGACGTGTGTCAACCTGCTCGCGCTCCACCAGCCCGCGGCGGGCGATCTCCGCTTCATCACCACCGCCATGAAGATCGTCACGGACCTGGAGCGGATCGGCGACCAGGCGGTGAACATCGCCCAGCGCGCGCTCGAGCTGAGCCAGGAGCCCCAGCTCAAGCCGTACATCGACCTGCCGCGCATGGCCGAGAAGGCCCAGCGCATGGTCAAGGACAGCCTCGACGCCTTCGTGGCGCGTGACACGGAGCTGGCGCGCCGCGTGTGCGCCGCCGACGGCGAGGTCGATGCCCTCAAGGAGCAGATCTTCCGTGAGCTGCTGACCTTCATGATGGAGGACGCGCGGACCATTCCCCGGGCCATCCGTCTCATCCTCATCTCACGCTTCATGGAGCGTGTCGCCGATCACGCGACCAATATCGCCGAGATGGTGGTGTACATGGTCGAGGGGAAGATGGTCCGACATACGCTGGCCTAGCGAGCCCCCCGTGTATACTGCTTCTGTGAGTCCTGAGCGTCGCTACCATCTCCAGAACGAAGAAGCCAACCGCCGTCTGGACGCGCTGCTCGAGCACCTGCGCGTGCCCGAGCGGAGCTGGCCCTTCTACGCGGAAATGCTCACCACCGCCCTCAAGATGTTCGAGGACGGCGCCGACTTGGGCGACGTCAAGATCGCGAACGCGGCCTTCAAGGAGCTGCGCTACGGCTTCAAGGTCTTTGCGCCGTACCGCCTGGTGCCGAAGGTCACCGTCTTCGGCTCGGCCCGGACGGCTGCCGAGCATCCGGTGTCCGAGCAGGCTTATGGCTTCGGCAAGCGCATGACGCAGGCCGGGTGGATGGTGATCACGGGCGCGGGCAGCGGCGTCATGGGGGCGGCCCAGGAAGGCGCCGGACGGGAGCGCTCCTTCGGGCTGAACATCCGGCTGCCGTTCGAGCAGGAAGCCAATCCCTGGATCGCCGACGACCCCAAGCTCATCTCGTTCAAGTATTTCTTCACCCGCAAGCTCTTCCTGGTGCGCGAAGCCCACGCCATGGCTTTCTTCCCCGGCGGCTTCGGCACCTGCGACGAGGCCTTCGAGAGCCTGACCTTGATGCAGACGGGCAAATCGACGATCGTGCCGCTGGTGCTGGTGGACGAGCCGGGCGGGACTTACTGGAAGAGCTTCGAGGAGTTCCTGCGGCGCGAGATGGTGGGGAAGGGGATGATCCACGCCGACGATCTCAAGCTCTTCCGGGTGACGGACGACGTAGAGCAGGCCGCAGCCGAGATCGAAGGCTTCTACCGCATCTACCACTCCCTGCGCTACGTGCGGGACGACCTGGTGCTGCGGCTGCGCCGGGCGCTCGAACCCGCCCAGCTGGCCGACCTCAACGCGCGATTCGCCGACATCATGCGGGCGCCGGCCGAGCAGACGCCGGGGCCACTCGAGGCGGAAGCGGAGGAGTTCCCGGATCTGCCGCGGCTCGTGCTGCCCTTCAATCGTACCGACTTCGCCCGCCTGCGCGAGCTCCTAGACTTCATCAACGCGAGTTAGCTACTCGGCCTCTTCGCGCTCTTCGGTGACCTGGCAGGCGGTGCAGACCCACGTCCGCAGCAGGGTGACGCGCTTGGGATCGCGCCGCAGCGTCCAGGGGATCATCTTCTTGGCGCCGCAGTGCGGGCACGTGTCGGTCTCCTGGCCCGGCTGGACTTCGGCAGGGAGCCACGGAACCTTTGGCTTCATCTCGCGCATTATAGCGCAGGCGTTGGGGTACTGGCCGCCGATCCGGTCCACTTCCTCCCCAACATCCTCGGAAAGCGGGCCGGGTAGGCTAGAATAGCCGCATGAGGCGGGTGCGGATCGCCCTGGCCCAGGTCAATCCGACGGTGGGCGCCGTCGAGGCCAATGCCCGGCTGGTCGTCGACTGGATGGAGCGGGCGCGCGCCCTCGGCTGCGATGTCGTGGCTTTCCCCGAGCTCGTGCTGACGGGCTACCCGCCCGAAGATCTCCTCTTCAAGCCGGCCTTCATCGAGGCAAACCGGAACGCGCTGGCCGACGTGGCCCAGCAGAGCCGCGGCATCACCGCCGTGGTGGGCTTCGTGGACAAGCGCGACGACATCTTCACTGCAGCAGCCGTGCTCCACGCCGGGACGCACGTCGGGACCTACCACACGCAGTACCTGCCCAACTACGGCGTCTTCGACGAGAACCGCTACTTCCAGTCCGGGACGGAGTCGCCGGTCTTTGCGCTGGGCGAGACGGTGATCGCGGCGAACATCTGCGAGGACATCTGGTACCCCACGGGCCCGACCACACTCCAGGCGCTGGCCGGCGCCGAGCTGGTGATCACCATCAACGGCTCGCCGTATCACGCCGGCAAGGCGCAGTACCGCGAGAAGATGCTCGCCACACGCGCGTCCGACGACTTGGTGTGCCTGGCCTTCGTCAACATGGTGGGTGGGCAGGACGAGCTGATCTTCGACGGCCAGTCCTTCGTCTTCAACGAGCGCGGCGAGCGCATCGCACGGGGACGGGCATTCGAAGAGGACCTCGTCGTCACCGACCTGGACTTGGACGAGGTGTTCCGGGCACGGCTTCACGATTCCCGCCGTCGGAAGGAGAAGCTGCGCACGGAAACGACGGCGCGCCGGATCTCATTGCCGGCGCTGCCGGACCGCCAGCGGCCCAAGCTGCCGCCCCACGAGATCATGATGCTCGAGCCCGTGGAGGAGGTGTACCAGGCCCTTGTCCTCGGCACCCGCGACTATGTAAGGAAGAACGGTTTTTCCCACGTCGTGCTTGGGCTTTCGGGCGGCATCGATTCTTCCCTGGTGGCGGCCATTGCCTGCGACGCGCTCGGGACGGCGAATGTCACCGGCGTCACGATGCCGTCGCCCTTCTCCTCCGTCGGCACTCGCCGGGACGCGACCCGCCTGGCGAAGAACCTCGGCATCGAGTTCCTCAAGCTGCCGATCACCGGCGTCCTCAAGGCGTATCGCCGGGCGCTGGCCAAGCCCTTCAAGGGCCTGAAAGAGGACGTCACGGAGGAGAACCTTCAGGCGCGCATCCGCGGCAACTACCTGATGGCGCTCTCGAACAAGTTCGGCTGGCTGGTGCTGACCACGGGGAACAAGAGCGAGATCAGCGTGGGCTACACGACGCTCTACGGCGACATGGCGGGCGGCTTCGCCGTGATCAAGGACGTGCCCAAGACGCTCGTCTACCAGCTTGCCGAGCACGCCAGTCGCCGCGCCGGTCGGGAGCTGATCCCGCGCGCGGTATTCGACCGGCCCCCCTCGGCCGAGCTCCGGCCGGATCAGACCGACCAGGACACGCTGCCGCCCTATCCCGTGCTGGACGCCATCCTGGAGGCCTATGTCGAGGGTGACCAGGGACTGGCCGATATCGTCGCGCGCGGGTTCGATGCCGGCACCGTCAAGCGCGTGATCGCCATGGTGGACCGCAACGAGTACAAGCGCCGCCAGGGCCCCATCGGCATCAAGATCACGCCGCGCGCCTTCGGCAAGGACTGGCGCCTGCCCATTGTGAATCGCTTCCGCGAATAACCCCTCTGGGGCCGCGAATCACCGGCGGGCGGGCGTCCAGCCTTCGGCGGCGACGAGGCGCTCGACGCGCGCGCGGATCTCGTCGCGGATGGCGCGCACCCGGTCGAGCGGCTGTCCCTTGGGATCCTCGATCGGCCAGTCGTCGCGTCGAAGCCCCGGCACGACAGGGCAGGCGTCTCCGCACCCCATCGTGATCAGGAGCCTGCCCGAGGCCGCGAGCTCGTCGGTGAGCTGTTGCGGCCGGGCCGCGCTCAGGTCCATGTCCACCTCGCGCATCACGGCCACGACTTCGGGATGGACGCGGTCCGCGGGCTGAGTCCCCGCTGATTGGGCACGCGCTCGCCCTGGATCCGCCAGCGCGTTGAAGAAGGCCGCCGCCATCTGCGAGCGGCCGGCATTGTGAACGCAGGCGAAAATCACCGTGGTCATGCCACTGCGCGGGCAGGGAACCAGCTTCGTGTCCGGTTGCACATATTGCAGACGGACAGCATCACCGGGACCTCGACCAGCACCCCCACCACCGTCGCCAGAGTGGCGCCGGAGGTCAGTCCGAAGAGCGAGACGGCCGTGGCGACCGCCAGCTCAAAGAAGTTACTGGCGCCGATCAGGGCCCCGGGCGCGGCTACCGAATGAGGCACCCTCAGCCAGCGCGCCAGGCCGTAGGCAAGCCCGGAGTTGAAATAGACCTGGATCAGTAGCGGGATCGCGATCAGCACGATATGGGACAGCTTGCCCAGGATCACCTCACCCTGGAAGGCGAAGATCAGGATCAGCGTTGCCAGGAGCGCCGCGACCGACACCGGCTTCAAATGCGCCAAGAACACGCCCTCGAACCATGCGGGCCCCCGCATTCGAAGGAGGACCGCCCGCGAGCCGGCGCCGGCGGCCAGAGGGATCACGATGTAGAGGAGTACCGAATAGAACAGCACGTCATAGGGCACGGTGATGCTCGACACGCCGAGGAGGAAGATCACGATCGGCGCGAAGGCGACGAGCATGATGAGATCGTTCAAGGCCACCTGCACCAGCGTGTATGCAGGATCTCCGTCGGTGAGATAGCTCCAGACGAAAACCATGGCCGTGCATGGCGCGGCCGCCAGGATGATGGTCCCGGCCAAGTATTGATCTCCGAGCTCGGGCCCGATCAAGCCGGCGAAGAGATGCTTGAAGAAGATCCAGCCAAGCAAGGCCATGCTGAAGGGCTTGACCAGCCAGTTGACGAAGAGGACGACGAGGATCCCCCTGGGCTGGCGTCCGACGCCCCGGAGCGCCGCGAAGTCGATCCGCAGCATCATGGGGTAGATCATGAGCCAGATCAGCACGGCGATCGGAAGGTTGACGTGACTGACTTCGAGCCGGCTCAGGCCCCTCACCAGGCCGGGGCCGAGCCGGCCGATCACGATTCCCGCGACGATACAGAGCGCGACCCAGACGGACAGGTAGCGCTCGAAGACGCTCAGCCGCTTGCCCGGGCCGGCGGCACTCATCAGCCGGGAGGCAGCGAGAGCCTAGTTCTTTGCACCGGCAGGCTTGGGCGCACAGCACGAGCCCGACTGGGCAATGGGAAGGCCGGTGGAGCGCGCCGCAGGCGCCTCAGATTCGGGCTCGAGATCGTAATTGAGGTGGTAGACCTCCCACTCCACGCCGTCCGGGTCGTGGACCCAGAACTTGTCCTGGTTCGCGTGGCAGCAGTTCACTCCGATCTCCTCGCGCACCGGGAGCCCGGCGGCCTTGACGCGAGCCAAGTGCGCCATCACGGTCTCCGGTGAGTCGACCTGGATGCCGACGTGATCGACGATGCCCCCTCCCGTTGAGCGGCCCTCGGTGAGCGCGAGATTGACGGGCGCCCACTCCGGGAGGAATTTGAAGTACCCGGCTTTCTCTTTGACCGGACGGCCGCCGAGAAACTTCTCATAGAAGTCCCGGCTCTTGGCGAGATCGGCCACGTGCATGTGGAGATGCACCTTCGCGCTCATACGATCCCCCTTTAGCAGCAGGCGGTCAGCAGACGCACCAGGGTCGTGACCGTTTCCCGCTGGACTGAAAAGTAGATGTACCGCTCTTCCTTCCGGCTCTCGACGAGCCCGGCCCGCCGCAGGATGTCCAGGTGATGGGAGAGCGTGGGTCCGGGAATGCCGACGGCTTCCTGAATCTCGCCCACCGGCATTTCCCGCCCGGCGCGGACCAGCACGAAGAAGACCTGCAGTCGCGTCAGATGTGCCAGGGCCTTGAAGGCCTCCGCGTGGGCCTCGCTGGCCGAGAGCCGCGCCACTGGCAGCGGGGCGATGGGTTTCATAGTTCGAAGTCTATCGAAATATCGAATCGATGTCAAGTGCGTTCTGCGGGCGGCAGTTTGGTACTCTTTGTCTACCCCTCTTGGCCCGAACCCGGTCTTTCAGGAGATGCGTATGGCCGTGACTCACCGCGGACTCTCCATTGCCCTTGGCTTCGTACTCGTCGCGACACCGGCATGGGCCCAGCTGGACCAGGTCCTCAAGGGCCTGGGCATCGGCCAGCAGGCCAGCCCCTCTGACGCGAAGATCGGCGCCGGATTGAAGGAGGCCCTCCAAGTCGCCACGGAGAAGTCGGTCGGTCTCACCGGACGCGTTGACGGCTACTTTCGCAATGAGGCGATCAAGATCCTCATGCCGGAGAAGCTTCGGACCGTGGAGCAGGGGCTTCGTGTGGTCGGGTATGGTCCAAAGGTCGATGAATTCGTTCTCAGCATGAATCGCGCGGCCGAGCGAGCGGCGCCGGCGGCCAAGTCGATCTTTTGGGACGCCATCGGCGCCATGACCTTTGATGACGCCCAGAAGATCCTGGGGGGCGGGGAAACGGCCGCGACGGAGTTCTTCAAGGGAAAGACAACGGACAGACTCACGGCCGCATTCAGGCCGGCCGTGAACCGAGCCATGAGCGAGGTGGGCGTGACTCGTCAGTACCAGGAGCTGGTTGGGCGGTTCAAGGCCATTCCCTTCGCTCAAACCCAAGCCTTTGACATCGACGGGTATGTTGTGAGCAAGGCGCTCGACGGGCTCTTCCACGTGGTGGGTGAGCAGGAGCGGGAGATCCGCAGGAATCCGGCCGCGCGGACCACGGCCCTGCTCAAAGAAGTGTTCGCCAAAAAGTAAGGAGCGGCGGCAGACGGGTTACGGGAGCGCCGCGCTCACCGGCTCGGCCTGAGCCCGAGCACATGAAGGGTCGGCACGGGCTTGAGCAAGCCCTTGAGAGCCAGCGCGCCCACCTCCTTGCATTCGATGAGGTCTTCGAGGGCTCCGGCGACGCGCGATGTGACGAGGATCTGGCCGCCCTTGGCCTCGCCGCAGAGCCGCGCCGCCAGGTTCGTGACCGTGCCGATTGCGCCGTAGTCCCAGCGTCCCTCGAAGCCGATGGCGCCGATGGTGGCGTACCCGTCGGCGATCCCGACGCCCAGGGCTAGGTCGTAACCCCGCTTGCGCCAGCCGGCGCTGAGGTCGTTGACCCGCTCGCGCATGGCCACGGCCATGCGGATCGCGCGCTCGGCCGGGTTCGTCACCGGCACGGGGTCATTGAAGAAGATCATCATGCCGTCGCCGGTAAAGCGCTCGAGCGTGCCCTCGTGCTCGAGGACGAGTTTACCCATCTCGGCGTGGTACTCGCGCAGGACCGCCATCACCTCCTCGGGCTCGGCCGTTTCGGCGAAGGCCGTGAACCCTCGGAGATCGAGGAAGACAACCGTGACCTGCCGCCGGTGCGATTTGAGGGGATCGTCGCGCCTCCCGCGAGGATGAGCTCGGCGAGCTGGGGCGAGAAGAAGCGCTTGAGCCGGCCCAGACGCTCGACTTGGGCGACCTGCTCCTGGACCCGCTGCTCGAGCGTGCGATTCCACTCGGACAGCTCGCGGAGATGCCGGACCTCTCGGTCGCGCAGCCGCTTCTTCTCGAGACAGGCGCCGATGCGCGCCCTGAGCAGCACCGGGTCGAAGGGCTTCGGCAGGTAGTCTTCGGCTCCGAGCTGGACGCAGCGAACCACGCTGTCCAGCTCGTCGAGCGCGGAGATCATCAGCACGGGGACGTCGCGCAGCGCCGGATCCGACTTCAGCTGCCGAAGGACTTCATAGCCGTCCATTCCGGGCATCATCACGTCGAGGAGGACCAGATCGACCGGGTGAGTCTTGAGAAGGTCAAGCGCCGCCGGGCCGTCGGCGGCCGCATGGACGTGGTGCCCCTCGCGGGCAAGCCGGCGAGCTAGCATCTCCCGATTGTTCTGGTCGTCGTCGACCACAAGGATGACGCCCCGATCGGCAACGAGCCGCGAAGAATCTTCCGTCACGGCCGCCGTCTGGCTGGCGGGCCTGTCGGCTGCGCTCCCAGCAGCGGGAGGGATCCCGCCATGGTTGGTCACCGCCAGCAGTCGGGCGGCGGCTGAAGAGATCCGGTCGATATCCGGGAGAAGATCCGTCGCACGGGCCTGCGCAGCCTCTTTCTTCAGGATCTCGGTTGAGGCGATGATGCGCTCCAGGGGCGGTGTGAGCGCCGCGCGGATCGATGCCAGATCCGGCGCGCCCGTATCCTCCTGCGCGGGGGAGAGGAATTCAGTAATCAGGGCGAGCAGGCGCTTTCCATCTTCGTGGATGCGGCGAAGCTTATCCGAGAGCGCAGCGCGATTGTCCTCGCTCGCCTCCTCGAGCAGCATCTCGCTATAGCCGATGATGTGATTCAGGGGGGTGCGCAGCTCGTGGCGCAGGCGAGCGAGATCAGCGGGATCGAGGGTCATGGAGCGGGCTTCTTTGCCAGCAGCGCCTCGATCTTCTCCAGGAGGCGAGTGAGCTCGATTGGTTTGGTATCGAAATCGTCGGCGCCCGCCTCCAGCGCCCGCTCCCGGTCCCCCGCCATTGCGTGTGCCGTCAGCGCGATGATCGGGATCGAGCGGGTAGCCGGAGCCGACTTGAGCTGGCGCGTCGCCTCCCAGCCGTCGAGCACGGGCAGGCTCATGTCCATTAGGATGAGCGCCGGCGACTCCGACTGCGCCAGACTCACTCCCTGCTGGCCGTCCTCGGCGAGGACGACATCGTAGCCCCGCTTCTGCAGGCGCCGGGACAGCATATCCCGGTTCATCTCATTGTCCTCGACCAGGAGGATCTTGGGCATCAGCGCGCTCCCCGCCGGCGGGCGATGGAGGCCGTCACGAGCTCCCGCACCTCGGCGAGCAGCCCATCGCGGCTGTAGGTCCCCTTTTGGAGCACTTTCTCGACGTAGCCGTTGAGCCGGAGGCGGTCCTCGGCCGTGAGGTCCCTGGCGGTGATGACGATGACGGGGATCTCCCGCCACGCTTCGTGTCGGCGGAGCTCGACGACGAACTCGAACCCGTCCATCTCCGGCATCATGAGGTCCAGCAGGATGAGCCCGGGGGCTATGTCGGAGAGAACTGCCAGCGCCTCGCGCCCGTGCTCGGCCTCCACCACTTTGTAGCCGTCCTGTTCGAGAAGCCGGCAGAGCCGCCGGCGGAGGTCGGCATCATCATCCACGACCAGCACCGGGAGGTCCCGCCGGTACTTCTTCAGCACCGCGGTGAGGCGGTCGCGGTCGATCGGCTTGGTGAGGTAGTCCGAGGCCCCGAGGGCATAGCCCAGGTTCCGGGCGTCAAGCATGGTGAGCATGATCACCGGAATGTCGGTCAGATCGGGATCCGACTTGAGCGCCGAGAGAACGGCCCAGCCGTCCATGGCGGGCATCATGACGTCGAGCGTGATGGCATCCGGCCGGAGCTCCTTGGCGAGCCGCAGCCCTTCCTGGCCGCCGGACGCGGTGACCACTCGGAATCCCTCCTTCTCGAGGAAGCGTTCCATCAGATCGCGCACCGTCGCCTCGTCGTCGATGACGAGCACGGTCCCGGCCTGCCCGGTAGCCGGCCTGGCCGCGCCGCTTGCCGCTGCCGCCTCGGCAATGGGCTCGGCCACGCTGACCGGGAGCCTGATGGTGAAGGTGCTTCCTCGGCCGGCCTCGCTCTCCGCGGTGATGTCGCCGCCCATCATCCGGCACAGCCTCTGGCTCAGCGCCAGCCCGAGACCCGTGCCCCCGTATCTCCGCGTGACTTCGGCGTCCGCCTGGGAGAACTCGTGGAAGAGCCGCGTCATCTGCTCGGGAGTGATCCCGATCCCCGTGTCCTTCACCTCGAAGGTAAGCCGCTCGCCGGCGCCCGTCGCGTCGCGGCCCACGGTGAGCGACACCGTGCCGCGCTCGGTGAACTTGCAGGCATTGCTCAGGAGGTTGAAGAGGGCCTGGCGGACCTTGGTGAGGTCGGCGCGCATGGTGCCGGCGCTCGCGTCGCAGTGGACCTCGAGCTGGTTCGACCGCTTCTGCGCCAGCGGCTGGACGACGGCTGCGATGTCCCGCACCATGTCCGGGACGCTGAAGGTCTCGAGGTAAAGCTCCATCTTGCCCGCCTCGATCTTCGCGAGGTCCAGCACGGAGTTGATCAGCTCGAGGAGATGCTTGCCGGCAGAGTTGATCTTCTTGAGGTCGGGCACCAGGCCCTCGGCGCCCAGGCCCGCGGCCTCCTCCTCGACCATCTCGCTGTAGCCGATGATGGCATTGAGCGGGGTGCGCAGCTCGTGCGACATGTTGGCCAGGAACTCGGACTTGTGCCGGCTCGCCACCTCGAGCTCCCGGCTCTTCGCCTCGATCTCCCGGAAGAGCCGCGCGTTCTGGATGGCCAGGGCCGACTGGGTCGCGAAGGTCTTGAGCAGCTCGATGACCTCGACAGGGAACTCCCCAGGGGTCTTCCTGGCCAAGGAGAGGCTGCCGATGACCTGATCCTCGCGCAGGAGCGGGACGGAGAGTGCTGCCCGGTACCCCGCGCGGACAAGCACGTCACGCAGGCGGCTTTGGTAGGTACCGGGCGAGGCGATGTCGGGAGTCTGAATCGGCTCGCGCACCTCCGCCGCTCGACCCATGAGACCTTCGCCCTTCCGGAGGGGCATCGCCCGGCTGGCCTCGACGACGTCCGGGTCGAAGTTGTAGGTCGCGCGGACATGGAACTGATTGGTCGTCTCGTCGTACTCGTAGATCGCGCACCCGTCCGCACTTGCGAGCTGGTTCGCGCGAGAGACGATGGTGTTGAGCACGGTCTCGACGTCGAGCGTCGAGCTGACCGCCCGGCCGACTTCCCCGAGCGCCGTCAACTGGTCGACCGAACGGGTGAGCTCGCCCGTCCGCGTCTCCAGTTCCTTGAACAGCCGCACGTTCTCGATGGCGATCACCGCCTGGTCAGCAAAGGTCTCCACGAGCGCGACCTGCTTGTCGGTGAACGGTTTGACCTCTAGTCTGTAGATGGTGATAGTTCCCACCAGGTCGTCGCCTTTGAGCATCGGGACCGCGAGCAGCGTCCGGATCGGCTCCACATCCCGCACAGCGTACGCATAATCGGGATCAGCCTGAACGTCAGGGATGTGCACCGTTCGCCGCTCGAGGGCAGCGCGTGCCGAGATGCTGTGTCGTCCCGGGGCGATCGGGTTCCGATCTACGAACTCCCTGAGTTCGAGGCCCACGTTGTAGGACGCCGCCGCCCGGAGGAACTCGCCGTCAAACCGGAAGATGAACGCCCTCTCGGCTTCGCATAACCTGACGGCGTTCTCAGCCATCGTGTCGAACACGGGCTGCAGGTCGAAGGCGGAGCGGCTGATCACCTTCAGCACCTCGCTCGTCGCCGTCTGCCGGGCGAGCACGTCGGTCAAATCGCGGTTGCGCGCCTCCAGCTCTTTGAACAGCCGCACGTTCTCGATGGCGATCACGGCCTGATCGGTGAAGGTTTGAAGGAGGACGATCTCCTGTTCCGAGAACGGGTCCGCCTCCGCGCGGGCGACCGCGATGGAACCTATCGCCTCCCCCTCTCGCAGCATTGGCACCGACACGACTGTGCGAAAGCCGAAGGCGCGCGAGAGTTGGCGGCCACGCCCCGGCACGTCAGGATCAGCCTCGACGTCTCGAACATGAACCACTGTGCGGTCCACCAGCGTGCGCCCGGTGATCGACTCTCTGTCCACCGGCATCGGGTAGGAATGCCCGATTTCCTCTAAGGCCGCCGGGCCGAGGTTGTTCTGGGCCGCGACGTAGATGAGATCACCCTCCCGCCGGGACACAATGCTGAAGAGCGCCCGGCAGAGTCGAACGGCACTGGCGGCAATCGTCTCGAACACCGGCTGAACATCGGTGGGCGAGCGCGAAATCACGCGCAGAATCTCGCTCGTCGCCGTCTGCTGCTCGAGGGCCACGGTGAGGTCGCTATTGCGCGCCTCGAGCTCCTTGAAGAGACGGACATTCTCGATGGCGATGACGGCCTGGTCGGCGAAGGTCTTCAGCAGATCGATCTCGTTGTCGGAGAACGGTCCGGGCTCGGCGCGCGCCACCACGATGACGCCGATGGGAGCGCCGTCCCGCAGCATTGGGACGAAGAGACCGCTTCGCATGCCGATCGCGCGGGTCAGCCCTTGCTGCTGGTACTCCGGATCGCTCTCGACGTCGGGTATGTGGATCACTGCGCGCTCGAGGATCGCCCGCCCTGTTCCGAGGGCTCGGCTGGGGCGCGCTGGGAATACTCGATTCACTGCCTCGAGGGCTTCGGGGGTGTAGTTGTGATGGGCGCCCTGATGGATCAGCTCGCCGTCGAACTGATAAAGCCCGCTGAAGAGTCCGTCGCACAATCTCACGACGCTTCTGACGATCGTCTCGAACACCGGCTGGACGTCGGTCTGCGAGCTGCTGATCACGCGCAGGATTTCGCTGGTCGCCGTCTGCTGCTCTAGGGCCTCGGTGAGATCGCTATTGCGCGCCTCGAGCTCCTTGAACAGGCGGACGTTCTCGATGGCGATGACAGCCTGGTCGGCGAAGGTCTTCAGCAACTCGACCTGCGTGTCGGCGAAGTATCCGGGCGTCGCCCGCGCCACGAAAATCACGCCAATGACCTGTCCCTCCCGGACCATCGGCACCCCGAGGCAGCCACGGTAGCCCCCCGCGCGAGCCGCATCTTTCTGCTGATAGTTAGAATCGGCGAGGACGTCCGGGACATGAGTGACAGCACAGTTCCGGAACGCACGCGCCGTCACCGTCTCGTCGTCCGACCGCATCGGGAACGCGCGCCGCACAGCCTCCACGCCCTCCTGGGCCACGCCGTGGAGGGCCACTAGCTGGATCAACTCTCCGTCGAACCTCGATACGACGCTGACGTCGGCAGCGCACAGTCTCTCCGCTCGTTCTCCGATGATATCGAAGACGGGCTGCACGTCTGTCGGCGACTGGCTGATCACGCGGAGAATCTCGCTGGTCGCCGTCTGCTGCTCCAGCGCCTCGGTCAGGTCGCGGTTGCGGGCCTCGAGCTCTTTGAAGAGGCGCACGTTCTCGATGGCGATGACGGCCTGGTCGGCGAAGGTCTGGAGCAGCGCGATCTGCTTGTCGGTGAAAGGTCGCGGCTCGGGGCGCCAGACGCTGAGCGCCCCGAACGGGCGGCCCTCACGAAACATGGGCACGGTGAGGACGGAGATCAAGCCGAGGACGTCGCGCAGCGGATGGGTATAGGTGGGGTCGAGTCTCGTGTCCTCGATATGCACCAAACGCTGATCCAGGATGGCGCGCCCCGACGTCGTGTCGCGCGCCACCGGCCGAGGGTACGCCTGGTGTACCGCGGCGATGCCGGCTTCGTCCACTCCTCGAATGGCCGCAAGTGTGAGTTGCCCGGCGTCGACGAGAAAAACGACGCTGAAGGTGGCTTCGCAGAGCCGGCGCGCGCTTTCCACGATGGCCTCGAAAACCGGCTGCTCGTCGGTGGGCGAACTCGAGATGACCCGGAGGATCTCGCTGGTCGCCGTCTGCTGCTCGAGCGCCTCGGTAAGGTCGGCGTTCTTCGCCTGCAATGCGGTGAGCAGCCGCGCGTTCTCGATGGCGATGGCGGCCTGGTCGGCGAAGGTCTCCATGAGGGCGATCTGGTTGTCGGTGAACGGCAGGACCTCGTGTCGATAGATGATGATGACCCCGAGCAGGTCGTCCGCCCTGAGCATGGGGATCGCGAGCACGGTCCGGTAGGGATCCACCTGGGACCCGCCGTAGGTGTACTCGGGATCGGCCAGGACATCGAGATTGTGGACCGTGCGCCGCTCGAGGGCGGCGCGCCCGGCATTGGTGTTGCGCCCGGGTGCAATTGGGTTCTGCTCGAAAAACTGTCTGAGCTTGGTTGAGACGTTGTGGCCCACCGCAAACCGCAGGAGCTGCCCATCGAAGCGCAAGATTACCCCGCGTTTCGCCTCGCACAGCCTGACGGCGTTCACGGCCAGCGTCTCGAAGACGGGCTGGAGATCGAAGGTGGATCGGCCGATCACCTTGAGGAGATCGCTGGTCGCCGTCTGCTGCTCCAGCGCGACCCGGAGCTCGCTGTTGCGCGCCTCGAGCTCGCTGAACAGGCGGACGTTCTCGATGGCGATGACGGCCTGGTCGGCAAAGGTTTCGAGGAGCCTGACCTGCTTGTCCGAAAAGGGGCGGACCTCCATGCGGCGAACCGTAATGGCCCCCAGTGGAATTCCCTCACGCAACAGGGGTGTGGCAAGGGTCGTCCGATGGCCGATACGCTTCTGGTGGGCCTTGCCCACGGGCCATTCGCTGTCGCTTTCCGCCGCGAGGTCGTGGATGTGGATCGTTCGGCGGTCCACCACGGCCCGGCCACTGAGCGAGCCACGGTTTATGGGTCTCGCTTCAGGTTTCGGGAGGGGTCCGTAGGAAGCCACTAACTGAAGAACATCTCCGCCAATACGAAACACTTGAGCATCGATCGAGTCACAAAGCCGGGCGGCGCTCGCGGCTATAGCGTCGAGCACCGGCTGGAGATCGGTGGGCGAGCTGCTGATGACGCGGAGGATCTCGCTGGTTCCGGTCTGCTGCTCGAGAGCCTCGGTGAGGTCGCGGTTGCGGGCCTCCAGCTCCCCGGTGAGGCGGGCGTTCTCGATGGCGAGGGTTGCCTGGTCGGCGAAGGTCTTGAGCAGGGCGATCTGCTTGGGCGTGAAGGGGCGGACCTGGCGGCGACGGATCGTGATGGCGCCGATGGCCGCGCCCTCGGAGAGAAGAGGCACCGCCAGCATCGTCCTGATCCCGGTCGCCCTTTGCCTCGCCTTGAGCTCGGGGTATTGTGTTCGGACGGCCGCCTTCATGTCACGGACGTGAATCGTCCGGCGGTCGAGCAGCGTTCGGCCGTAGACAGTGTCACGGTTGATGGGAATCGATTCTCCAATCGCCCGGGTGGTCGGTACCGACCCGTGATGCGCGACGTGTCGAAGCTGATCATCGTGAACGAGAAGAATCTGGGCGTCGTGGGCGTCGCAGAGGCGCGCCGCCGTCTTGGCGATGGCGTTGAGAATCGGCTCGACGCCGGTTTTAGGGCGGCGGCGGGCGCTCCGCCCGAGAGGGGCTCCGCACTTCGGGCAGAGTGTGGCGCCGGGTGGAGTGTTCTGCCGGCACCGGGGACAGGTCATGTTGCCCTCCAGCGGTCTGGCCAATGGGCGCGCGGCTCGGGCCGCGCAGGAACAGGTTGCGTAAGGGTAAGTCGCGCCGACCCGACGGGTCAAGGGCTGGCGCGAACTGACGAACGACCCCTCACCCTAGCCCTCTCCCCGAGGGGGAGAGGGGACTAAACCAGGAGGAGAGGGGACTAGAGGGCGGGCAGGGCGTCCAGCATCTGCAGCGTGGCGAGCCGGCGGTAGATCCCGTCCTCTTTGGCCAAGAGCTCGTCGTGGGTGCCGGCCTCGGCGATGCGGCCGCTGTGGACGACCACCACGCGGTCGGCGTGCTTGACCGTGGCCAGCCTGTGGGCGATCACCAGCACGGTGCGTCCCTTCATCAGCTCGTTGAGCGCCTGCTGGACGAGGAACTCGCTCTCTGCGTCCAGATCCGAGGTGGCCTCGTCCAGGATGAGAATGGGGGGATCCTTGAGGAAAGCGCGCGCGATGGCCAGCCGCTGCCGCTGCCCGCCCGAGAGCTTCACGCCCCGCTCGCCGACCTGGGTGGCGTAGCCCTCGGGGAGCGCGGCGATGAAATCGCTGCATTGGGCCATGCGCGCGGCGCGCTCGACCTCGGCCTGCGTGGCGCCGGGCCTGCCGTAGCCGATGTTGTAGCCGATGGTGTCGTGGAAGAGGAAGGTCTCCTGGGTCACGATGCCCATCAGCGCGCGGAGCGAGGCCACGCTGACCTGGCGCAGGTCGTGGCCGTCGATGGTGATGCGGCCGGCGCTGACGTCGTGGAAGCGCGGCAGCAGATCCATGAGCGTCGTCTTGCCCGCCCCCGACATGCCGACGAACGCCACCAGCTCGCCTTTGCTGACCGTGAGCGAGATGTCGCGCAGCGCCGGCTCCTCGGTTTCGGGATAGGTGAAGCCGGCATGCTCGAAGACGATACGGTCGCTGAAGCCGCTCAGGGTGTGCGCGCCGGCCGCATCCACGATGGCGGGCGGGGTGTCGATGATCTCGAACACACGCTCGACTGAAGAGAGCGACTGCTGGACCGTATTGACCATCCGCGACAGCTGGCGCACGGGACCGTAGAGCAGGATGACCGCGGCGGTGAAGGAGAAGAACTCACCCGGGGTCAGGTGGCCCGCGATGACCTGGTAGCCGCCGTACCAGAGCGCGCCCATGATGCCGAGCGCGCCCATTACCTCCATCAAGGGCTCGGCGAGCTGATCGGTGCGCTGGTTCTTCAGCGCGAGGTCCATCAACCGATCGTTGACCTGATTGAAGCGCTCCTGCTCGAGGCGCTCCCGCCCGAAGGCCTTGACGATCTTGGTCCCGGTGAACGACTCCTGGAGCACCACGTTCAGCTCGGCGATCTTCTCCTGGGAGCGCCGATTGATCTTGTAGAGCTTCCGCCCGATGGCTCTCACTGTGGCTCCGACCGCGGGGAAGACCGCGACAGCGATGAGGGCCAGCACCCATTCGCGGGCGAACATCACCACGAGCAGCGCGATGATGGTGCCGACCTGTCGCACCGCCATGACGAGCACCGTCGAGGCCAGCCGCGCGAGGCGGTTCACGTCGGTGACCACGCGGCTCATCAGCTCGGCCGAGTGAAGCGAGGCGAAGAAGGACAGCGGCATGCCCTGGATGTGGGCGTAGAGGTCGCGGCGGATGCGCGCGATCACGCGCTCGCCTACCGAAGCCATCAGATAGGACTGGCCGAAGCGGCCCGCGCCCTTGACGAGAAAGGCGCCCAGCAGCGCCAGCGGGATCAGCTTGAGCATCAAGAGGTCCCGCTTGAGGAAGATGTCGTCCATGGCCGGCTTGACCAGCCAGGCGATGAAGCCCTCGGAGGCCGAGACGACGAGCGCCATGAGCCCGCCGATCACGAGGACGAGCCAGTACGGCTTGAGGTGCGGGACGATGCGCAGCAGCAGCTTGTACTTGGCGTTCACGGGGCTTCTCGAGCGGCGAGCAGCCGCTCGTAGAGCGCTTCGGTGCGGCGGACCTTGACGGCCGTGGAGAACTGCGTCTCGACCCGCTTGCGGCCGGCGCGCGCCATGGCCTTGGCGCGGGTCGGATTCTCGATCATCCGGAGAATGGCCTGGGCCAGCGCCTCGGGATTGCGCGGCGGCACGAGAAGACCCGTCTCGCCGTCGGCGACGAGCTCCGGGATGCCCTCGAGATTGGTGCCGACCACCGGTGTCTCGACTGCCAGCGCCTCTCTCAGCGATCCCGTCAACCCCAGGCCCGCGTAG